>JAXIPI010000205.1:0-9662 GCA_045403015.1 Gaiellaceae bacterium | reverse complement strand
ACGTCGCCCCTGCCGCCGCCGAGGTCGACCTCGGCGGGAGCGACGGCGGCGAGCGCGGCGCGCGCCTCGCGAGCCGTCCAGCCGGCCCACCAACGGATGTCCTCTTCGGTCGCCGGGCCGAACGAGGCGAGCCAGCGGCGTAGGAGCTCGGCCTGCGCGGCGGCAACGTCGACCTCCTCGATCGGCCCGCCGAGCCAGTCCTCTGTCGTGACCCAGCAGAACTGCGGGCTGATCCACGTTCCGCGCGGTCGCCCGCGGATCAGCCGCCCCTCCATCGCCATCTGCGGGAGCACGCGGGCGCCGGCGCTCTGCTCGACCTCCCACTTGCCGGAGCCGAAGCGCAGCTTCTTCGCGAGCAGCGGCACGTCGCGCGTCACGTCTGTCGTCATCGCCTCCCCCCGCGCCGCCACGGCAGCGACGGCGGCGTTCCCCGCGCGCGTGATCCACGGGCCGGGCCGGGTCGTCACGCCGCTCTCGCGTAGGAAGCCCTCGAGCCGCTTCCGCTGTCGCGCCGCCACCGCCCGCGTCCCGGCCGCGAACACGACCGGGACGAGCTCGCGCGGCACGGCCCAGAGCGTGCGCCGCATCGCAAGCAGGCGGACGAGGCTCCGCTCGTCGTAGAGCGCTCGCTCGACGTCCGCCGGCGCGATGCCATCGGTTCGCGCCCGGATGGAGAGGAAGACCGTGACCGCGTCCGTCGCGTGCAGGCAGACGAGTGAGCGCGCGACCGCCAGCGGATCACCCGTGCGTGCCGCGGGGTCGAGCCGGTGCCGCACGACGAGTCGTGCGCGGCGCTCGGCGATGTCGATCCTGTGCATCCAGCCCTTCTACCGTAGGATCGCAACGTGGCGATCGAGATCGACCTTTCCGGACGCGTCGCCCTGGTCACCGGCGGCTCGCGAGGACTCGGCCGCGCGGACGCGCTCGCGCTCGCCCGTGCCGGCGCCGACGTCGTGATCGCGGACATCCAGGTCGAGTCGGACGAGTCGACCGAGACCGCCGAGTCCTACGGCGTCCTCGCGCAGGTCGCCAAGGCGCAGGGCATCGTCTACACCGAGGCGACCGCGAAGGAGATCCAGGAGATGGGCCGTCGCGCCGCGGCGATCAAGTGCGACGTCACGGACCGCGAGCAGGTGAAGGAGACCGTCGATCGTGTCGTCGAGGAGTTCGGCTCCGTCGACATCCTGATCAACAACGCGGGCACGCTCGACCACGTCGGCCAGTTCCTGGACCAGAACCCGGACCTCTGGGAGCGCGACCTGCGCGTCAACCTGACCGGCGGGTTCAACTGCGCGCAGGCCGTGTGGCCGCACATGAAGGAGCGGGAGTGGGGCCGGATCATCAACATGGCCTCGGTCGCGGGCACCCTCGGCGGCTTCGGACAGGCGAGCTACTCGACCACGAAAGCGGGCATCCTGGGGCTGACGCGGACACTCGCGATGGAGGGCGGGCGCCACGGGATCACCTGCAACGCGATCGTGCCCGGAATCATCGGCACGGAGGCGTTCCATTTCGCGAATCCGGCGATGAACGAGCGGATCGCCAACCGCACCGTCTTCAAGCGCCCGGGCGAACCGGAGGACATCGCAAATGCGATCTGCTTCCTCTGCTCGGACCTTGCGAACTACATCACCGGCGTGCAGCTGAACGTCAGCGGCGGCGTCGAGCTGTTCGTCTTCTAGCCGATTTTTGGACTGTTGTGTTGATAGCCACGATTTGGGTATGCTCCCGCCATGTTCAAGCGCGTGGTCGTGCTTGGGGTCGTCGGCGTCTTCCTCGCCGTGCCCTCGGCGATCGCCAAGAGCTCGTCGAACGTAGAGAAGGCTCCGGCAGCGAACCCCATGGCGACGCAGTTCAAGTCGCACGATGGGCAATGCCCGTTCGACGGCGGGCAGTCGGCCGACCTCTAGCAACGACGAGCTCCAGAGTCGAGCCTCGGTGGCGCCGGTAGCAGCCGCCGGGATCTCGTTCGAGCTGACGCCGGAGCAGCGCGAGCTCCGCAACCTCGCCCACGACTTCGCCGAGCGCGAGCTGAGGCCGATCGCGCGTGAGTGGGACGACCGCGAGGACTGCCCACGCGAGCTCCTCGGCAAGGCGGCCGCTCTCGGCCTCACCTCGCACGCGATCCCCGTCGAGTACGGAGGCGGCGGCGTCGCCGCTGTCACGTCCTCGCTGATCGCCGAGGAGCTCTCCTGGGGCTGCGCGGGCCTTTCGGCCCCGATCGGCGCCACGATGTTCCCGGTCCGCCCGCTCGTGCGGTCGGGGACGCCCGAGCAGAAGGAGCGCTGGCTGACCCGGCTCGCGTCGGAGAAGGGATGCCTTGCCGCGATCGCGTTCACAGAGCCCGGCGCAGGGTCCGACGTCGCTGCGATTCAGTCGACCGCGCGCCTGGACGGCGACGAGTACGTCCTCAGTGGCGAGAAGTGCTACGTCACGAACGGCGGCATCGCGGAGTTGACGATCGTCTTTGCGAAGCTCGATGACGCGATCACCGCCTTTCTGGTCGAGGCCGGCGATCCCGGCCTCTCGGCGGGCCGCAAGGAGCCGAAGCTCGGCCTGCGGGCGTCGTACACCGGCTCGATCCTGCTCGACGACGCGCGCATCCCGGCTGACCGCCTGCTCGGCGAGGAAGGCGAGGGCTTCGCGATCGCGATGGACTTCTTCATGCACTCGCGGCCGCAGGTCGCCGCCTCCGCGCTCGGGATTGCGCGCGCCGCGTTCGAGTACGCGACGGAGTACGCGAACGAGCGGCGTGCGTTCGGCAAGCCGCTGATCTCGAAGCAGGGCGTGTCGTTCAAGCTCGCGGACATGGCGATGCAGGTCGAGGCGGCTCGCCTGCTGGTCTGGCGCGCGGCTGCCGCCCTCGACGCGGGAGAAGACGCGGGCCTCCTCGGCTCCTACGCGAAGGCGTTCGCGGCCGACGCGGCGATGAGCATCACGACCGATGCGGTTCAGATCCTCGGAGGCGCCGGGATCATGCGCGACCACCCGGTCGAGAAATGGATGCGCGACGCGAAGGTGCTCCAGATCGTCGAGGGAACGTCCGAGATCCAGCGGCACGTGATCGTTCAGTATCTCCGCCGCTGAGGCCGCTGCTCTTTACCAAAACTAGACGTGGCCCGCCTGGGTGGCGGCTACACTGACCGACTTCGTGCGGGTCGAATCGACAATAGTCCGCGCCGGTTCGGCGCCTGGGGGACGTGCCGCGAGTGTGATCGCGCGCTGGATCCTGGTCTCGATTGCACTCCTCGCGGTGCTGGTGGCGCTCGTCGGGCTTGCGTTTGCCGGCTCGACCGCGCGGCTGGCGGACGGTGTGGCAATCGCCGGCGTCGACGTGGGCGGGCTGACACCGCAGGAGGCGCGTGCGCTGCTGGAGCGCCGCTTCGACGAGGTCGCTCACGTGCCGATCGTGTTCACGGCCGGGGGCAAGAGCTACCCGATCAAGGCGACGACGCTCGGCGTCGAGGCCGACTGGGCGTCCGCGCTCGAGTCGGCCAGCCGCGAGGGAGAGGGCTTCGGGCCCGTGCGCGGCTTCCGGCGGCTGCAGGCACGCTTCTTCGGCGCCGAGGTCATGCCGCCCGTCCAGGCCTACGCGGCGGCCCTGGATTACAAGCTCGCGGGCCTCATGCGCGAGATCGACCAGAGCCCCGTCCAGGCGAAGCTCGTGCGCCGCGGCCTCTCGATCGAACTGGTGCCCGGCCGGCCCGGACTGGAGCTCAACCGGAAGGCGGCCGAGAGCAGAGTCGTGCGCGCGCTCGCCCGTCTCGAGCGTGGCGGCACAGTTGCGCTTCCCGTCCGGATCGACCCGGTCGAAGTCCGCGCCGCCGATCTCGCTCCCGCGGCTCGCCAGGCTCGGCTCGCCCTCTCGGCGCCCGTCCGGCTCGAGTACTCCGGCGTGCGCTGGAAGCTCCCCCGCTGGCGCATCGCGGAGCTTCTCTCCCTGCCCGTTGCGGGGAAGACCGAGCTGGCGATCGCCGGCCCAGGGGCCGAGGAATGGTTCACGAAGCTGCGCAAGACCGTCGAGCACGCTCCGGTCGACGCGCGCTTCTCGGTGACCGCCGACGGTGGGATCGCGATCCTCCCCGACAAGCCCGGCCTCGCCATCGACGTGCCCGCGACCGCGGAGGCGCTCCTCGCGGCTGCGATCTCGCCCACGAATCGCACCGCGGCGCTCTCCGTCCGCACCGCGGTCGCCGAGCGCACTGTGGCGGAGGCGCAGGCGATGGGGATCACCGGCGTCGTCGGCAGCTACTACACGACCTACGGCGGCATCGCGAGCCGCCTGCACAACGTCGCCCTGGTCGCGAAGCTGATCGACGGTGCGCTGATCGCGCCGGGCAAGACGTTCTCGTTCAACGGCACGACCGGAGAGCGCACGGCCGAGAAGGGCTTCCAGGAAGCGCCCGTGATCATCAACGGCGAGCTCCAGACCGGGCTCGGCGGCGGCATCTGCCAGGTCTCGACGACCGTCTTCAACGCGGCCTACGAGGGCGGGCTCCAGATCGATGAGCGCACGAACCACGCCCTCTACATCTCGCACTACCCGCTCGGGCGCGACGCGACGGTCAACTACCCCGATCTCGACCTGAAGTTCACGAACGACACCGACAACTGGCTTCTCGTGCGCACGTTCGTCGGCTCCGGCTCGTTGACCGTCAACATCTACGGCACGCCCCAGAACCGGCGGGTCGAATCGACCGAGCAGCCGCTGCGAGTCATCGGTGCACCGAAGGTGAAGCGCGTTCCCGACCCGACGCTGCTGAAGGGCGAGAGCGAGGTGCTCGAGTACGGCGAGCCGGCGCGCGCGACGAGCGTCAGCCGGCAGGTGTACGCCGCGAACGGAAAGCTGCTGCACGAGGACAGCTGGTACTCGCAGTACCGCTCCGAGCCGAGGGTCCTCCGCGTCGGAACGAAGCCGAAGCCGAAGCCGAAGAAGAAGCCGCCGAAGGTCGACCCGGTCGTCCCCGGCGTCGTGGACGGCGTGCCGCCGGCGCCACCGGCGTCTAAGCCTCAGCCTTAGCGATCACGTCGACGAACCAGGCGGGCGCACGGGTCGGCCGGCGTGTGGCCGCGTCGACGATCGCGTGTGAAGTGTGCCCATCGGCGACCAGAGCTCCTGCGCGGTCGATCGCGTACTCGTAGCGGAACCGCGCTCCGCGGATGTCGACGCACCGCGTCCAGACCGTCAGCCGCTCGTCGAAGTGCGCCGCGAGGTGATACCGGACCTGCACCTCGGTCGTCAGCGCTTCGATCCCGTGCGCCCGAATTCCACCGTAACCGCCGGCGAACTCGGTCAGATAGGCGACGCGCGCGACCTCGAGCCAGACCACGAACGACGCGTGGTGGGCGATCCCCTGCGCATCGGTCTCGGCGAACCGGACGAGAACGTCGGTCGAGAAGTTGAACCCCTGCACGCCGCAACTCTCGCAGGCGATGCGGACTCCGGAGAACGTGAAGCAGTCCGGTCGAACCGGATGCGATTTCGCCTGATCCGCGAGCTACGCGGCCGCGCGGCGCACGGTCCGCTCGTCGAGAACCCGCTTGCAGTCGCTGCAGACCTTCTGCTCGACCTCGTAGGGGATCCCGGCGTGCTGGCGCAGTGCGTGGGCGGTCACGGACTTGTGCTCGTGGAGCTGGCGTGCCCGTCTGCCGAAGTGCTTCGTCATTTCTCTCTCACGGTAGCCGTCGTTGTGTCCAGAACATGCGCAGAAAGGGTGAAGAAATGGTCAACATTTGCGATACCTCTGTACGCATGACGCTGTTCATACTCGGTGGGTCGGCTGTTGCACCATCCGAGGCGCTGCACCGATCCTGCAAGGTCTGACGTCAATCGCCGCGAAAAGACAGTTCGTCGATACGTTGCTACTACAGGGGGTACGATCGCGCCATGGCAAAGACACAGCAGAAGGATCTCCTCACCCGGTTCCAGGATCTCGGAGCCGAGGCGCTGCACAGGCTCGCGGACGTGCCTGGCGGCTCGAAGTTCGTCGATTTGGCGAACGACACGAAGACACGGTTGGACGAGATGCAGAAGAAGCTGCGAGGTCTGGACGAGCTCGAGAAGCGTGTCGCGAAGCTCGAGAAGCAGCTGGCGCCGTCGAAGAAGACGCCCGCCCGGCGTAAGTCGACGACAGCGCGGAAGACGGCGACGGCTTCGAAACCGCCCGCGGAGTAGCAGACCGCTACGAGCCCGAAGCCGGGACGCGCAGGCGCAGCGCGCCCGGCACGACTTCGAACCGCGCCGGCGTGTTTCCCGGCTGCTCGCCGTCGAGCTCGACCGGGAGCGGGGCATCCGCCTCGATCGTGACCACCTTCCCGCGCAGAAGCTCCGCCTTCGGGTGCGGGAGATGGCGGCCGCGGTAGGTCTTCGGCAGCGTCATCAGCAGGTCGCCCTTCGTGAGGTCGCCGATCGTGAGCACGTCGAAGAGGCCGTCGTCGGGCTCCGCTTCCGGGCAGATGATCATCCCGCCGCCGAAGGTGCGGCCGTTGGCGACGACGACGTCGTGCATCTGACCCACGCGGCTCTCGTCGTCCACTGTCAGGCGCAGCTCGGAGTTCTGCCACCGCGCGAAGACGGCCAACGTCGCCCAGAGATAGGAGACCTTCCCGCCGAGCACCTTCGTCGTGTCGTTCGCGCGCTGGGCGATCGCACCGCTCATCCCCGCGCTCGCCACGTTGGCGAAGTAGGTCGACGCCTCGTTGCCGTCCCAGGCGCGGTAGCTGGCGCGTCCGAGGTCGATCGTACGCGGCCGCCCGGTGAGCGCCACCTCGACCGCGCCGTCGAGCTTGTGCGGGATCTTGTACGTCCGGGCGAAGTCCCAGCCGGTGCCGCGCGGGATGACTGCGATCTCGACGTCGTCGCGGCCGGCGATCCCGTTCGCGACCTCGTTCACCGACCCATCGCCGCCGACGACGACGAGCAGCTTCGCGCCGTCGTCCGCCGCGGTCCGGGCGAGCTCGCCGAGCTGGCCCGAGCCTTGCGAGAAGAGCGTGTCGCCTTCGAGGCCGCGTGTCGCCGCGCGGTGCGCCATCTCCGCCCAGCGTCGGCCCGTCGACCCGTTCGCCGACGCCGGATTGACGAGGAAGACGGTGTCGCTAATGAGTGGCCGTCGCCAGCGCGACGCGTGTCATCCGGTCGACCGCCGCCTTCATCTCGTCGTCGGTGACGCGCTTGAACTCGCCCTCGACGATGATGTCGCTGACGATCAGGAGGCAGCCCGCCTGGACGCCGCGGATCGCGCCCACGGTGAAGAGCGCCGACGCCTCCATCTCGACGGCCAGCACGCCGCGCTTCGACCAGCGCTCGTACTGCCCTTCGTCCGGGTTGTAGAAGAGGTCGCTCGAGACGATCGGGCCGACGTGCATCTCCTGACCCATTTCCTTGGCGGCGTGGACGGCGCCGTGAATCAGCTCCCAGCTCGCTGTCGGGCAATGCGGCTCGTTGCCGACGAGGTGCATGGCCGTCGAGTCGGCGGGCACGGCGCTGAGCGCGACGATCATGTCCCCGAGCGCGTGATGGGGCTGCAGGCCGCCGCACGTGCCGACGCGCAGGAGCTTCTTGACGCCGAGCTGCACGAGCTCCTCGAAGACGATCGTCGCGCCCGGGCAGCCCATGCCGGTGCCCTGCACGGAGACCGGCTTTCCCTCCCAGGCGCCGGTGTAGCCGAGTAGGCCGCGCTCGGAGTTCCGTTGCACGACGTCGTCGAGGTAGGTCTCGGCGATGTACTTGGCCCGCAGCGGGTCGCCCGGCAACAGGCACGCTTCGGCGTACTCACCGGGTTCGGCTCTCACGTGGATCGGCATCCGCGAGACCCTATACGTGAAGATCAGGAGCATGGCGCACATCGTCGACCCACCCCTCGAGCAGATCCTCGCGTATTGCGCGGAGGACCCGGTCGAGCGCGTCTTCCTCGAGGACGTGGCGCGCCGCGGCCTCGGCCGCTTCGCCGGAGTCGCCGAAGAAGGCCGTCTCGTCTCCCTCTGCCACACGGGTGCGAACGTCGTCCCATCCGGCCGCGGCTGCGGGGTCTACGGCGACGTCACGGTGCGGGCCAGGGCACGGATGCTGATCGGCGAGCAGGGCGCGATCTCCGATCTGTGGGAGGCGGTTGCGAGCCGGCTTCCACGCCCGCGAGAAGACCGGCCCGGCCAGCCCGTCTACACCATCTCGGAGCAGCCCGATCCGGGCGACAGCGGGCTTCGCGCCGCGACGATCGCGGATCTCGATCTCCTCGTCCCGGCCTGCGCGCAGGCGCACGAGACCGAGCTGGGGATCGATCCTCTGATGCGAGATGCGGAAGGCTTCCGCTGGCGCACGCGAGCCCAGATCGAGGAGGGACGGTCCTGGATCTGGGACGAGGACGGCGTCATCCTCTTCAAGTCGGAAGCATCGGCCTGGACGCCCGAGGCCGTCCAGCTGCAGCAGGTCTGGACCGACCCGGTCGCGCGCGGCGCCGGCAACGGGGAGCGCGGGCTCCGCGATCTCGTCCGGCTGCTGCTCGAGCGCGTGCCGCGCGTCTGCCTCTTCGTCCGCGCCGAGAATGAGGCCGCGATCGGTCTCTACGAGAAGATCGGGATGGAGCACGTGCTGGACTACCGCAGCGTGCTCCTGTGAAGCAGCTGCTTCTCGCGCGGCATGGCGAGTCGGAGTACAGCGCGAAGCAGCTCGTCAACGGTGACCCCGGCGTCTCGTGTCCGCTGACCGAAGCCGGGCGCGAGCAAGCTCGTGCTCTCGGCAGGATCCTCGCGGAGGAGCAGATCGACCTCTGCGCGGTCACCGAGTTCGAGCGGGTTCGAGAGACCGCCGAGGTCGCACTCGAAGGCCGCGACGTCCCGTTCCTCGTCGTGTCGGAGCTGAACGACCCTCGCTACGGCGAGTTCGAGGGCGGCTCCCTCGACGTCTACCGCGAGTGGATCGTCGGACGAGGCCCACTCGAGGCGCCGCCGGGAGGAGAGCACCGCGCCGAGATCGTGCGCCGCTACGCCGCCGGCTTCCGTGTGTTGCTCGACCGCCCGGAGGAAACCGTGCTGCTGGTCGGCCATTCGCTGCCGATCGCTTACGTGCGCGACGCCGCTGCGGGGAGCCCGCCGCGGAGCAGGATGAACCAGGTCGACTACGCGAGCGTCCTCCGGCTGGAGCGCGAGGACCTGGAACGGGCGCTCGACGTGCTCGAGGCGTGGATCGCGTCGCCCGCCTTCTAGGGCAAACTAGAGGGGATGCTGGGCGTTGTCGAGGGCTTCATCCGCGAGCATGGCCTGATCGAGCCGGGTGCCGAGGTCACCTGCCTCGTCTCGGGTGGAGCGGACTCGACCTGCCTCTGGCACGTGCTCGGCGAGCTCGGCTACCGAGTCTCGGCGTTGCACGTCGCGCACGGGCTGCGTGGCGCCGAGTCCGACGAGGACGCGCGTTTTTGCCGCGACGCTTTCGGTGCCGAGATCGTCGAGGCCCCAAACACCTTGAAACTTGGGTCGACGGAGGCGGAGCTGCGCGCCCTCCGGTACTCGTTCGCGACCGACCGGTTGCGGGCTACCGGCCACACCGCGTCGGACCAGGTCGAGTCGGTGCTGCTCGGGCTCGTCGCCTCAGGCTCACCGCAGCGAATCAAGCCACGGCGCGAGGACGGTGTCGTCCGCCCGCTGCTCGGCGTCTGGCGCGAGGAGGT
>JAXIPI010000032.1:0-2425 GCA_045403015.1 Gaiellaceae bacterium | reverse complement strand
GCTTCCTTCTCGCCCGCAACACCCTGCGCCCTCTGATTGTCTAGAGACCGGTGTCAGACTCGTCTCTGACTCGTGCCTGACTCGTGCCAGAGACAACTCTGACACCCGCAAGCTAGGTTGACGAGACGACGTCGACGAACTCGCCCGTTGCCTCGTCCTTCAGGATCAGCTTCGAGCGGCCGTCGGGCATCTTCTCTTCCTTGATCACCGTCTTGCCGTCGTGCTCGCGCCGCGGTCGCTCGATCCGCGGGACGCCTGCGCCGCGCCAGTCCTCGAGCTGCACCGGCTCCCACTGCCGCGTCTCCGCCGAGCGGTAACAGGCGTCGATGATCGCGTTCACGACGTAACCGTCGTAGAACGTCTCCCTCGGCGCGCGACCCGCGTCGATCGCGTCGAACATGTCCGTGAACATGTCGGTGTAGCCGAGCTCCGACATCTCGTCGCCGACCGGGAAGAGCCAGCCGCTCGCGCTCTCCGACTTCTCGGCCACGTACGCCTCGCCGGCGCCGGACGTGAAGATCTCGAAGCCCGTGCGGAGGAAGTGGTTGGCCCAGATCGTCCCTTCGGTGCCGGCGACCTCGTCACGCAGGTCCATACCGCCCCGGAAGGTCCAGCTGACCTCGAACTGGCCCATCGCGCCGCTCTCGAACCGAATCAGCGCGATCGCGTTGTCCTCGGCCTCGATCGGATGGACGAGCGTGTCGGTCCAGCACATCACCTCGAACGGCCGGTTCTCCTTGCCCATGTACGAGCGGATGATCTCGATGCAATGGCAGCCGAGATCGACGATCGGCCCGCCGCCAGCCTGGGCGGCGTCCCAGAACCACGCGCTGTGCGGACCGGGGTGGGTCTCGCGCGACCGCGCCCACAGCACCTGACCGATCTGGCCGGCCCGGACGGCGGCGACGGCCTTCAGCGTCTTCGGTGTGTAGACGAGATCCTCCAGGTAGCCGCCGAAGACCCCCGCACCCTCGATCGTGTCGAGCATCCGCTTGGCCTCGGCCGCGGTCCTCGCCAGCGGCTTCGTGCAGAGAACCGCTTTCCCGTGTTTCGCACACAGCTCGACGGCCTCCTCGTGGAGCTGGTTCGGGAGCCCGATCACGACGGTGTCCGTCTCCGGATTGGCGATCGCCTGCTCGAGGTCCGTCGTCCATTCCGGCACATCGTTGTCCGCGCAGAACGACCGCGCGCGCTCCTCCGAGCGGGAGTAGACGACGTGCACACGGTCGCGATTGCGCTGCCCGTGCAGCGTTCTGGTGTAGAAGAGGCCGATGAGACCCGTGCCCAGCATGCTCACCTTGTGGCCGACCACCGTTCAGCGCCCTCCTCGTTCGACGTGGACGTGAGCACGGAGCCTACGCGGTACCTCGCAGCCGCTAAAGCCCTGCTCGACCGGCTCGAGAGTCAGAGCGAAGCCGTCGGCGGGGCCGCGAGACTCTGTGCCGACGCGATCGCCGCCGATGGGCTCGTTCACCTCTTCGGAACCGGGCACTCCCGCATCCCCGTCGAGGAGATGTTCCCCCGCTACGGCTCGTACCCCGGCTTCCATCCGATCGTGGAGCTCTCGATGACCTTTCATACGCAGGTCGTCGGCGCGAATGGGCAGCGCCAGGCGATGTTCATCGAGCGGGTCGAAGGGCTTGCGGAGACGATCCTCGCCAACTTCGAGCTCGGGCCGCCGGACGCGATGATCGTCTTCAGCGCGAGCGGCCTGACCGCAGTGCCGATCGAGATCGCGATCGGTGCCAAGGCGCGCGGACTGCCGGTTGTCGCCGTGACGTCGGTCGCTCAGTCGCTCGCCGCCGAGCCGACGCATCCCACCGGGACGCGACTGCTCGATCACGCCGATGTCGTGCTCGACCTCTGCACGCCTCCGGGGGACGCGATGGTCGTGCTCGAGGGGACCGCGACGCCGGTCGGGCCGGGCTCGACGATCGCGGCGGTCGCGCTCGTCAACGAGCTCAAGGTGCGCACCGCGGAGCTGCTCCTCGCACGAGGCGCGCTACCGCCGGTCCTGACCAGCGCCGCGGTCGTCGGCGAAGAGGAGTCGCGGCGGCTCTTCGACGCCGCCTACGCGGAGCACGCTCGGCGGGCGAGCAGTGCGCTGCGCGGCTCCGCCGGGAGTTCCGACTGATCGTGGTTTGTTCGCTTCGTCCAGATCGACGTAAACTCGGTTCCGAGTCTCCAGAGGAGGGAAGTGCATGAAGCTTGGAAGGATTCGCGGGCGCTTCGGTGCACCGCTTGTTGCACTCGTGGCCTTGGTGGCGATCGCCGTCATGGGGATCGTCAGCAGCGAGTCGAGCACCGTCAGGATCAGCGCCCCGAGGATCGTGCCGGCGTACCCGCCCACGCCGCCGAAGATCGAGGTCCCACCGATCACCACCGCTGCGACGCGCCCGCGAATCCTTCCACGAAGGATGCACTT
>JAXIPI010000140.1:0-9615 GCA_045403015.1 Gaiellaceae bacterium | reverse complement strand
GGCGCGCAGCGTCTTCAGCTCGGCGAGCGTGAAGTCCTCCGTGAACCAACCTGACAGCGCGACCCCGTCGATCGTCTTGGTCGCGAAGCGGGAGGAGAACTCGGGATGGCTCGCGACGTCGGTCGTTTGTGAGATTTCGTTCTCGTGCCGGGCGACCAGGATGCCGTCCTTCGTCGAGACGAGATCGGGCTCGATGTAGTCGGCACCCATCTCGATCGCGAGCTTGTAGGCGCCGAGCGTGTGCTCCGGCCGATAGCCGCTGGCGCCGCGATGGGCGATCACGAGCGGCTCGTCGGCGCGCCCGCGGTTCGGGTGGCGGTCGGTGTCGTCGGCGGACGCTTGCATCACGGGCAGTAGGGCAGCGACTCCAAGCACGGCAAGCGCTGAAAGCAAGGTTCGTGCGGATCTCACGGCGGCTCCTTCCGTACGGGAAAGTGACGCCGCGAACCTAGGCCGCTCGGACGCGCGCATGGGTTGCGCTGCCGTGACCCTCTGGTGAGAAAGCGGCAAGCGCGACGCCGCTCACGCGGCCGGGCGTCAGGACGGTCAGGCGGCCGTGAGGCGGACGAGCTCGGGCGAGCCGGGACGCCGCTCGAGCGCGTGCTCCCGTTCGACCTCTTGCAGCCACTCGCGCGGGAACGACGTCACCGCGGTCAGCTCTTCGTCGGCGTGCCACTCGCCGTCCTGGAGGAGCCCGATGACGGCCGGATAAGTGAGCTCGCGTGAGTGGTTGTGCATCGAGTTCTCCTCTCCTGTTCTGACGGAAAGTGGGAGCGGAAGTCTGACACGACTGCGGCGGATTGCAAGTACCTACCGTCACAAGAGCCCTGCAACCCCAAGAATCAGCATGCGAGGCTCATAGAATCGATTGGTGGTCTCGGACCGTCCACAGGTCACGCTTCGCCCGGCGCGAGACGAGGATGCCAGCGACATCGCCGAGATCTGGCATCTCGGTTGGCGTGACGGCCATCTCGGATTCGTTCCGCAAGAGCTCGCGGACGTTCGTAGCGAGGCCTCGTTCCGGACGCGGGCGTCGGAACGTCTCACGACGGTCGCGACCGTCGACGGAGCCCTAGCCGGGTTCGTGATGGTCGTCGACGACGAAGTCGAGCAGGTCTACGTTTCGGCTGCCCACCGAGGGACCGGCGTCGCCGCGACACTGATCGGCGAGGCGGAGCGCCAAGTCAAAGCGAACGGCCACGGGCACGCGTGGCTGGCGGTCGTGGCCGGCAACGCGAGAGCCCGGGCGTTCTACGAGCGCGCGGGCTGGGTCGACGATGGGCCGTTCGTCTACGCCGCCGCGACCGAAGACGGACACATTGCTGTGCCGTGCCACCGCTACACAAAGCAGCTGTAACCGCGCTCAGACGGTGGTCCCGAACCGAGACTGCGCCCCACGGGCGCAGTACGACGCGAGGTCGAGGCCGACGCCGAGGGCGACGAGCAGCCAGCCGGCGCCGTCCACTCCGCCGATCGCCGACCACGCAAGCACGTACATGATCGTCGTCCAGGGGAGGAAGAGCAGTCCGAGCAACGGCCAGATCCAGCTGTCGAACGCCACACCGACCTTGTCGCCGAAGATCCACCAGGCGGCGAGCGCGATTCGAGGGCCGAAGCCTCCAAGCAGGATGAGGAAGCAGCACACGCGGGCCAATCTGACGGATCACGGCGTAGACGTCAACTCGCCACCGTCGAACGACGACGCCCGTGGTGCTGTCATGGCGGACAACACCACGTCCGAAGGGTGTGCGACGCTTGTGGCGAATGTGGCGTTACGGACGCGAAGGCGACATGATCCCTTCACGCCGCGGCTTCTGACGTTCCCACAGGGAGGTAGGGATGAACTCCAAGAGCATGGCAGGTTGGATCGGCTTCGCCGGCATCATGCTCCTGATCATCGGTTCGATCGACTTCTTCCAGGGCCTCATCGCTCTGTTCGAAGACGAGTACTTCGTCGTCACTGCGTCCGGCTTCCTCGTCGTCGACCTGACGGCCTGGGGCTGGGTCATGTTGGTCTGGGGCGTGCTGCTCTTTCTCGCAGGCCTCGGGCTCATCGCCGGGCAGTCATGGGCACGCTGGTTCTCGATCGTGGTCGTGTCCCTGAACTTCATCGCCCAGCTCGGCTTCCTCGGCAACAGCCAGTATCCGCTCTGGTCACTGACTGTGATGGCGCTGAACATCATCGTGCTCTACGCGCTGACCGCGCGCTGGAGCGAGAGCGCGCCCGACCTCGGCCCCGCCCGCTGACGGGCGCTCGTCCATCGAGGCCGTCGCGCAACTTCGTGCGCGACGGCCTCCGTCACGGCGTCATGATCGCCTCGATCCGTTCGAGACTGGCAGCCGGCCACAGAGCTTTCATGTCGTAGTACACGTCGAACGCAGGCGCTGAGTCCGGGAGCGTGACCCAGCTCACCTTCGACCTCGTGAAGATGTGCACGTCGGGCACGACGCTCCCGGGCTGATCGAGCGTGCCGGCGCGGACGTACCGCACTTCGGGACGGCTGTACTGGCTGAAGACTGCTACCTGGCAGGTGGGACAGCGGAAGATTCGCTGCGTGCCGCCGTCGTCGCGAGGTGCGTCGACCGGCAGCGGTTCACCCGCGAGCAGCTCCACCCGGTCGGTCTCGATCAGCAGGTTGATGACGAAGGCGCTTCCGGTCTGCCGCTGGCAATTCAGGCAGTGACAGCAATGCGTGAAGAGCGGATCGGACGTGAGCCGGTAGCGAACAGCTCCGCAGGCGCAGCCTCCCTCACGTGGGACGCTCATGATCTCCTCCTCGAGGACGGGGCGACGGAGTCTGGACAGTACCCCGATTCAGGGCTCGGGCCACCGCACTGAGATTCAGATCACGTACATCCGGCCGAACCACCAGCACGCGACCATGATCTGGGCGATGAGGAGCGCGAGCACCCAGAGCTGGAGCGCTGCGTCGCTGAGCACAGGCGGCGCTGGGTCGTCGCCGTCGGTTTGCTCCCCACCCGGAGCCGTCATGCGAAGGCCGTCGCCTGCTCGGAGTCGCCCGCCGCGGTCGGCCGCGCGGCGGCTCTGGCGATCAACACCGGAACCGGGCTGCCGGCGAGGACGGCGCGGCTGACGCTTCCCAGCAGGAGCGCGCCGGCGCGCCCGAGCCCGCGGGAGCCGATGACGACGAGGTCGTGCTCGCCGGTCTCGACCCGCTTCAGGATCTCTTCGGCAATGCGGCCGCGTCGAAAAGCTGTCGAGACCGGAACGCCCTCGGGGACAAGGGCTTCGGCGCGGTCGAGTGTCTCCCGCGCTGCACGCTCGAGCTCGTCCTCCGCGGGAAGAGGCACGTAGTACGGGCCGGCTGCGACCTGCCAGCGAGGCGGCGCGGCGACGCTGATCAGCGTCAGCCGCGCACCCTCGGTCCGAGCGAGGTCGATCGCCTGCATCAATGCCGCGGTGGCGGCCGGCGATCCGTCGACGGCGACGAGAATGCTGCGGAACATCGTTCTCTCCTCCTCGCACCTTCTTTACGAGACTAAGTATATCCGTATCGTAACTGGAACGGGCGCGCGAGTCGGATTCATGCCGCGGCACGCTCGTGTCCGTATCTCCTCGTATTCCGCTTCTGCTAAGTTCCGAAAGGTGAGCCCGGTCGAAACGAAGGACACACCACGCCCCCGTGGTCGTCCGCGCCGCGCCGACGCGCGCCCGGCGATCATCGAAGCGACGCTCGAGCTCCTGGCCGAACGCGGCTTCCAGGCAGCGACGATGGAAGCGATCGCCGCGCGAGCCGGCGTCGGGAAGAACACGATCTACCGGCGTTGGTGCTCGAAGGAGGAGCTGGTCGCCGACGCGATCCACGATCTCTCAGCGGAGCTCGACGTCCTCGAGGGCGAGGACATCTACGCGGTGCTGCTGCACCAGGTCCACGAGGTCATCCGTCTCTTCGCCGATCCGCTCGGCGGTCGGATCCTGCCCGGCCTGCTCGGCGAGCTGCACCGCAACCCCGAATTCGCCGCCGCCTGGGGCGAGCGCGTCGTGCGACCTCGCCGCCAGGCAATCGACGAGCTCCTCCGGCAGGCGATCGAGCGTGGAGAGCTTCGGCGGGGTGTCGATCCCGATCTGATCGCCGATCTCCTCGTCAGTCCGCCGTTCGTGCGGGTTCTCTTCCCGTTCGGACTGGCAGAGGCTCCGAAGCTCTACGCCGAAGAGCTGCTCGAGGCGATCTGGCACGGGATCGCGCCTGCGGCCGGCAGCGAGTAGAGGCGCCGTGCCGTCCAGGTGGCCCGGAGGGTCGAGGCGTCCACCGGTTCGTGCGTGTACTCCTCGCCTACCGCGATAACAGCGAAGCCCGCGTCCTGGAGGGCCGTATGGACATCCTCGTCGGCGTGGAAGTACTGCCGGTGCTGCTCGCTGAAGGGGTCACCGTCACGGGGCCGCGTGAGCTCGATCGTCGTCTCGCAGGTGCGGGCGTCGGGGTTCACGGAACTCGTGATCACGAAGCCGTTTCCGGCTGACTCACCCGCGACGATGGGGTTGGAGTAGGTGAACTCCATCATCGCATCGGTGTGGAGATCGAAGACGAGCCAACCGGCAGGCCGAAGGCAGCGGGCCACCGCGACCAGCGTCAGTCGCAACTCTTCCGGGGTCAGGTAGTTGAAGCCGTCGAACGTGCAGACCGCCGCGTCGAAGACGTCTTCGATCGCCAGGTCCGGGAGAGTCATCCGGCTCAACGTCACGTCGGGGCCGAGGCGCTCGCGAGCGAGGGCCAGCATCGCGTCGGATGCGTCGACGCCGACGATTCGGTAGCCCCGTGCGATCAGCTCACCTGCGAGGACGCCCGTGCCACAGCAGAGGTCGAGCACGGAGCGTACGCCCTGCGGGTCGGCACGCCAGAGCTCATGCAGGAACGACGCCCACCGACCATGGCAGGGATCGATGACAATCTCGTCGTAGACCCCCGCCAGCTGCGCGTACGCCTCGACTTGCCTCACAGGCCCGCGTGTGACCGGTCAGATTCCGAGGATCTTGGCCTTGGCGGCCGCGAACTCCTCATCGGTGAGCACGCCCTGAGTGTGGAGGTTCGCCAGGTTCTGAAGCTGTGCGGTCGCGTCTTCCTCCGCTGCCGGCGCCGGCGGCGCCTCCTGCGCGTACTGCTGTGCGTCCTCCTCCGCATACCTGGCGTTCTGACGACGTGCCACGCGTCCAGACACAGCGGTGGCCGTTCCAGCGACGACGGCGGTGCGGGTTGCCATGCGTAGAAGTCCCATGTCGTTACCTCTCTATCTCGAAGGGGTGGGGCTAGCTTGCCTCGAACGCTTCCACGACGTCGACCGGGATCCGGATCGAGTCGATCAACACGGCGTCCGCAGCCCGCAGAGCCTCGACCACTTTCCCGACCCAGAGGTTCTCGAACGCGATCAGGAGGGCCGCGCTGTTGGACGGGAGGTCGTCGCTGACCTCCTCGGCGTCCTCCGGCCCCAACGCACCCGGCTGCGTGATGTCGATGGAGAGGAAGGCTGCGCCCTCTTCGTCGATATCCGCTGCCGCCACTGACGTCACGACGCCGTCTGCATCCTTCATCACGAAGAGCAGATCGAGCACTCGGATCGTTCCGTTCTCCACGAGCTCCAGGATCGCCGGCGCGATACGCCCGGTGAACTTGTTGCCCGGAAAACCAATGATGTAGACGTCGACGGGGCCGACTGCCATGACCTCTCCTTGTTGGGACTGCGCTCAGCCTACGGCATGTTCGAACGGGTCACCGAGGCCCCGAGCATGCCTTCTCGTTCCGCTGGCCAGTATATGCCGGGCCTAGCGTGCACACGCTTGCCTGGGCAGACTTCGGGAGTGTCCCCTGAGCGGTGTCGGTGGCAGACTCGCGGACGATGCAACACGAGGAAGCCATCATCCGTGCGTTCATCGCTCCAGATAGACGGGAGCGGTACCTCGCTCGGCTCAGCTCGCCCAAGACTCGGCAGAAGTTCATGGCGCAGCGCTTCCACCACATGGCCGACCTTGACGAGCGCTACGCAGAGAAGCTCGATCCAGGTATGCCGCTGGTCGAGTGGGCGAAACGTCACGAAGCCCATCTCGACAAGATCTACCGGCTGCTTCGGAGCCGGGGCGCACCCTCGCGCTGCTACGTCATGTCCGCCAGCAGCGACCTCGACGGCCAAGAGGTCGATCTAAGGGCGGCCCTAGAGGACGTGGTCGGCTACAACGATGGCACGTTCATCTCCTGCATCCCCGGACGCCTCGCCTACTTCGAGGGCGAAGGTCCCAACGAGCGGTACGTCCTCCAACGCTCGGACTAGCCGGACAGCCCGTCGCTTGGGCCAGCGTTCGGAATGTCACCCGAGATTGGTGGTCAGACTGAGCTCTGGTCGCGTCGGCGTGCCCTGCCCCGCGCAACCGTCACGGCGTAGAGCGAGACCGTGAGAAGCAGCATCGCTGAACATGCGACAACGGCTGCCGTGTCGCCGAGCGTCACGTAGGTGAGCCCGGCTACAAAGATGATCGACACGCTCACACTGAGCACGGAGCGAACGACAACGGAGACGATCTCCGTCTTCGAGTAATCACTATCGGGCCGCTGCACGGGCGGCTCGCCTGCAAGCTTGCGCTCGATGATCTCACGAAGGTGCTTCATCGATGCAACCTGGCCGTTCGCGCAGAGCGCGCCCACGACGATGCCGGCCAGATACCACCAGCCTCCTCCAAGTGCTGCGCTGAGGGCAAGGCAGCCGATGAACATCGCGGCCGAAAGGCATATAGAGGGGAAGGGCTGAGCGATCCGGAGCGTCCGTTCATCCTGCGAGTGCGTCCTCAAGAGGGACGGGACGAAAACACCAGCTCCGAACAGGACCGGCGCCATCGCGAGGACTGTGATCGCGAACCAGACCTCCTCATCGCCACTGATCAACGCATCAATACCGAACCAGACGAAGTAGACGGTCGCGCCCACACCGATGAGGAAGCTGACGGCACGAATGACGACCACTGTCTGATTCTGATCGACCGATTCGTCCAACGCGACCCCTCGACGAGGTCGGGACGGCGGCAGCCACTCGCCTGCGCAGTATCGGGAATGTCCCCTAGAACCAGCCGAAGCCGGGCCCTTTCTGCGGCGGCTTGAAATGAGCCGGGTCGACTCGGTTGAGCAAGCCGGCGAGCCTCTCGGCAAGCTGGCGGTCGTCAGTCACCGCGATGATCCCCACTCCGAGCTTGCCTGCATCCCGTCCACGGTCATCTGCCACCACCATCGTCTCGCTTCCGTTTCGAGCCGAAGCCGTTGAGTAACGGACCACCCCATGTGGGCGCGACGGTGGGACTGACGCTTCCTCGACGCCTTCATTCAACGTCGTGGCGAGCATCCGCGCCAGTGTCGGAGAGCGAGCACGGAGAGCTTGTCCCCGCTCATTCTCAACCACTCCTCGAAAGAGGCCGAACCGTCCACGCAGGCCTCGACGCCGTCCGCTAACGAAGGTCGCCGCGCCGCTCATCCGGAGTCATCGTAAGCTGCTCGACTCGGCTGGGCCGTCGCTCGGGAGTGTCCTTGAAGATGCGGTCGGTTCGAATATCGATGACGGTTAGGCTCGGGGCATGCTGCGAGCGCGTATGCCTCTATCGCTCATGGCCGCCGGAATGATCCTGGCTGGCTGCGGGTCGGACGCAGGCTCGGGCGAACCCGCTTCGAACCGAACCGATCCTCCAGAGGCCGCCGTGACTGCACCCGAACAGGCTGTGATCGTGTATCTGAAAAACACTGGTCTCGACGCGGTGTTCGCAGTCGAGGAGCCGCTCGAGGCCGCGATCAACGATGCCGACGTTGGCGAGTACGACGGGAACGAGGTTGCGTTAGATGGGAGCGAGGCGATTCTGTATGCCTATGGACCGGACGCTGATGCTCTTTGGGATGTCATGAGACCGGTGATCGTTGAGGCTTCTCCCAATCCCGGTTCGTATGCGATCAAGCGCTACGGAGAAGCGAGCGACGCATCGGCAAAGGAGATGCGGGTCGAGCTGTGAGGAGCGCCTGACGCGAACTGTTGCGTGGGCCAGCGTTCGTGAATATCCGGCGGCGACGAGGCTGCGCGTCGTCAGTTGGTCGTGTAGTCACTGATCGAGTCCTCGTCGACCTTCAGATAGCTGTCGAAACGGAAGGCCGCGCTGCCGTCGGTCGGGCGGATCGTGTACCAGCACCGATAGTCCCAGCCGGGCGCGGTGTTCCCGACGTCGCGGCACACGACGTTCACCCGAAGCGGGTTCGTAGTGAGCGACGCGAAGGCGCGGGCGGTCTCGTTTGAGTTGAGCTTCAGGCCGCCGCCACATCCGGCCACGCTCATCAGAACGACGACTGGGAGCGCTCGGCGTAGCCGAGTCAGCACAGCCTCAATGCGCTCGCTCGACCCAGCTCACAGGTCTGAGGCTACAAGCTGGTCTGGGCCAGTGTTCGGGAATGACGCCTGAAGGACGAGACGAGATACGCTCAAACTGTGCGGCGGGTACTGCGTGGGTACGTGGCTTGGGAGCGCCGGTGGGGCGCGCCCATTAATGCGTTGTTGTGGCGTGCCTACAGCCGGATATTTGTTCTCGTAGGCCCGGTCACCGTCGCCTTTGGTGCACTTTCCCTTGCTCGCGGCTACTGGATCGGCGTAGCCGGGATCATCGTCGGCGTGTGGATGACATGTGTCGGGTGGGGCCGTACGGTTCGGTCTGCCCGTCGCTCACGCCCGTGACATGAGCACGCGAGGGTGGGCCAGCGTTCGGAATGACGCCTGAGCCGACGACTGGAGGGTCTAACTCTCGGACTGGAGACAGTCCGTCGCGGCTGCGCGTGCCAGATACCAGCCGTACGCGAAGACGTTGCGGTACGTGTCCTTGAACTGCCGAGGCGACGCCTCAGCCGCATCCATTGCCTCTCCCGACGAGCTGTAAAACCGCAGGACGCCGAGCCGCAGTCGACTCCCGCCAGTCTGCTCCTCGTAGACCGAGAGATCGACAGGACGCGGCCCGTAGCCGACTACAAAGCCCTGCTTTTCGAGACAAGACGCCGTGCGTCCCTGGTGGTAAGGCTCCGGCGCACCGCCGCACCCGGCGACCATCGCAGCCGCGACTGCGACCGCACTCATCACCGTTCCCCTCATGGCAGGCGAAACGTTAACGAACGTCGAACCGCTCTGACGGCCATGCTCGCCTGGGCCAGCGCGCTCTCGCCTGAAGCCGCCTCGACGAGTCCTCACGCCTGAGCTCCCTCGTTAGGCCGGAACGAAGCGAGCACCTAGGGTCGTGGCCAGCGTGCGGTGCGCAGGGCTCGTGCCGACGAGCGTCGACCGTGACCAATCGACGTCGTGGGCTCGTGCGAAGGCGAGTATCAACCCGGGGAGCGGCGGCCGGCACCAGCACGTCGGCGGACCGCCTGGATGAGGGCACACGGCCGCCTCGACGGCACCGGTGACTTGCGCCGCGACACGCTCGACTTCCGCGGCGAGCGCATCCACGCTGCCGCCGGGGAGCCAGTCGAACACGAGGTGCGGAGCATCTCCCGTCGCGGTCCAGCCACCCTCCCGCACAGCCGACGCAGCGACGAACACGCCCTCGCGCGTTCCGCCGCGCTGCGCACGCGTGAACTCGAGCCGCTCGACGTC
>JAXIPI010000028.1:0-2509 GCA_045403015.1 Gaiellaceae bacterium | reverse complement strand
CGAAGTCGGGCGTGACGAAGAACGGGCCTTCGAACGTCGCCCCTCCGTCCTTCGAGCGGACGACGAGCCACTGGTTCTCGTCCTCCGTGTTGAAGTTCTCGAACGCAACGTAGAGGTGACCGGTGCTCGGGCTCACGGTCGGCACCGAGAACTGGTTGTCGTCGCATGCCGTCCCGCCTGCGAATGCGAACCCGCAGAACGGAGCGCTGCCGTTGATCACCTGCTGCGCCGACCACGAGTGACCGCGATCGTCCGAGTAGCTCATGACGATCTTCGAGTCGGTGATGAAGCCGGGTGTCCCGGCCGGGTTCGTGAACCGAGACCAGGTCACGTAGACCCTGTCCGGGCCGATGTTCGCGGCCGGACATCCCGGATCACCCGGGTTCAGCGGTGCCTTCGACGCGGGCTTGAAGCAGTGCGGAGAAACGCCGTCCGGCCGCGGCCCCGTCGCGATGTATTCCTTGTCGTTGAACGTCACGCTGAAGTTGGCCGTGCTCCCGAACGGGGGCGTCGTCTGGTTCTCCGGCGTGAAGGCCACTGTGCCGTCACCGGGTTGGCGCGGGTCGCCAGGGCCGCCACACGCAGCCGTGTCGGTGAGCACGACGCATGGACGGCTCCACGTGAAGCCGCCGTTCGTCGAGCGGCTGACGAACACGCCGTTGGTGTCGTCGGTTCGGTTGAAATTGATGTCCGCGTAGTACGCGACTCCGCCGCGGTCGTACGCGAGCGCCGGATCGCCGCCACCGTCGAGGTTGTCCCCGTTCGGCAGCGACGGGAACGGAATCCACCCGTCGTACCAGTGCTTGCCGCCGTCGCTCGAGGCATAGAACCCCGACGACGCCCAGCCGAGGCGATAGTCGTTGGCCCCGCTGACGATGTTCCGGCTGCTCGTCGGATTGACGGCGATGCTCGTCTCGTTCTGCGGGAAGCAGCTGTATTCGGTGTTCGCACGGGTGTCGTCACCGTGATCGCTCTTCTTCTCGACGTCGTCCTTGACGCGCCTGTCGACCGGGTCCGGCTCGGTGTTCATGCCGGCCTGCGGGCACTCGGTGATGTTCGTCCCGAGCACGACGTCCTTGAACTCGTAGGCGCCCGACGGCGTCGCAATCTGCTCCAGCTTGAGCGCCTTTGGAGAGCCGCCGATGTCGGCTCCCGCGGGACCCAGCCAGAAAACGAGCAGACCTGCAAGCGCTGCCAGGGCAATAAAGGCTCGCTTCATCCTCGCCCTTCCCCCTCCGCCACAGATCGTGAGTGTCGGCGCACGGCGCGCCGCTGAACGACGGGAATATACGACCCCTCAGTATCGGCTGCAACTAGCCAAGAACGCCCGGTCACTCCCCGGCGCGCGCGATCCGCCGCTCCTGGGCGCGGGCGAGGTCGAGAGCCTGCGCGAGCGTCAGCTTCCGCTCGAAGCCGTTGACGAAGATCGACGCGACCACGTTCTGGTGCCGCCAGGAGATCAGATAGAACCGGACGTCCGGGATGCCTCCTCCGCCGCTCTTTTGGAGGATCGTCGCAGCGAAGGCCTCCTCACCGATGGCCGGATCCGCGAGCGGCTCAGCAGCGGGCCGAGCTCCGATCGCCCTGCCGACCTCGCTCCTGGCGGTTGACAGCTCGTCGCGGGCGCCATCGCCGGAATCGAAAAGGTCAGCGCGCGACTCGATCACGAGCGGTCCCGAGGTCTGCTGCGATCCCGGGCGGCGGAAACGGGCGATCCACCCATCCAGGCGGCCGAACCGCTGCGGGTTGGAACGCGCACCGGCCGGAGCATCCGCGCTCACCTGCCTGCCGCTGTTGAACGGAGCCCACACGGCAGGGAGATCGCCGGGCGCGAGGACGAGCGTCGAGACTGCGCCGCGCTCGATCTGCTTCTCCTCGTCGCCGACGACACAGCCGCCCAGCAGGAGGGCGAGCACGAGGGCCGGCAGGAAGAGCGAGCTAGCTCGAGCCCGCACCGTCGTGCGGCTTGGCCATCTTGCGGTAGTCCAGCGCCTCGTCGAGCGTCGCGTCGTCCACGCCCTCCTCGCGGGCGACCTCGCGCAGAGAGCGCCCCGACGATGCGGCCTTCTTCACGATCTCCGACGCCTTGTCGTAGCCGATGTATGGGTTGAGCGCTGTCGCCGCCGACAGCGTCAGCTCGGCGTACTGCTCGTTCTGCTCGCGATTGGCCTCGATCCCGTCGACACACTTCTCGGCCAGCAGGCGCGAGGCGGACGACAGGAGCTTGATCGAGTCGAGCAGGTTGCGAGCCATCATCGGAACGAAGACGTTGAGCTCGAAGTGCCCCTGCAGGCCGCCGATGGTTATCGCCTGGTCGTTCCCGATCACTTGCGCAGCGACCTGCGTGACGACCTCGGGGATGACCGGGTTCACCTTGCCGGGCATGATCGAGCTGCCCTTCTGAAGCTCCGGCAGGAAGATCTCTGCGAGCCCTGCGCGCGGGCCTGAGCCCATCAGCCGCAGGTCGTTTGCAATCTTCGTCAGGCTGACCGCGACCACCTTGAGCGCG
>JAXIPI010000144.1:0-9599 GCA_045403015.1 Gaiellaceae bacterium | reverse complement strand
GACATCGTGCAGCGTCTGAAGCCGCCGGCGCAGCTTCGGAATCTTCGCGAAGAAGGTCAGCGCCTCCTCGACCGACATCTCGAGCACGTCCGCGATCGACTTGCCCTTGAAGCGCACCTCGAGCGTCTCCTTGTTGTACCGGTGCCCGTGGCAGGTCTCGCACTGCACGTAGACGTCCGGCAGGAAGTGCATCTCGATCTTGATCGTCCCGTCGCCCTTGCACGTCTCGCAGCGGCCGCCGCGCACGTTGAAGGAGAAACGGCCCGGCTTGTAGCCGCGCACCTTGGACTCGGGTGTGAGCGAGTAGAGCTCGCGGATGTGCGTGAAGAGGTCGATGTAGGTGGCCGGGTTCGAGCGAGGCGTGCGTCCGATCGGCTTCTGGTCGATGTCGATCACCTTGTCGAAGACCTCGATCCCGTCGACCGAGTCGTGGTCGCCCGGCTTGACGCGCATCTTGTTGAGCCGGTTCGCGAGCGCCTTGTAGACGATCTCGTTCACGAGCGTCGACTTGCCGGAGCCGGAGACGCCGGTCACGGTCACGAACTTCCCAACCGGGAACTCGACGTCGATCCCCTTCAGGTTGTGCATCGACGCGCCGCGGACCGTGAAGTGCCCGTTGAGGTTCTCGCGCCGTGGCGGGATGGCGATCGTCCGCTTGCCGGAGAGGAACTGGCCGGTGACGGATTTCTTGTTCTCCATCACGGCCTTGGCCTTGCCCTCCGCAACGACCCAGCCGCCGTGCTCGCCTGCCCCCGGCCCCATGTCGACGAGCCAGTCCGCGGTGCGCATCATCTGCTCGTCGTGCTCCACGACGAGGACGGTGTTGCCGAGATCCTTGAGCCGCTGGAGCGTCGCGATCAGCCTGCCGTTGTCGCGCTGGTGCAGTCCGATCGACGGCTCGTCGAGGATGTAGAGCACGCCGACGAGCTGCGACCCGATCTGCGTCGCCAGCCGCAGCCGCTGCGCCTCGCCGCCGGAGAGCGTCTTCGCGGCGCGGTCGAGCTGGAGGTAGCCGACGCCGACGTTGTCCAGGAAGGTCAGCCGCTCGCGAATCTCCTTCACGATCCGGTGGCCGATCAGCTCCTCGGTCGGGGTGAGCCCGAGCTCGTCGAGGAAGGCCAGCGACCGCGTCACCGACATTCGCGTGAACTCGTTGATCGACCGGGAGCCGATGGTGACGGCGAGCACCTCGGGCTTGAGCCGCGCTCCGTTGCAGGTGCCGCACGGCCGGAAGCTCATGTACTCCTCGATCCGCTCGCGCTGCTGCGCGGAGTCGGTCTCCTTGTAGCGGCGCTGGAGCGACGAGACGATCCCTTCGAACGCCATCGTGTACGACCGTCGGCGACCCATCCGGTTCCGGTACTGGACGTAGAGCTTGTCGCCCTTGGTGCCGTGGAGGAAAAGGTCCTGCTGCTCGGTCGTCAGGTCGCGCCAGGCGGTGTCCGGGTCAATCTCGTAGCGGTCGCAGATCGCCTGGACGACGGAGTCGTAGAAGCCTCCGTTTCCGACCGACCAGGGGACGAGCGCACCGTCACCGACCGACACTGTCGTGTCCGGAACGATCAGGTCGGGATCGATCTCGAGCTGTGAGCCGAGCCCGGTGCAGCGCGGGCACGCTCCGTGCGGTGAGTTGAAGGAGAAGATCCGCGGCTGGAGCTCGGGCAGCGAGACGCCGTGCTCGGGACAGGCGAACTTCTCGCTGAACAGCATCGGTTCCCCGTCGACGACGTCCACGGCGACGAGCCCATCCGCGAGCGAGGCCGCCGTCTCGACCGACTGGGTCAGGCGCTGGCGGAGATCGGGCTTGAGCACGAGCCGGTCGACGACCACGTCGATCTCGTGCTTGAACTTCTTGTCGAGGACGATCTCCTCCTCGAGCAGGCGCACCTCGCCGTCGACCTTGACGCGGGTGAAGCCGTCGGCTCGCAGCTCCTCGAGCACGTCGCGGAACTCGCCCTTGCGGTCGCGCACGATCGGCGCGTTCACCGTGAACCTCGTCCCCTCCGGCAACGCCAGGATCTGCTCCACGATCTGGTCGAGGCTCTGCCCCGCGATCGGCCTGCCGCAGACCGGGCAGTGCGGCCGGCCAACCCGCGCGTACAGCAGGCGCAGGTAGTCGTAGATCTCCGTGACCGACCCGACCGTCGAGCGCGGGTTCAGAGAGGTCGTTTTCTGGTCGATCGAGATCGCCGGCGAGAGCCCCTCGATCGAGTCGACGTCGGGCTTCTCCATCATCTGCAGGAACTGGCGCGCATACGCAGAGAGGCTCTCCACGTAGCGGCGCTGGCCCTCGGCGTAGATCGTGTCGAACGCCAGCGAGGACTTGCCCGATCCGGACAGCCCGGTGATGCAGACCAGGGAGTTCCGCGGCAGCCGGACGTCGATGTCCTTGAGGTTGTGCTCGCGGGCCCCGTGGACAATCAGCTCGTCGGTGGCCATGTCCCGCGCTATTCTAGCGAGCGAACATGTGTTCGTCCAGGGGCACGAATGCTCTCCTTGGGGGATGATCGGCTGACGATGTCGGAGATAGCAAAAAGGGCCGCCCTCATCACCCTCGTCGTCGGCGCCATCATCGTGGTGGCGCTCGCCCTCTGGCAGCTCCGGCTCCTCGTCGCGCTCCTCTTCCTCGCCTTCATCCTGGCGGCCGCGATGCGCCCAACCATCGAGGTCCTCGCCCGGCATGGCGTCCCTCGCCCGGCCGGGATTGCGCTGCACTACGTGGTCCTGCTCGGTCTGATCGCGGGGTTCCTGTGGCTCGTCGTGCCGCGCGCGATCGACCAGGTGGACACGGCCTTGGGCGGCCTGCCGCAGTCGCGCTCCGACATCGACGAGCAGGCACGCAGCTCGACCGGGATCAAGCACGACGTGCTCGCCGGCATCCAGCGGCGCCTCGAGGATCTCCCGACGGCGGAAAGCCTCGTCGACCCGGCCCTCCAGGTGACGAGGACCGTCTTCGAGGTGATGCTCGGGATCTTCTTCGTGCTCGCGAGCGCCGCCTACTGGATCTTCGAGCGCGATCGCGCCGAGGATCTCCTCTGCTCGCTCTTGCCGCGGCAGCGCAGGAAGAAGGTGCGGGACACGTGGAACCTGATCGACGCGAAGCTGGGCGCGTACGTCCGCGGGCAGGCGGTCCTGATCGTGCTCGTGGGTTTCGTACTGTCACTCGCCTTCTGGGCGATCGGGCTGCCCTACTGGATCCTGATCGGTGCGTTCGCCGGCCTGGTCGAGATCGTTCCGGTCATCGGCCCATTCTTGGCAGGCGCGCTCGCTGTGGGCGTCGGCCTGACCGTCTCCTGGCAGACGGCGCTCGCCGCCGGCCTCGCCGTCGTGGGAGTCCGCATTGCGGAGGACTATCTGGTGATCCCGCGCGTCCTCGGGGACGCTGTCGGCCTCACACCGCTCGTCGTGCTCGTGGCAGTGACCGCGACGGGACTCCTCTTCGGAGGCTTCGCCGTGATCCTCGCGATCCCGCTCGCGGCGGTGGTGGCAACCCTGATCGACGTGATCATTCGCGACAAGGATCCCGCGGACGAAGAGGTGCCGGCCGTGATCTTCTCGGCCAAGGACGCCGAGACCGGCAGTTAACTCCTCAGGCCTTGCGCCAGCGGCCGAAGATCAGACCGCCGAGCGTGAAGCCCAGACCGAACGTTCCGAGCGAGAACGCGCCCACGGCGAGCGCCTTGCGGGCGACCGAGAGCCGCTGCCAGCGACCGAGCGCCTCCTGCTCCTCGGTTGTGAGCGGCTCGCCGCGGCGCTGCTTGCGGAGTGCGCCACCGGCCCTCAACCCGAGGTAGAGGTCGTCGAAGATCTCCGGAGACTCAGAGTCGGCCGCCATATGCAAGGACTGTATAGCCTCAGGCGGCTGTGCCGACACGTGTTCTCCATCTTTCCGACCTGCATTTCGGCAGAAACGACAGGCCGGAGTCGATCGAGGCGCTCGGCAGGCTGATCGAGGGGGCGCGGCCCGATCTCGTGATCGCGAGCGGGGATTTGACTCACCGAGGGCTGCGCAGCCAGCACGAGAGGGCGTCGTCGTTCCTCCGCAGCCTCGAGCTACCGCTCCTGGCGATCCCCGGCAACCACGACATCCCGTACACGTTTCCGCGCCGGTTCACCCGGCCCTGGCAGGAGTTCGAGCGCCAGTGGGAGACGACCGAGCCGGTGTACCGCTCTGACACACTCGTCGTCGCCGGGCTCAACTCGGTCCGGCCGTGGCGGCACCAGTCGGGCCGCCTTCGAGACGAGCAGGTGCGACGCGCCTCCGAGGTCTTCCGCGAGGTCCCGGCCGGGGCGTACCGGATCGTCACGCTCCATCACCACCTGCTGGGGGCGCCGTGGCGCTCGCGCAAGAAGCCAGTCGCGAAGCGGAACCGCGTCCTCGCCGGGCTCGTCGAGGCGGGCGCCGACCTCGTTCTCGCCGGTCACATCCACCAGAGCACGGTGGCGGAGCGGCGGGAGTTCGAGCTTGCGACACCGGGTGGCGAGCATGCGGTCGTGGTCTCGATCGCTCCCGGTTTCGGCCAGCCGCGCCCGAACCGACGCGGTGAGGCGCGTGGGCTCCACATCTACGAGATCGGCGAGAAGGCGCTGCGCATCCTCACGTACATCTGGCGCGAGGACGGCTGGGGGCTCACGGCCGTGCGCCTGTTCCCGCGCGGCCGTGAACCGCTCGTCTTTGAGCGTTAGACCGTCGCTCTCGTCTGGCCGCGCCCAACGACCGGGCGGTTCGTACGATGGAACTAGCCGTTTGGCGATCTTGTATTCCGCCCGCGGCTATGCGTTAAGTGGACGGTAGAGATGAGGGTGGCGTCTCTGACATCCAGGTTCGTGTGCCGGGCCGCGGTCGCCGCGGCGCTGGTGGTGGTCGTCGTCAGCGCGGGAGCAGCACGGGCGGCGACGTCGGAGTTCACCCGCATCGGTGTCAATGCGGCGATCGAGGTCGAGAGCGTTCCGCCGCTTCCGGACCTCACCGCGCTGAAGTCCGGCGCCCTGACAGAGCTCTCCAGGTGGTCGACCAGCCGGCCGCTGATGCAGCAGATGTTCAAGCAGCGAGAGATAGCGTCGAAGACGACGCCTGACCGGCGCATGCTCTACCTGATCAACCAGACCACGCCGGAGCCCCTGGGCGACTTGCAGTTCTGGACGCTGCAGCTGATCGGCTTCCAGGTGTCGCAGTACTCGGGCATCTGGGTCGGCCAGCCGGACGCGAGTTACGCGCAGATCACGCCGGTCGCCGCCCGCCGGATCCTCACGTCGAACGACCTCGACGGCGCAGAGCCTGCATTCGCCCGTTACGCGACATCGCTGTCGGCGGAGATGACCCTCGTCGAGGCTCTGCAGAAGTCGCTCGGCCGCTACCAGGGCGCAGACGCCGGCGAGAATGGCGCTTGGGCGCTGGTGCACGCCCGCGCGATCCGCGACTACGCGAGCGCGCTCGCCGCCCAGCTGGACCAGACCACGGCGAGCATGCAGCTGATGCGGTTCGTGTTCGACTCGGATCCACGTCCCATCGATGCGCAGATCGCCGTCCTGAAGGAATGGCGCGACCGGGTCGCCGCCGACGGTGAGTTCTCGGTGGACGAGTTGCGCGAGGCCGCCAACCTCGGCCTCAGCGAGAACCAGCTCGTGGGCATGAAGTTCAACCTGCTCGCGGACGAATGGGGCGCTTCGCGGGCGTCCGTCGTCGCCCACATGGACGAGCTCATCGCAGCGCACGCGGCGCTCAAGCCGACGTTGCTCGCGCTCGCGACGGACATGACACCGCTGATCGCTGAGCTCGAGGCCGATCCGCTCGTCCCGGACCTCGCGCCGGTCGCCAATGCCGGCGGCCCCTACTCGGGAGCGCAGGGCGCAACGATCTCATTCAACGCCGGCGCATCGACAAGCCCTTCCGCCATCGCCGCCTACGAGTGGGATCTCGATGGCGACGGCGCGTTCGACGACGCAACCGGTGTGAGTCCGACCTCTTCCTTCTCGACCATGCGGAACTCGACGGTCGGTGTGCGCGTCACCAACGCCGCCGGTGAGGAAGACGTCGCGTACGCCCGCCTGGAGGTGACCGCGGGAAGCGGTGGCGGCGTGATCCTCGACGGCTTCTCCCCGTTCCGGGTCGGCTCGCAGTTCATCGGCGAGGCGTCGGTCAGGGTGGGACAGACCCAGCAGTTCTCCGTCACCGCGACCGCCAACAGCTATGGATGGCTTCTCGACGGCATCTTCACGGGCACGTCAGGCCAGCCGTACGACCTGACGCCGACCTCAGCGCAGATCGGACCACACGTGGTGAAAGTCGTCCTGCTCGGTTTAGGCAACGCCTCGCTCTCGATCCGCTGGGATGTGGCGGTGCTCGCGCCCGACGGTGACGGCGACCTCTGGAACGCGAACGCCGACTGCGACGACACCGACGCGGCCGTCCACCCGCTCCGCGACGAGGTCCTGGGCAACGGGAAGGACGACGACTGCAACCCCGCGACCCCGGATGCGAGCACGACCCGGCCGCCGGTGGCGACCGACGTGTCCCTGACGACCACAGAGGATACGCCGATCGGCGTCACGCTCGCCGGCACGGACGCCGACGGGAACCCGTTGGCCGGCGGGCCGACGAGCGACCCGGCCCACGGCGGCTTCGTCGACGGCGTCTACACGCCCGACCCCAACTTCCACGGCACGGACTCGTTCACGTTCGCCGTCGTCGACGGCCACGGCGGCAGCGGCACGGGAACGGTGACGATCACCGTCACGCCGGTGAACGACCCGCCGGTCGCCGTTGCGGACTCGTACACCACCAACCAGGAAGGAATCCTGATTCTCGCCGCTCCAGGTGTCCTGGCCAACGACACAGACGTCGAGGGCGACACGCTCGAGGCGCGGCTCGTCGATGCTCCGACGGTCGTCCTGCAGCACTTTGCTCTCCGCGCCGATGGCGCGGTGGATCTACGGCCCCTCGGAGCATTCGAAGGCACCGTGACGTTCACCTATCGGACGGTCGACGCCGGTGGCGCCGAGAGCGAGCCCGCGACCGTCACCGTCACCGTCAAAGCCGTCAACCATCCTCCGTTTCTCCGACCCCTGCTTGTCTCGACGGACGAGGACACGCCGCTAACGCTCGCCGAAATGGCGGCCTTCGACGGCGACGGCGACCCACTGACGATCACAGCGAGTCAGCCGAGCCACGGCTCGTACACGGGCGGCCTCAACGGCGTTTACACGCCTGACGCGAACTACAACGGTCCAGATTCCTTCACGTACACGGCGGCCGACGGCCGGGGAGGTACGGGCACGGCAACCGTGGACATCGTCGTCCGGCCGGTGAACGACGCGCCGACCGTCGCCGACCGCTCGGTGACGACACCGCAGGACACGGCCGTCGCGATCGCCCTCACCGGCACGGACATCGACGGAGACACGCTCACGTTCACCTCCAGCTCGCCCTTCCACGGAGCCTACGACGGCACGACCTACACGCCGACGGCGGGCTACAGCGGACCCGATCTCTTCACCTACACGGCGAGCGACGGCCACGGCGGCTCGGCCACAGCCGTCGTCTCGATCACCGTCACGCCCGTGAACCCGCCCTCGGACACGACACCGCCGTCCTGCGAGATCGTCGAGCAGGGCAAGACGGCCGCCGGCAACCCGTTCATCCGCTTCCGGGTCACGGAAGTCGGCCTCGGCCTCGCACGCCACGAGCTCGGATACCTGCTGAACACCAGCGTTCTAGTGGAGCCCTACGCGGTCGGCTCGCTCGGGCCGGTCACCGTCACGGCGACTGCGATCAACAAGCGCAAGAGCATGGCCGTGGAGGTCTTCTTCTACGACCTCGCCGGCAACCGCGCGCTTTGCGACCCGATCGTGATGAGCATCCAGCGCCTCGTGAGCAAGCCGCAGGACGAGGTCCTCCGCAACGTGCCGGACACAGACCACCGCGTCACGGTCACGAACGGCTCACCCGGGATGCGCAAGGTCGTCTTGCTCGTGAACGGCCGCTACTTCGGACAGCATCGGCTGAAGCCCGGCGAGGTGCGGAAGTTCACCATCGGCACGGCGATGAAGCCCGGCTACGTGAACACGATCCGCGTCCGCGCCAACGGCCCCAAGGGCGCGAAGGCGACGATCGTGATCGCCAACATTCCGTAGACGCGCGCTAGAGTCTCCGCCGAACCCGATTCCGAGGAGAGACGATGGAGCAGTTCGACGACCTGAAGTCACGCCTGGCCGAGATCCACGACCTGCGCCGCGCGCAAGAGATCCTGTTCTGGGACCAGACTGTGATGATGCCGCCAGGCGGCGGCGCCGTGCGCGGCGCGCAGGTCACGACGCTCGACCGGATCGCGCACGAGAAGTTCATCTCCGACGAGATCGGGGCGCTGCTCGAGGCGCTCGCCGGCTACGAGCAGGAGCTGGACTACGACTCAGACGACGCGAGCCTGATCCGCACGACGCGCCGCGACTGGGAGAAGGCGCACCGCGTCCCGGCGGAGCTCGCCGCCGAGATGGTCGGCGCAGGCGCCGAGGCTCACGATGTCTGGGCGAAGGCGCGGGCCGAGAACGACTACGAGCTCTTCCTCCCCCACCTCGAGCGCGCGGTCGAGCTGAAGCGCCGCTACGTGGACTGCTTCGAGGGGTACGACGACCCCTACGACGTCCTCCTCGACGACTACGAGCCGGGGATGAAGACGGCCGAGGTACGCCAGGTCTTCGACGACCTGAAGGCCGAGCTCGTGCCACTGATCGCGGACCTCGGCTCGGTCGAGGGCGATGACGCGTTCATGGACGGCCCCTGGCCGATCGACGCGCAGAACGACTACTCGCTGAAGATCATCAGGCGGTTCGGGTTCGACGAGTCGTTCTCCCGCCTCGACCTCACCGTGCACCCGTTCGCGGCCAGCTCGGGCACGCAGGACATCCGCCTGACGACGCGCTACAAGGAGGACGACATCACGTCGATCTTCACGGCGATGCACGAGTGCGGGCACGGGCTCTACGAGCACGGCATCTCACCGTCGCTGGAGCGCACGCCGCTCTGCCACGGCGTCTCCTCGGCGCTGCACGAGTCGCAGAGCCGGATGTGGGAGAACATCGTCGGCCGCAGCCGGCCCTTCTGGAACCACTTCTACCGGTCGTTCCAGGAGGCGTTCCCCGAGGCGGTCGGCGACGTCGACCAGGAACGCTTCTACCGCGCGATCAACCGGGTGAAGCCGTCCTTCATCCGGGTGGACGCCGACGAGGCGACCTACAACCTGCACATCATCCTTCGCTTCGAGCTCGAGCAGGAGATCATGGCCGGCTCGATCGACCTGAAGGAGCTGCCGGCGATCTGGAACGCCCGCTTCGAGGAGTACCTGGGGATCCCGGTGCCGAACGACACCCTCGGCGTGCTGCAGGACGTCCACTGGTCGGGCGGCGGGTTCGGCTACTTCCCGACGTACCTGCTGGGGACGGTGCTCTCCGTTCAGGTCTGGGAGCGGGTTCGCGCAGACATCCCGGCCATCGACGAGCAGCTCGAGCGCGGAGACTTCGCCGAGCTGCACGCGTGGCTGCGCGACACGATCTACTCGCTCGGACGGAAACTGACGCCCGCCGAGACGGTCGAGCGCGCCGTC
>JAXIPI010000114.1:0-7755 GCA_045403015.1 Gaiellaceae bacterium | reverse complement strand
TGCCACCCTTCGTCTTCGCGATCTGGCCGCCGAAGTCATAGACGAACGACATCGCGGCGTACCAGTAGCGGCCGGGGAAGTAGACCGCGGAGTACGTCGGATCCTTGGCGCCGCCGTACTTCGCCATCAGCTTCTGGCCGGCGGCCTGGAACTCGGCCAGCGACTTCGGCGTGCTCTTGATGCCCGCCGCCTTGTACTGGTCGGTCCGGTAGATGACGCCGCGAGCCCCTGCGTAGTACGGAACTGCGAATGTCTTGCCGTTGTAGATGCCCGCCTTGGCGAGTCCGGACAGCCACGTGGCGGAGTTCGGGAAGTCCGCCTTGTTGAGCGGTGCGAGCGCTCCGGCCGCCGTGTACTTCGGCGTGTCGGTGTTGCCGAACTCGATCACGTCGGGTCCGTTGCCTGCTGCGAGCGTCGCTTCGAACTTCGTCTTGTAGTCGCCCCAGGTCTGGTACTGCACCTTGACGTTCACGCCCGGGTGCTTCTGCGTGAAGGCCTGGTTGGCTGCGGCGACCGCTTCGGGCCAGTTGCTCTGGGCGTCGCCCATCAGCCAGACGGTGATGTCGCTGGCCTGACGGGCCTGCGGCTCCGCGATCCTCGCGCCGGTCGCCGACGCCATGGCAAGCGAAAGCAGCACGACGAGTCCCGCTGCTGCTGTGAGTCGTACTCTCATTGCGACCCTCCTAGGAGTCGAACGCCGGATTGGTCTGTACCAATTCGTAACAGCAGGAGGCTCGCACACCGGACCGGCAAAGTCAAGATCTGGAGTCAATGCCGTGAATCAGCCGAAATCGAGCAGCTTCATCCTGCAAAGTGGTATTGACCGGTGGCGCGGCAGTGGACCTACAGCGCGAGCGTGACTTTGCTCAGGCCGCTGGGACTGTCGGGGTCGAGGCCTCGGGCCTGGGCGAGCGCCCACGCGAGCAGCTGGCCCGGCGCCACCGAGAGCAAGGGCGTCAGGATCGGCAGCGGTGGCGCCGGCACCGGCAGGTAGTGCTCGGCACCGGCGATCTCGCGTGCACCGGTGCCACTCGCGATCAGCATCGCGCCCGCCGCATGCGCCCGCGCTGCGGCGTCGCGCACAGCGGGGAGACTTTCGTCCGCCGAGGCGATCGTCCAGACGGGAAACAGGCCGTCGATCGCGGCGACCGGTCCGTGCACGAGATCCGTGGCGGTCAGCGGCTCAGCCGCGACCCGGCAGGTCTCGAGCAGCTTCAGCGAGATCTCGCGAGCCGTCGCGAACTCCGTGCCGCGGCCGATCACGAACATGCGGCCGACGAACGCGAGCGAGACAGCGAGCTCGGAGACGCGCCGTTCGAGCGTCGGCAGGAGCTCCTCGAGGATGTCTGCCGTACGCCGGATGCCCTCCGCGAGCTCGGGGCCGCGCCCGGCGGCGTACCCGGCAAGAAGCGCGAGCGCGGCGATCTGGTTCGTGTACGTCTTCGTCGCCGCAATTGCACGCTCTGGTCCCGCGGCGAGCGGCAGAACGATGTCGGCGGCGGTTCCGAGCGAGGAGTCGGGCTCGTTCGTCACGCCGATCGTGAAGGCGCCGCGCGCCCGCGCGCGCTCGACGTACTCGAGCACGTCAGGCGTCTGGCCCGACTGCGAGAGACCGAGTACCAGCGAGCCGCGGAGGTCGACCTTCGCTCCGTAGTAGACGGAGAGCGAGATCGAGTCGCGCATCGCCGTCCAGGCGGGCAGCAGCCCAAAGGCGTAGACGCCGTACGAGGCCGCATTGTCGGACGAGCCGTGCCCGACCATCCGTACGAGGCCGAGACCGCGGCGCTTGGACTCCTCGGCCGCCGCGGCGTACTCATCCGCGTGCGCGAGCAGTCGCCGGAGCGCGGCCGGCTGCTCGCGGATCTCTGCCAGCAGCTTCGCGCCGGGTACCGCAGGGACGTCGGATGCTGCCGCAGAGCTCACGTCGACGGCTTCCGCGGCATGAAGACCGGCGCCGCGCCGGAGCGTTCGCGGCGACTCAGCTCGGTGACGAGCCGGTAGCGATCGCCGCGGTAGATGGAGCGCACGAACTCGACGATAGTTCCCGACTCGGATCGCGTCGTGCGCTCGAACTGGAAAGCCGGTGAGTGGAGCGGAACGCCGAGGATCTCGGACTCCTCCTCGTTCGTGACCGTGGGCTCGATCGTCTGGATACCGCCGACGATCTCGATCCCGTACCGGTTGGTCAGTAGGTCGTAGAACGACGTCTCGTCGAAGTCCTGACGGGTCAGGCCGGGGACGAGCGGCTCGGGAACGTGCAGCGTCTCGATCGCCATCGTTTCGTCATCCGCGAGCCGCAGGCGCGTGGCGACAACGATCCGCTCGGAGGGCGAGACGTGAAGGCAACGCCCGAGATAGGCGCCCGCGTGCTTGACCTCGAGCGAGAGCGTCTTGCTGCCCGGCCGCATCCCCCGCTTGCGCATCTCCTCGCTGAAGGAGGACATCGTCAGCTCCTGCGCGATCTTCGGCTCGCTGACGAAGGTGCCGCTCCCGCGCCGGCGGACGAGGTAGCCCGCCCGCGCCAGCTCGTCGATCGCCGCCCGGACCGTCAGGCGCGAGACGCCGAAGTCCTGGCTCAGCTGGCGTTCCGAGGGGATCGCGTGCCCGACCCCCACATTCTCCATCAGGTCGAACACCTGGTCGCGCGTCTGGCTCTGCTTCGTGATCCGCTGCGAGGTGATCGACACGGTGGTCCGCATCCTAACCGCTCGGCCAACAAGTGGTCAATACCAATCCATTGTGCTCGCGGCCCACCGGTATTACACTCCGCGAGCATGAGAGGCCCCGAGCCCGTCACCGAGCAGCGCGAGGCATTGCATGCAGACATCGACCTGCTCTCGACCATCGAGCTCGTCGAGCTCGTCAACGACGAGGACGCACGGGTCGCGCCCGCCGTGCGCGAGGCGGCTCCCGCGCTCGCAGCCGCAATCGAGGCGATCGTCGAGCGGGTCGCCGGCGGCGGCCGGCTGGTCTATGTCGGCGCCGGCACCTCCGGCCGCCTCGCGCTCGTCGACGCGGCCGAGTGCGGCCCGACGTTCGGCATTGCCGACGGCCGAATCCTGGCGATCGTCGCCGGCGGGGCGAACGCCCACGCAGTGGCGCAGGAGGCGGCGGAGGACAACGGCCTCGAGGGCGCCAAGGACATCGCCGCAGCACGGGTAGGCCCGTCTGACGCAGTGGTCGCGCTCTCGGCCAGCGGCAGCACGCCCTATGCGCTCGGGGCCGCCCGCGCGGCATCCGAAGCCGGCGCGCTGATCGTCGCCGTCGTGTGCTCCCGCGACTCCAAGCTCGGCCGGCTGGCCGACCACGAGGTCGTCGCGGTCACCGGGCCGGAGGTGATCGCAGGCTCGACGCGGATGAAGGCCGGGACGGCACAGAAGCTCGTTCTGAACACGATCTCAACCGTCACCATGGTCCGGCTCGGCCGGACGTACGGGAACCTGATGGTCGATGTCGTCGCCAGCAACGCGAAGTTGCGGGCCCGCGCCCGTCGCGTGGTCGAGCTCGCGACCGAGGTCTCCGGCGCGGAAGCCGACGCGGCGCTGGTGGCAGCCGGCGGCGATGCGAAGGTCGCGATCCTCTCCCTGCTGACCGGGTCCCCGATCGACGCCGCACGCCAGCGACTCGGCGAAACCGGCGGCTCGATCCGCCGCGCGCTCGGGGCGGACACGTGAGGCCGGTGATTCCGTGAGACTCGGCGTCGAGGCAGCGGTCGTGGACGGAGTCCTGCTCCGGGGAGACGTCGAGATCGCAGATGGACGGATCACGGCGGTCGGCGTGAACGGCGGCGGCGGCAGCGGGATCGCGATCCCGGGCCTCGTCGACCTGCAGGTCAACGGCTTCGGCGGTGTGGACTTCGCGAGTGCGGACGCAGCTGGGTACCGCCGCGCGGGCGAGGCGCTGCTCGAGCACGGCGTCACCTCGTTCCAGCCGACGATGATCACCGCTCCCGAGGAACATCTCGTCTCGGCGCTCGCTGAGGTTCCGCGCGAGCCGATCGGACCACGCGTGATCGGCGCCCATCTCGAGGGGCCGTTCCTGTCGCCGTTGCGCCTTGGCGCGCATCCGGTGGCGGCGCGCCGTGACCCGGACGCGGCCCTCTTGGAGCGCCTACTCGCTGCCGGCCCGGTCTCGGAGATGACACTTGCGCCGGAGCTCGAAGGAGCGCTCGAGCTGATCGACCTCCTGCACGCACGCGGGGTCGTCGCCTCGTGCGGGCACTCCGACGCGACGGCCGAGCAGGCAGCCCGTGCCTTTGATCGCGGAGCCGCGACGGTGACGCATCTCTTCAACGCGATGCGGCCGCTCGGGCATCGCGACCCGGGCATCGCCGGGGCTGCGCTCGCGCGCGACGACGTGATCGTGCAGGTGATCCTCGACGGCCACCATCTCGCCGAGGAGACCGCACGGGTCGTGTGGCGAGCAGCTGCGGGTCGCGTCGCGCTGGTCTCGGACGCCATCGCAGCGGCCGGGGTCGGCGACGGCACGTACCGGCTCGGCGACGTGGACGTCGAAGTCCGGGACGGCGTCGCACGGCGCACCGACGGCGTGCTCGCCGGCAGCGCGCTGGCGCTGATCGAGGCGATACGCAGGTTGCACGCGCTCGACGTCCCGCTCGCGGACGCGGTCGGCGCGGCGACCGAAGTGCCGGCCCGCATAGCCCGCCGACCCGATCTCGGCTCGCTCCGCCCCGGCGCCGACGCCGACATCGTCGTGCTCGACGATGCGCTCGAGATCCGGACCGTCTTCGTCGGCGGCGAGGACCTGGTGGCAGCGTGATGGCAGAGATCTTCGTCGAGCGACTGACGAAGGAGTTCTCCGGCCGCGTCCTTGCGGTCGACGACGTCACGCTCCGGATCGAGGACGGCGAGTTCATGGTGCTCGTCGGCCCCTCGGGCTGCGGGAAGTCGACGCTCCTGCGAACGATCGCCGGGCTCGAGGAGGCGACCGCCGGCACGATCTGGATCGGTGGGCGGGACGTCACCGACCTGCCGCCGCGCGAGCACGACGTGGCGATGGTCTTCCAGAGCTACGCCCTCTACCCGCACATGACCGTTCGCCAGAACCTCGGCTACGGGCTCAAGGTGCGGAAGACGGCGAAGGACGAGATCTCGAAGCGCGTCGAGAAGGTGGCGCGGCTGCTGCGACTCGAGGAGCTGCTCGACCGGCGCCCGGCCGCGCTGTCCGGCGGCCAGCGCCAGCGGGTTGCGATGGGTCGCGCGATCGTGCGGGAGCCGCTCGCATTCCTGATGGACGAGCCGCTGTCGAATCTCGATGCGAAGCTCCGGGTCAGCATGCGCGCGGAGCTCTCGAGCCTGCACGCGCGGCTCGGCGCGACGACCGTTTACGTCACGCACGACCAGGTCGAGGCGATGACGCTCGGGCAGCGTGTGGCCGTGATGCGAGACGGCAAGATCCAGCAGGTCGATACGCCGCAGGCGCTCTACCGCGACCCGGTCAACCTCTTCGTCGCCGCCTTCATCGGCTCGCCCGCGATGAATCTCGTCGAGGCGAAGCTCGACCGAGACGGGGTCGAGTTCGGCGGCCACCGCATCCCGCTCCAGCCTGGACAGCGACCCGAGACGACGGGAGCTGTCGTGCTGGGGATCAGGCCGGAGAGCTTCGAGGACGCCGCCTTTGCCGACGCCTCTCTGCCCCAGCTCGACACGCAGATCGCCGTCGTCGAGGATCTCGGCTCCGACGCGCACGTGATCTTCCCCGTCGACGCACCGCGGATCGAGGCCGAGGAGCTGCGCCAGGCCGCCGACGAGGAGGCTCTCATCGTGGGCGAGGGGTCGGCGTTCACGGCCCGAGTCGACGCGCGCACCGCTGCCCGGGTCGGCGAGCCGCTCCGTCTGTCGATCGACCCGGCCGGCTTCTACTGGTTCGACCCGGACACCGGCGCCAGCCTGCGCCGCCGCGCCGCTTCGGCTGCGGACGAGCTCGTTCTCCGCTAGCTCAAGCGCTTCTCCAGGTGCGCCGCCAGTCGCGTGAGCGGGAACGAGATCAGGAAGAAGAGGATCATCACGAATCCGAAGATCTGGAACGCCTTGATCTCGCCGAGCCCAATCGGCGGCACCGCGGTCAGCCGCTCGTTCTGACGCTCGGCTGCCTCGAGGAGCTCGAGGCCACCGATCACCTGCGCGAGCGTCGAGTTCTGGACGAGGTTCACGACGATGCTCACGAGCGGCGGCAAGAGGCGTCGTAGGGCCTGCGGCAGGATCACGTGCGCGTGGCGGCCGCCCCAGCCGAAACCGAGCGCCGACGCAGCCTCATGCTGCTCGCGGGCGATCGACTGCACAGCCCCGCGCGTTGCCTCGGCGACCTGTGCGCTCCCCCAGAGTACGAGCGCGATCGTGGTGGACAGGAGCGCGCCGAGCTCGGTTCCCGGGAAGAGCGTCGGCAGGCCGAGGTAGATGAGGAAGACAGTGACGAGGATCGGCAGTCCGCGCCAGATCTCGATGTAGAGCCGGATCGCGGCGCGCAAGGGCCGGAAGTGGATCGTGATCAGCGTCCCGAGGACGGTCCCGATCACGACGCTGCCGACGACCGCCCCCAAGGAGACCTTCAGCGTGCCCGGCAGGCCCTCGAAGATGATGTAGTGGACGACCGGCTCGACCCAGCTCGGCAAGCTCACCGTCGATCCTCCGGCAGGGCGAGGCGCGTCTCGAGGTAGCGGATCAGCGCAGACAGGGCCCACACGAGCGCCAGGTAGGTGAACGCGAGCACCGTCAGCGCTTCCTTCGTCTCGAGCGTGACGTTGCTGATGTTGAGCGCCGTCGTCGTCAGCTCGCCGTAGCCGATCACGTACATCAGCGACGTGTTCTTGAGCACGGAGACGTAGGTGTTGATCGACGACGGCAGGGCGATCCGGCCGCCGATCGGCAGCGTGACGTTCAGAAAGGTCGAGAAGCCTCGGAAGCCGAGGGCCGCGCCGGCCTCGCGGTAACGATACGGGACCGCCTCGAAGCCGGCCCGGTAGTTCTCGCTGTTGAAGGCCCCGCCCCAGATCATGACCGCGAGCCAGGCGACGGTGAACTGGTCGAACACGATCCCGAACTGCGGCAGCGCGTAGAAGATCATGAAGATCTGGACGAGGATGGGCGTGTTGCGGATCACCTCGACGTAGACCGCAGTGAACTGGCTGACAACCGGGATCCGGTGAGCGCGGGCCGCGCCGAGCACCACCCCGATGACAAAGGCGCCGGCGATCCCGATCGCCGACACCTTGAGGGTGTTGACAAGCGCCTGGAGCAGCTCCTCCCGGTTCTCGGAGACGAACGCCCAGAGGTCGTACGTGGCGAGGATCATCGGCACGACAGCGGAGCGGCCGCGCGTGCGCGGCCGCTCCCGGTTCTCGCGATGATGCTGCCGCCTGCTGCTAGCAAACGGTGTCCGCGCTCGGTGCGCCAGGCGGCGCGTACCCGAACGTGTTGTTCGGCCGGAGGATGTTCTTCGAGAAGCCGGCCACGAAGCGGCCCGGCACGTTGTTGCGGAGCATCGTCATGAAGTGGTCCTTCTTCCGCATCAGCTCGAGCCGCGAGTCGACCCAGCGCTTCAACGCGACGTTCCCCTGCTTGATCCCGATCCCGTAGGGAAGCGCGAGGAACGTGTCGTTGGTCAGCTTCGCCGACTGGTCTGCGGCCGCGACGCCGACCAGGACGGTGTCATCCCACATCAGCGCATCCGCCCGGCCCTGGTTGAAGGCGAGCAGCGCGTTCGTGAAGCTGTCCGTCACCGTGACCTCGGTGCTCG
>JAXIPI010000349.1:0-4536 GCA_045403015.1 Gaiellaceae bacterium | reverse complement strand
GGGCATGCCCTCCTGCGGCGGCGGCGTTCCTGCCGCAACGTACTTGCCGTCCAGCTTGAACATCGTGTAGCCACCCGCTTCGGGCCGCGGATCCTGCTCCGCCTCCCAGCCGAAGAGGTCGCCGTAGAACTCGATCGTCTTGTCGAGGTCGGGGCTCGTGACGTCGACCCAGCACGGAGTCCCGTGCGGATATGAGGTGAATTCGGCCATCTGGCGGCTCCTTGTCGAGGGTGGGCTGCGCGATCTTCTCCATGCCAGGCCCCGAGCGGAAGGGCGTTCACCGACCCTTAACGAGGTCTTCTCTGCTCAGAGACCAGTGTGCTCGGTCAGCCACCGGCGGTTTCTTGCCTGCGCCTCCGCCTGCTCGGCGAACTCGTCTTCCGGCCGCGGCACCCAGTCCTGCTCGACGACGAGCCAGCCGTCGTAGCCACCGAGCTCGGCGAAGAACCCTTCGAGATCGACGTCGCCGGTGCCGAGCTCGCAGAAGACTCCCCCGCGCCAGTCCTTCACGTGCAGGTGGTTGATCCGCTCGCGCCAGTCGCGCAGCGCGCGGACGGGATCGCCGCCCGCCGCGGTCAGGTGGCCGGTATCGAGCAGGAGGCCGACGTCGCTTCCCTCGAGCAGCCGTTCGATCTCCGCCGGGGTCTGGGCGCGCGTGCCCAGGTGATGGTGGAACGTCGGCTCGAAACCTCGCTCCCGTGCCAGTTCGACCGCCTGCACGACGCCTGCGAGATCGACGTCGCCGTCCCGCGGGCCTTTGTCGGCGAGGATGGGCTTCGCCTCGAAGCCCTCGAGCACGTCGAGCGTCGCCTCGAGCGCCGCGAAATCCCCGTCGCCGAATCTGAGCTCCACGAATGCGCCCGCCAGCGACAGCCCACGCGAGCGGAGCCGCGACCGCAGCTCGTTGCCGCGGCCGAGGTAGCCGATCGGGCCGAGCTCCGTTCCCTCGTAGCCGGCCGCAGCGATCGCGTCGAGCACCTCGTCCGGGCCGGGCACGTTCGGCAGAATGCCGACCGTCAGCTCGAAGGCGCCGTAGCTGACCGGCGCGTTCGCGACGCGGATCACCGGACGAGTGGGACGCGGGGATCCGGCTCGAGCCCGGCCCACGCGGCGCGGATCCACGCCAGGTCGGGGTCGTCGGCGGAGGCCATCGAGCGCCGCACGCCGGCGAGGGCGTTCAGGTAGTAGAGGTCGTAGCCGTGCGAGGCCGCGGTCGTGTGGTAGCCGTACGGGACGAGCATCAGGTCGCCGTCGCGCACCGTCTCCGTCACGTCGAGCCCGTGCCGCGGGCTGTAGAGCCGCTGGACGGCGAACGCCTCCGGCTTCGCAGTCCGGAAGTAGTAGGTCTCCTCGAGCACGACCTCGCCGGGCGGCCGGTCCTCATCGTGTTTGTGCGGCGGGTAGCTCGACCAGTTGCCCGAGGGCGTGAAGACCTCGACCACGAGCAGCCGCTCGGCCGGGAACTCCGGCTTGAGGATGTGGTTGATCTGGCGCGTGGCGTTCCCGGCGCCGCGCACCTCGATCTCGACGTCCTCCGGCCGGACGAGGACGGGCTCGCGCCGGCGCTCGCAGCGCGCGCCGCAGATCGCAACCTCGCCCTCGCCCTCGACGCGGTAGGTCGTGTCGCGCGGCAGATACAGCGCCCACGGCATCCCCTCGAAGACGGATGCGCGGCCGCCGAGCTCCCACTGCTCCCCTTCCGCCGAGACACGGCAGCGGCCGCCGAGCGGGACGAGTGCGATCTCCACATCGCCCGTCTCGGCCGCGAAGGAGCCCTCGCGGACGCCGAAGAAGAGGTGGCTCCAGCCCGCGGACTCCGGCGTCACCTGCTCCCACTCCCCGGCTCGGAGCAGCAGCTCGCTCATACGAGCGCGCCTTCGATCTCGACGAGGCGTGGCATCGCCTCGGAGCACGCGAGCCGGGACGCGACGATCGCGCCGGCGACGTTGCCGCGGCGGGCCGCCTCGGCAAGCGTGAACCCCTGCAGGAGGCTGTGACCCAGCGCAGCCGCGAACGCATCGCCGGCGCCGAGGCCGTTCACGACCTCGACCGGAAAGCCGGGCACCTCCGTCTCCTCGCCTCGGTCGTACACCGTCGCGCCGCGCTCGCCGCGCTTGAGGACGAGCGTCGGCACGTCGGTCACGCGCGAGGCCGCGACCTCCTCCTCGTTGCCGATCACGATGTCGGCGGCGGCGACCGCCTCGGCCGCGAGCGCCGGGTAGGCGTCCGGCTCGTCCCAGAGCGTCGGTCGCCAGTCGAGGTCGAAGATCGTTGTGCCGTTGTGAGCCTGGAGCGCGGCGAGCGTTGTCTCGCGGCTCGGCGACTGCGCGAGCCCGGTGCCGGTCGCGTAGAGGAGCGGCGCCGCGGCGACCTCTTCCGCGTCGAAGTCCTCGGGCGAGAGCTGCCAGTCGGGCGCCGTCGGCCGGCGGTAGAACGTGATCGGGAAGCGGTCGGGCGGCCAGACCTCGCAGAAGGTCGGCGGCGTCGGCCAGTACGGGTCGGTGGCCAGGAAGCGGACGTCGACGCCCTCGCCCGCCAGCCACGCGCGGACGTAGTCGCCGTGGCCCTCGGCACCGACGCGCGAGACGATCGCGACGTTGACGCCGAGCCGCGCGAGCCCGGTGGCGACGTTGCCCGCGAAGCCGCCGACGAAGCGTGTGTACGTCCGCACCTCGGCGAGCGGCGTCTCGAGCTCGTTCGGATAAAGGTCGATCCCGACGCGACCCATGACGACTGCGTCGATCACCGCGCCGCCTCGTACCGCTCTCGCGCCTCGCGGACCGACTCGACCTGGGAGACCTCGGCAACCGGGACGTCCCACCAGCTCTCGTAGCCGGGCACGCCTTCGTAGCGGTCGACCTCGATCGTGATCACGGTCGTCTGCGACTCGGCCTTCGCCGCTTCGAGCCCGGCGCGCAGCTCCTCGATCGAGTCGGCCCTGATCACGCGAGCGCCGAGCGACTCGGCGTTGGCGGCCAGGTCGATGGGGAGATAGTCGTCCGAGTCGTCGCTGTCGACCCCCAGCGAGCCGTTCCGGCGGCGGCGGTAGAGCGTGCCGAAGCCGTCGGTGCCGAGCGAGCGCGAGAGCGAGCCGATCGAGTTGAAGCCGTGGTTGTCGACGAGGACGATCGTCAGCTTCAGTCCTTCCTGAACCGCGGTGACGAGCTCGCTCGAGAGCATCAGGTAAGAGCCGTCGCCGACGAGGACGTAGACCTCGCGCTCCGGCGCGGCGAGCTTGACGCCGAGTCCGCCGGCGATCTCGTAGCCCATGCACGAGTAGCCGTATTCGCCGTGGTAGCCCTTCGGGTCGCGCGTGCGCCAGAGCTTGTGCAGGTCGCCGGGCATCGCGCCGGCGGCGCAGACGACGACGTCGGTCGGCGCGGAGGCGTTGTTGACAGCGCCGAGCACCTCGCTCTGGGCCGGAAGCGGGCCGTGGCCGAGCGCGTAGAGCCGGGACACCTCCTCGTCCCACTCCGCGTTCAGGCGCGCGGCCTGCTCGCGGTAGGCGTCGTCGACCGCCCAGCCTTCGAGCAGCTCGGCCAGCCGCTCGAGTGTCGCCCGCGCGTCGCCGACGAGAGCGGCGCCCGCGTGCTTCGCCGCGTCGAAGTCCGCGATGTTGACGTTCACGAAGCGCACGCCGGGGTCGCGGAAGGCCGTCTTCGAGGCGGTCGTGAAGTCACTCCAGCGGGTGCCGATCCCGATCACGACGTCCGCCTCGGCTGCGACACGGTTCGCGGCGAACGTTCCCGTCACGCCGATCGCGCCGAGCGCCGAGGGGTGATCGTAGGGCAGCGAGCCCTTGCCGGCCTGCGTCTCGGCGACCGGGATCCCGGTCTGCTCGCAGAAGCGCTGCAGCGCCTCGGTCGCCTCGGAGTAGATGACCCCGCCGCCGGCGACGATCAGAGGTCGCTCTGCGGCCCGGATCAGCTCGACGGCGCGCGCGAGTGCCGGGTCGTCCGGCAGCGGCCGCGGGATGTGCCAGACGCGCTTCGCGAAGAAGTCCTCGGGGTAGTCGTAGGCCTCGGCCTGCACGTCCTGCGGGAAGGCGAGCGTGACCGCACCGGTCTCGGCCTGGTTGACGAGGACACGCATGGCTTGCAGTCCTGCCGACATGACCTGCTCCGGCCGCCAGATGCGGTCGAAGTAGCGCGAGACAGGCCGGAAGCAGTCGTTGACCGAGACGTCGCCGGCCGACGGGTCCTCGAGCTGCTGCAGCACCGGGTCGGGCCGGCGCGAGGCGAAGACGTCGCCCGGGATCAGCAAGACCGGCAGCCGGTTCACTGTGGCAAGCGCCGCGCCGGTGACCATGTTCGTCGCCCCCGGCCCGATCGAGCTTGTGCAGATCAGCGTCCCCAGCCGGTTTCGCATGCGCGCGTAGCCGGACGCGACGTGCACCATCCCCTGCTCGCTGCGCGCCTGGTAGTAGGTCAGGAGCTCCGGGCTCTCGTACAGCGCTTCCCCGATCCCGGCCACGTTGCCGTGCCCGAAGATTCCGAAGCAGCCGCCGAAGAACCGGTGCTCGACGCCGTCTCGCTC
>JAXIPI010000369.1:0-11747 GCA_045403015.1 Gaiellaceae bacterium | reverse complement strand
GGACGCAGCAGTAGTCGAACTCGATCCCCTGGCCGATCCGGTTCGGGCCGGAGCCGAGGATCACGACGCGCGGATTCGTCGACGCAGGCAGCGCCTCGTCCGCCTCGCCGCGGGTCGAGTAGTAGTAGTTCGAGTCGGCGGCGACCTCGCCGGCGCAGGAGTCGACGCGGCGATAGGCGCGCGGCCCCGACGGCGGCCCGTTGCGCCGCAGCTCGTCGAGCTCGCGCCGGAACCAGGGGTGCAGATCGTCCGGCAGGTCGTCGAGCGTCGCCCAGGGCGTCACGGCGCCGGCATCCAGCTCGCGGCTCGCGAACGCCTTCGCGAAGGCCTCCTGGAATGTGCGCCCGATCCCCATCGCCTCGCCGACCGACTTCATCTGGGTTCCGAGCGTTGTGTCGGCACCCGGGAACTTTTCGAACGCGAAGCGCGGGAACTTGACGACGACGTAGTCGAGCGTCGGCTCGAAGCTCGCAGGCGTCGTCTTCGTCAGGTCGTTCGGGATCTCGTCGAGCGTGTAGCCGACCGCGAGCTTGGCGGCGACCTTCGCGATCGGATAGCCGGTCGCCTTCGAGGCGAGCGCCGAGGAGCGGGAGACGCGCGGATTCATCTCGATCACGCGCAGGTCGCCGGTAACGCGGTCGCGCGCGAACTGGATGTTGGAGCCGCCGGTCTCGACGCCGACGGCGCGGATCACGGCGATCGCCGCGTCGCGCAGCTCCTGGTACGCCTCGTCGGGGAGCGTCATCTGCGGCGCAACCGTGACCGAGTCGCCGGTGTGGACGCCCATCGGGTCGAGGTTCTCGATCGAGCAGACGATGACGACGTTGTCGCGGCGGTCGCGGATCACTTCCAGCTCGAACTCGTCCCAGCCGCGCACCGATTCCTCGACCAGCACTTGTCCGATCGGGCTCTCCCGCAGGCCGAGCTCGACCTGCGCGCGCAGCTCGGCGGCCGTGGAGACGAACCCGCCGCCGTGTCCGCCCAGGGTGAAGGCCGGCCGCACCACGGCGGGCACCGCCACGCCGCGAAGGTCGTCGAGCGAGGTCACGATCCGCGAGGTCGGGACTTCGAGACCGCAGCTCTGCACCGCCGCGCGGAAGAGCTCACGGTCCTCGGCGCGGCGGATGACGTCGACCGGCGCACCGAGGAGCTCGACGCCGAGGTCGTCGAGGATGCCCTCGTCGGCGAGCTCGACTGCGAGATTGAGCGCGGTCTGTCCGCCGAGCGTCGGCAGCAGCGCGTCGGGCCGCTCGCGCCCCAGCACGTCGGTGACGCCCTCCAGGTCGAGCGGCTCGAGATAGGTGGCGTCGGCGAAGCCGGGGTCGGTCATGATCGTCGCCGGGTTCGAGTTGACCACGATCGTCCGGAAGCCGTCCTCGCGGAGCACCTTCAGCGCCTGGCAGCCCGCATAGTCGAACTCGCACGCCTGTCCGATCACGATCGGCCCAGAACCGATCAGGCAGATCGACTTGATGTCGGTCCTACGCGGCATCGCGCACGTCCTGCAGCCAGCGCTCGAGGATCGGCCAGGCGTCATGCGGCCCCGGACCCGCTTCCGGGTGGAACTGCACCGACCGTGCGCGCAGCTCCGGAAAGTCGAAGCCCTCGACGGTGCCGTCGTAGAGCGAGACGTAGGTGGCCTCCGCGTCGTCGGACGGTGCGACCGCGAAGCCGTGGTTCTGGCTGGTCACGAGCACGCGTCCGGTCGGCCGCTCGAGCACCGGATGATTGGCGCCGCGGTGGCCGAAGCGGAGCTTGTACGTCTCGTGGCCGGTCGCGAGGCCGAGCAGCTGATGGCCGAGGCAGATGCCGAGCATCGGCACCCGGCCGAGCAGGTCGCGGACGACCTGGACCTCGAAGCCGAGCGGCTCGGGGTCACCGGGGCCGTTCGACAGGAGCACGGCGTCGTAGCGGGCGAGCTCGCCGGCGTCGACGGTATGCGGGAAGACGGTCACGGCAGCGCCTGCTCCCGCGAGCCGCCGGAGGATCGAGCGCTTGCACCCGTAGTCGACGACGGCGACGCGAATCGCGCCGGAGTCGCAGTAGACATAGGGCTCCGCGGTCGACACCTGAGCAACGAGCGCAGCACCCTCCATCGAGGGGCGCGCACGAACCGCCGCCAGGGCGTCAGCCTCTTCGAGCGTGCCGTCGACCGCGGCTGCACGCATCGCACCCCCCTCGCGCAGGCGGAGCACGAGCGAGCGTGTGTCGATGCCGGTGAGCCCGACGATCCTGCGTTCCTCGAGCCAGTCCGTCCATTCCGGCCCGCGCGCCTCGCGCATCAGCACGGCCTTCGCGTGTGCGCCGGGGGACTCAGCCCTGCCGGCCGCGACGCCGTAGTTGCCGACCATCGGCGCGGTGAAGCAGATGAGCTGCTCGGCGAAGCTGGGGTCGGTGACGGTCTCCTGGTAGCCGGTCATCGCGGTCGTGAATACCGCCTCGCCGAAAGCGACGCCGGGCGCGCCCACCGACTGGCCGCGAAAGATCGTGCCGTCCTCGAGGGCGACGAAGGCGCTCATCCGTGAACCACGCGTCCGTCGGCGACCGTCTTCACGACCGCGCCGCGCAGCCGCTCGCCGAGGAGCCAGGAGTTCGCCGAGCGAGAGCGGAAGCCCCTCTCCTCGACCGTCCACTCCGCTTCGAGGTCGAGCAGAACGAGGTTGGCGCGCGCGCCGACCTCGATCCGCGGCTCGGGCAGGCCGAGCGCGCGCGCCGGGCCTGCAGACATGCGCTGGAGGAGCGTCTCGAGCGGAATGAGCCCCGGCTCGACAAGGTGCGTGTAGAGCGCCGCGAATGAGGTCTCGAGCCCGGTGACGCCGAACGGCGCCTCCTCGAACGGCGCCTCTTTCTCCTCACGCGAGTGCGGCGCATGGTCGGTGGCAACGCAGGCGATCGTGCCGTCGCGAAGCGCCTCGATCAGCGCTTTGCGGTCCTCGTCTGCCCTGAGGGGCGGGTTCATCTTCACGTTCGGGTCGAGCGAGCGAACGGCCTCGTCGGTGAGCACCAGGTGATGTGGTGTCACCTCGGCGGAGGCGTCCACCCCGCGCGCGTGCGCCGCGCGGAGCGCATCGACCGACTCCTTCGCGGAGAGATGCATCAAGTGGAGCGGCCTGTGCTCGTAGCCCGCGAGCGACAGGTCGCGCTCGACCATCGCACTTTCCGCGACCGACGGGTACGGGGCGAAGCCGAGCTCGGCGGAGACGGGGCCCTCGTGCACCTGTCCGTCGCGTGAGAGCGTTGGCTCCTCGCAATGGAGGGCGAGCTTGCGGCCGGTGATCGCCCCGTACTGGAGCGCACGGCGCATCAGGCCCGCGGAGGTGACGGGCCGGCCGTCGTCGGTGAACGCCGCGGCGCCTGCATCGGCGAGCTCCGCCATCTCGGTCAATTCCTCGCCGCCGAGCTCCTTCGAGATGGCGGCCATGAACCCGGTCGGAACGAGCGCCTCGCGACGGGCCACCTCGACGAGAGAGCCGAGCACGGCGGCCGAGTCGACGACTGGATCGGTGTTCGGCATCGCGAGAATCGCGCAGTAGCCGCCCGCAGCCGCGGCGGCAGTGCCGCTGGCCATCGTCTCCTCATCCTCGCGTCCGGGCGAGCGCAGGTGCACATGCGGGTCGACGAACGCCGGAGCGAGGATGTGCCGGGACCCCGCCGCCGGCTCGATCCGGGCGATCACGCCGTCCACGACGGTGACGGCGACGCACTCGCCGCCGGCGAGACTGCCTTCGAGCGTGAGGCTGTCGGAGCGGCCGTTCTTGCAGAAGAGCGTCATGCGAGCGCCGCCGCTTCCGGTGCGGGCACGTCGGCGGTGAGCAGGTCGTGCAGCACGGCCATCCGTACGGCGAGCCCGGCGCGCACCTGCTGCAGGATCAGCGAGTCAGGCGAGTCGGCGACACGGCCGTCGATTTCGACGCCCCGATTGATCGGGCCCGGGTGCATCACCTTCTGGCCCGGGCGAACCCGTTCGGGCGTGATCCCCCAGCGCGCGGCGTACTCACGCAGGCTCGGCACAAAGGCCGACTCCATGCGCTCGCGCTGCATCCGCAGCACGTAGACGACGTCGGCCGACTCGGTGTCCCGAATGTCGGTCGACGTCTCGCAGCCGAGAGCCTCGATGCCGCGCGGGAGGAGCGTCGGCGGCCCGACGAGGGTCACGTGCGCGCCGACGAGCGAGAGCGCCTGGATGAGCGAGCGGGCGACGCGGCTATGCAGGACATCGCCGACGATCGCCACGTGGAGCCCTTCCAGGTGGCCGAGGGCGTTCCGCATCGCGAAGAGGTCGAGGAGCGCCTGCGTCGGGTGCTGGCGCTTGCCGTCGCCGGCGTTGACGACGGCCGCACCCGAATAGCGTGCCGCGAGCTCCGGCGCGCCGATCTGCGGGTGGCGGATGACGATCGCGTGCGGGTCGTACTGCGCGAGCGTGAGCACCGTGTCCTTCAGCGACTCGCCCTTGTCCAGCGAGGAGCCGGCGGCCTTCAGCGACATCACGTCGGCGGAGAGCTTCTTCGCTGCGAGCTCGAAGCTCGAGGAGGTCCGCGTCGACGACTCGAAGAAGAGGTTGAGCACGAGCTTGCCTTGCAGCGTCGGCAGCTTCTCCTCGACGCCGGCGAAGGCGCCCGCGGTCTCGAGGATCCGCTCGATGTCGTCGCGATCGAGGTCGGCGATGGAGATCAGATGTCTCATTTCTGCTCCTCGGGCATCTGCTCCTCGGGCGCGCCCACAAGCAGGATCCGATCGGCTCCGTCGATCTCCTCGAGCTCGACCTGGATCCGTTCGCTGCGTGCGGTTGGGAGGTTCTTGCCCACGTAGTCGGGCCGGATCGGCAGCTCGCGGTGGCCGCGATCGACCAGGACGGCGAGCTGGACACGTGCGGGGCGGCCGTGCTCGAAGAGCGTCTCGATCGCGGCGCGGATCGTGCGGCCGGTGTAGAGGACGTCGTCGACGAGGACGCAGGTCGTGCCGCGCAGGTCGAAGTCGAGCAACGTCGCGTGCACGACCGGCTGCTCGGCGCCGGGGGCTCTGTCTCCTAACTGCGTGTCGTCGCGGTGGAACGTGATGTCGACCGCGCCGAGCGCGATCTCCTCCCCACTCCGCTCCTCGATCAGGGTCGCAAGCCGCTCGGCGAGCGGGACGCCACGGGTGTGGATGCCGACGAGCGCGAGCCGGCTGAGATCGTCGTTGCGCTCGATGATCTCGTGCGCAATGCGGGACAGCGTCCGCGCCAGGGCCTCGGAGTCCAGCAGGATCTTCGCCGCACCTGTCGCGCGGTCGGGGACGTGCGTACTCATTCCGCTCCTTTCCGGCCTCGCAGGACCGGGTTAAAGGGTCGGCGGCAGTGTAGACGCTCCGGAGGACGGCGTCGGCCAGAGGAGAACGAGCTTTCCGCTCCGTGCGTATGTTTTCGAAACGTGGCTGTGACGCAACACGTGACGGGTATGCCGGCCACCCGCCACGCGACCACCATCGCAGTCGTCCTGCTGACGGCTGTCTCCGCCGGAGTCCGCTTCTGGGCGGCGCGAGGCATGGATCTTCCCTGGATCGCGCCCGACGAGACGATCTACGCCTTGCTGGGCCGCTCGCTGTGGGAGGACGGATCGCCCTCGCTCCTCGGCGCGCCGGGCAACAGCTACTCCTTCGTCTACCCGGCCCTGATCGGCTGGCCGCTGACGTTCGACGACCTGGACATGGGGATCGCTGTCGTTCAGGGCCTCGGAGCGCTCCTGATGTCCGGCACCGCTCTCGTCGTGTACCTGTGGGGACGCGGCCCGCTCGGGGCCTGGTGGGCCGTCGCCGCAGCGGGACTCACTCTGGCCGTCCCGGACCTCGCCTACTCGGGTCTCGTCATGAGCGAGGTCGCCGTGCTTCCCCTCGCGACGCTGGCGGTCTGGGCGATCGCCTCCGCGCTCGCCCGGCCATCACCCCTCCGACAGGCTCTCGTCGCGGCCACGATCGTTCTCGCGCTGGCGACACACATCCGGCTCGTGGCGCTCATCCCGACGCTGTTCTTGGCGGTCGCACTGCAGTGCGGCTTCGCGCGGTCGTTCGAGCCGGCGCGACGCCAGGCCGTCCTGCTTGCGGCCACCGCGGGTGTGTGCGTCGTCACGCTGGCCGGCTTCGCGGCCGCCGGGCGCTGGGGCGACGTCTTCGGCGCGTACTCCGCGGCCGCCGGCGGCTACGAGCTCGGCGCCGCGGCGGCAGACGTGATCTGGCACTTCGCCGGCATCTTCATCCTCGTCGCCGGGATCCCGCTCGTCGCGCTCGCGGCGATGACGATCCAGTGCGTCCAGAGGCGCGAGCCCGACCCGGCTGCTGTTGCACTCGTCGCGACCACGCTTGCCTGGACTCTGTGCCTCGCGCTCGAGGTCGGGACCTTTGCCTCGCGCTGGGTCGGTCACGTCACGCTGCGAGACCTCCAGCCGGTCATACCGCCGATGATGCTCGTCTTCGTCCTCTGGGTCGCACGGGGCGTGCCACGACCTCGCCCGGGGATTCAGCTCGCCGCGCTGGCGCTCGCGGTTCCCGCGGTGCTCTTGCCGGTAGACCGTTTCGCGATCCAGGAGTCGGCGCTCGACGCCGTCAGCCTGATTCCGTTCTGGCGGCTCGCCGAGGCGACCTCGACTCAGGTTCTGGAACTCGTCTACGCCGTCGGGGTCGGCGGGCTCGTCGCCCTGGCCGTCTTCCTCCCGAGCAGGATGCGGATTGGGTTACCGGTCGTCGTCGCGCTCACGCTGGTCACGCTGTCCATCCTCTCGACGAGGCAGATCGAGCGGCTGACGCACCTCGACCGCGCCTGGGTCTTCGACACCGGGGATCCTCGCTGGCTGGACGAGGCCACAACTGGTCCAGTCACCTACCTCAACTCAAGCGCGTACTCGGCCGGAGTCTGGAAGCACCTCTTCTGGAACCGCCGCATCGTGGCGGTCGCGCAGATGAAGAGCGCCGCTCCGGTCCAACAGCTCGCTCCGGTCAACGTGGAGCTCGGACGGGACGGCCTGCTCCGCGCAGCGTCTGGACGCGCCTTCCAGCCGGCACTCGTCGCTGCTCCGACGAACTTCGAGCTTGCGGGCGAGCGAATCGCCCAGGCTCCGCGCTCGACCGAACTCGAAGGGATCACGCTCTGGCGCCCCGCCCGGCCGCTCCGCCTCCTCATGTCGCGCACAGGCGTCCAGCCGAACGGGGACGTCGTCGGGACGGCGCAGATCACGGTGTACGCCTGCGGCCGCGGACGACTGGAGCTGACGCTGCTCGGCAAGCAGGGAACGCCGATCGAGCTCCGGGTGAACGGGCTCACCTGGGCGCGGCCGACGATCGCGTCGGGGGCCGTCTGGAACGGGAGTCTCCCCTCGCCGCCGGACGCCGACGCCCGGTCGCTGTGTGTGTTCGAGCTCGTCAGTCCCGGCCTGGTCGGGTCGACCAGGCTCGCGTTCGTCCGCGAGTAGCGGCTACGACTCCGCGATCGGCTCGTCCGGATCGGTCGGCGGCTCGATGACATCCTGCGCCGCCTCGACGGCTGCCTCGGCCACGAATACCTTGAGTGAGCCGGAGTCGTCGTCGGTTTGCACGGCCGACTCGATCCCCGCGTCCTCGAGAAGCGCCTGGATCTCGTCGGCCTCAGTCGCGTCCTCCGCGAGCGCGATCTGCACCATGGCACTCATGCGCTGGAGGGTACTTCAGCTCGCGGCAGGCGCGCGCCGCTCTTCACCAACTCGGGACCACCTCGCTCCTCGAACGGGATGTCGATCAGGTCGAAGTCGCGCGGGACAACCGTGGCCGGGAAGACGGTTCGAGCCTCTCGTTCGACGTCCCCCGCGCCGTAGCGGCTCGAGAGGTGCGTCAGCGCGAGCAGCGTGACGCCCGCGTCGCGCGCGATTCGCGCTGCCTCGAGCGCAGTCGAGTGGTCCGTCTCCCGCGCGCGCTCGGCCTCCTCCTCGCAGAACGTCGCCTCGTGCACGAGCAGATCCGCTCCCAGGGCTGCTTCGACCACGCCGTCGGACGGCGCCGTATCGCCCGTGAGCACGAGCTTCCGGCCGGGTCGGGCTTCGCCGAGCACCTGCTCAGGCGTCACCACACGGCCGTCGGGGAGCGTCACGGGCGCGCCGCTCTGAAGCGCCCCGCGCTCGGGCCCGAACGGGATACCCAGCGCGTCTGCGGCGGCAACGTCGAAACGCCCCGGCCGCTCCTCCTCGACGAGCGCGTAACCGAGGGCGTCGCGCCCGTGGCGGACCGCGAAGGTCCGCACCTCGTATCCCCCGCGCGGAAGCACCGCACCCGCCGCGAGCTCCACGACGGCCACTTCGTAGCTCAGACGACCGAAGATGCGCGGCAGCGAGCGAAGAAGATCATCGAGACCCCGAGGTCCGTACAGGGTCAGCGGAACCTCGCGGCCGCGGAGCGCGAACGACTTCAGCATTCCCGGCAGGCCGAGGAAGTGGTCGGCATGGAAGTGCGTCAGGAAGATCTCGTGGAGCTCGACCAGACCGACGTCCGAGCGCAGCAGCTGTCGCTGCGTGCCTTCCCCGCAATCGAAGAGCAGCTTCTCGCCACCGCGCCGGACGAGCGTGGCGGAAGGAGCGCGGCGAGCGGTCGGCATTGAGCCGGCCGTGCCCAGGAAGACGACGTCGAGATCCACGCCGCCAGTCTAGGAACCCTCCTATGGGTCGTGCTCTACGGCAGGACGAGGACTTGCCCCGGGACGAGCACGGTTCCCGCGAGCAGGTTCCGCTCCTGGATCTCCCAGACGCCCTCGCGCGGATCCGCGTACCCGCGAGCTGCGATCGACCAGAGCGTGTCGTGCGGCTGCACGACGTACCGCCGCTCCGGCCCGGATGCGTCGGAAGAACGGGCGAACGCGGCCCAGAGAAAAACGCCTAGCGCAACGACGATGACGATCCGTCCGAACATGTGTTCGCTATGATGCACGAACACGTGTTCGCTGTCAAGCCGGGTAATTGCGCCATCTCTGTCTAAGCGCGGCGTGTTGTGAGCGGCGGCTGGTGGGGGCGCTAGTTGAAGAACCGGTCGAAGCGCGCGACGACGAAGCCGACGTAGGTGCGCAGGTTCTCAAGGCTTTGCATGACCGGTTCGTTGGTCAGGACTTCTCCTTCGCCGAACGTTATGTCGAAGGTGAACTCTGTTGTCACGTGCACGCCGGGCGAGCCGGGGTCGGGGACGAGCTTAAAGCGGGCTACTGGTGTGCCGTCTTCGAACGCACCCGCGAGCTTGGCAGCATCCTCGACGGTGCCTCCGGTGGGGATATAGACGGCTCGTCTGAGGTTCGGACCGACAATGTTGAGGTGGCGGTGCTTGTCGATGACGTCGAGTCGGTGTACCCGCCAAAGCGGGTCATGCTCTTGCCCTCGACGGTACGGCTGCAGCCACTTAGCTTGTGCCAACACTTTCCGGTCGACCCCCGGAAGCTTCCGTTCGCCGTGACTGTCCCAGCTGTTGTCTCCAAAGCGGTCGTTGAAAACAGGGAATTCGGAATACGTCGCGGCGGGATTGCGGAAGCGCACAAGCTCGAAGGCGGTGTGGTCGAGTGCGCTGCGGAGGGCATGGACGCACTCACCCGCGATAGACGCCCACTTTTCGAGCGGCGGCGGCTCAACGATCTTTGCCCGCCAGACGTAATAGTCGGGCTCAGGGTCGGCCTCTCTCAACATTCGGTACGGGTTTCTCTCGTGGATGAATTTCTCGTGCTCGGTCACGAGTTGGCCGAGGTGTTCCTCTGCCCGCTGGAGCTTCGTTCGCGCGCCACTGAGTTGGGGTGCGTTGTTCACGAGGTACCCTCACTATGAATGGCTGGAAAGGAACAGCCGATGCAAGAGCCGGCCACGCAGCACACGGAGAAGGGCTTGGAAATCCCCGTGCCGAAGCGCAGCGCCTTCATGGACGCACTCAAGAAGGCCATCCAACCGCCGAAGCCAAGAACCCCTAGACCGGTGGGTTCGCGCTTCGATGCGCGAAGCGGCGGATGCCATACCGCACAAAGCGGTAGACGCCGTACAGGACAAGCAGCTGCAAGGCAAGCGCGAGGATGAGCGCCAGCGGGATCAGCAGCACCCAGTTGGAATCAATGTCCACGGGCCGAGAGTAGCCCTAAACGGGCGGCCTCATAGCGGCGGTTTCCAACAGGTCGCTGTGCCTCAAGCGATGAACGTCAGGCGTCGTCCCTCTTGCGCCGCCGAGGTATCAGGCGGCCTTCCTTGCCAATACCGCCGAGGAACCAAAGGGCAATCCAGCCAAGCACAGCTGCGGCGGCTAGGGCTATTACGGTTGCCATCACGTCGACCATGCCCTAACTAGAACACACGTCCTGCCCCAAAGCGATTTCTGCCTCAAGACAGCCGCTGGCCGGTGGCGGCGAACCGGGGCTCGACGGACGCGATCTGTCCTAATCTTCACGACGTGAATCTCTGGCGCCGGCTGAAGGACTTCGCTCGCCGCGTCCTGCTTCGCCGGACGTCGATGCACGACTGACGCGACTTCAGCTCGAGAACCGGCGTCAGAGGAGAATCGCGACTATCGCCACGACGACGACCAGCATCGCGACGATATCCGTCATCGTCAGCGCCAGTCGACGCGAAACCAGCTCGTGCGGGCCGCGAAGGAACATGTCCACCGGATACCCGCCCGCCGTGGGCGAGAAACCGGCGCTGCGCGTAGCTACAACGCTGCGAGGATGGCATCGAGCAGGCGGTCTGGCCCGAACCGGACTGGATCGTCCGTGACGAGGCCGGTCTCCTCCGCCGTCGCGGCCACCGCAACACGCGCCTCGCCCTCGCCGAGCTCGCGGGTGTTGAGTGCGATCGCGGCCACCGTCGCCTTCCGCGCGGGAAGCGAGATCTGCTCGTGCAGTTCGATCAGCTCGGGCAGCGAGCGGAGCGGATGACCCGGGTAGCCCTCGATCTCCGTCTGCCCAGCGAGGTGGCAGAGCACGAAGGCGTGCGGCGCCGACCCGTGCACGAGCCCGAGCGTCACGCCCGAGTACGCCGGGTGCAGGAGCGCGCCCTGGCCTTCGACCATCAGCAGCTCTCCCCCACGCTCGTGGCCTTCGACGAGCAGACGCTCCGTCGCGCCGGCGATGAAGTCCGAGACGACTGCATCGACGGAGATCCCCCATCCGGCGATCGCGATCCCGGTCTGTCCCGTCGGAACGAAGCGGGAGGCGAGCCCACGCGCGCGCGCAGCCCGGTCGAGCTCGAGCGAGACCGTCATCTTCCCGATCGCGCAGTCCGAGCCGACCGTGAGCACCGTCTTCACCGGTAGCTCCATGTTCGCGCCGGTCGGGACGTTCAGATCCGCAGGCGGCCGGCGCAGGTCGCGCAGCTCGACCCCGTGCCGGGCGGCGAGGCCGACGAGCTCCTCATCGTCGGCGAGGAACTCGTGCAAGCCGTTCTCCACGTGCAGCCCCTTCGAAATCGCCGTCCGCAGCAGGTCACGCCAGGCGGGTGGGAAGCGGCCACCCTGCGTGGCCACGCCGACGAGCGCCGTGGTCGGGTTGAAGCACAGCGCGTCGTTGACCGACGCGACAACGGGAACGCCGTTCTGGCTCTCGCCCGCTCGGGCCGAGTCCAGGAGTGCGATGACCGGGCGCTCGCCGTACGCGAGCACGCCACGGGCCGTCTTCCCGTAGTGCGGATCCCCGGAGAAGCCCTCCGCGAGGATCAGCACGCGCTCAGGCTGCTGCGACACCGAGGCCCGGCTTGTCCGAGGGAACCTGGACGCCGTCGACGAACGCGACCCCAGGC
>JAXIPI010000392.1:0-4641 GCA_045403015.1 Gaiellaceae bacterium | reverse complement strand
GGTCGCCTCGAGATGGTCGACCGAGCGCGCGCCGAGCTCGAGCGCGAGCGGGATCGCACCCGCCTCCGTGAACTGGTCGCCATGCAGCCTCAAAGCCAGGCCCTGCGAGCGGCACGCCTCGAGATAACGGCGAGCCTGCGCCGCGTCGAAGGCGCCCCGCTCGAGGAAGACGTCTGCGGCCTCGGCGAGCTTCGCCGCATCGGGCAGCACGTCGGCCAGGATGAAGTCGAGATAGGCATCGGCGCCCGCGAACTCGGGCGGAGTGGCGTGTGCTCCCAGCCAGGTCGGGATCCCACCGGCTGCGGCCACCGCTCGCAGCGATGCAAGCTCGGTCTCCCGGTCGAGGCCGTAGCCCGACTTTCCCTCGAAGGTCGTCGTGCCGGCGCGGAGCATGCAGCCGCGGTGACGCTGCACCGCCTCGGCGAGCCCGGCTTCTCCGGCGGCCCGGGTCGCCCGCACGGTCGAGAGGATGCCGCCGCCCGCCGCGTGGAGCTCCTCGTAACTCGCACCGCCTGCGCGCAGCGAGAACTCCTCGACGCGGCCGCCGCCGAACGCGGGGTGCGTGTGGCAGTCGACGAGACCTGGAATGGCGCACAGGCCGCGACCGTCGAGCTCCTCGACATCGCCGTCGAGCGCCGGCAGCTCGGCCATCGAGCCCACCGCAGTGATCATCCCGCCGTCGCAGAGCACGTATGCGCTCTCGACGAGCTCCTGCTCGCGCAACCGGGCTCCACGCAGCGGCGCGTCCCGCCCAGCGGGTGAGACGACCTGCCTGAGGTCGCGGATCAGCAGCCGTGTCATCGCTCAGACGCTGGGCAAGTCGAGGCCGTGCTCCCGTGCGGCGTCGAGCGCCTCGTCGTAGCCGGCGTCCGCGTGGCGCATGACGCCGGTACCCGGGTCGGTGGTGAGGACCCGCTCGAGTCGCTGTGCCGCATCGGCGCTGCCGTCGGCGAGCACGACCATGCCCGCGTGGATCGAGTTGCCGATCCCGACGCCGCCACCGTGGTGGACGCTGACCCATGTCGCACCCGCAGCCGTGTTCAGGAGCGCGTTCAGGATCGGCCAGTCGGCGATCGCATCGGAACCGTCGCGCATGGCCTCGGTCTCGCGGTAGGGCGAGGCGACCGAACCGGAGTCGAGGTGGTCGCGCCCGATCACAACCGGTGCCGAGACGACGCCCGAGCGGACGAGCTCGTTGATCGCGAGGCCTGCTTTGGCGCGGTCGCCGTAGCCGAGCCAGCAGATCCTCGCCGGCAACCCTTGGAACGCGACGCGCTCGGGAGCGAGCTCCAGCCAGCGCAGGAGCAGCACCTCGTCGGGGAAGAGGCGCCGGAGCTCGTCGTCGATCGCCGCGATGTCGGCCGGGTCACCGGAGAGGGCGGCCCACCGGAAGGGACCGATGCCGCGACAGAAGAGCGGCCGGATATAGGCCGGGACAAAGCCCGGGTATGAGAAGGCTTCCTCTACGCCCGCCTCATAGGCCTCCCCGCGAAGATTGTTGCCATAGTCAAAGACATAGCTGCCCGCGCGGACGTACTCGAGCAGCCCCTCGACGTGCTTCGCGATCGAAGCCCGCGCCCGGCGGAGGTACTCATCCGGGTCGGAACCGCGTAGCGATGCGGCCTCCGCGACCGACAGCCCGGCCGGGACGTAGCCGGTCAAAGGATCGTGCGCCGCCGTCTGGTCCGTGACGAGGTCGAAAGATTCACGCTTTTGTGCCAGTTCCGGCACGATCTCGGCGGCATTTCCCTCGACGGCCACCGACAGCGCGCGCCCCTCGGCCGCCGCCGCGCGAACGCGAGCGACACCGTCCTCGAGCGAGTCCGCAACCTCGTCGAGATAGCGCGTCTCGAGCCGGCGTGCGATCCGCGAAGGGTCGACCTCGATGCAGAGAATCGCGGCGCCGGCCATTGTCGCCGCGAGCGGTTGCGCTCCGCCCATCCCTCCCAGTCCGGCGGTCAGGATCGTCCGGCCGCTCAGGTCGGCGGAGCCGAAATGCACCTCGCCCGCAGCGGCAAAGGTCTGGTACGTGCCCTGGAGAATCCCCTGGGTGCCGATGTAGATCCAGCTTCCCGCGGTCATCTGCCCGAACATCGTCAGTCCCTCGGCCTCGAGCCGACGGAACTCGTCCCACGTCGCCCAGCGCGGGACAAGAAGCGAGTTCGCGATCAGGACGCGCGGTGCCCCGTCGTGCGTGCGGAAGACGCCCACCGGCTTGCCGCTCTGGATGAGCAGCGTCTCGTCGTCGCCGAGACGCAGAAGCGTCCGCACGATTGCCTTGAGCGCGTCGTGCGACCGGGCCGCACGGCCCGAGCCGCCGTAGACGACGAGATCCTCCGGCCGCTCGGCGACCTCTGCGTCCAGGTTGTTCAGAAGCATCCGCAACGGCGCCTCGGTCTGCCATGAACCGGCGTTCAGCTGGGTGCCGCGTGGAGCGCGAACGCGGGAGAGATCCCCGACGAGCGCCTCGACTGCAGCCTCGAGCGTCGAGACGCTCATCGCAACACTCCGATCTCGGCCTCGGCCGCCGCGAGGATCGAACCGTCGCGGATTGCGCCGGCGACGCGCTCGATGTCATCTGAGAGCGACCTGTCCTCACGAACGCGCTCGGAGTGCTCGCGCACTGCATCGTGCGTCGCGCGCACACCCGGCGCAGGCTCGAGCGGTGCGAGGAACTCGATCGCCTGCGCGCCTGCGAGCAGCTCGATCGCAAGTGCCAGCTCGGCATTGGCTAGCACGCGTAGCGCCTTCAGTCCGGCGGCGTTCCCCATCGACACGTGATCCTCCTGGCCCGCACTTGTCGGGATCGAGTCGACGCTGGCCGGATGACAGAGCGACTTGTTCTCCGACACGAGCGACGCCGCCACGTACTGGGGGATCATGAAGCCCGAGTTGAGGCCGCCCTCGCGGGTGAGGAATGGCGGCAGCCCGTCGGAGAGCGAGGGGTTGACGAGCCGTTCGACCCGCCGCTCGGAGATGTTCGCCAGCTCGGCGACGGCCATCGCGAGCGTGTCGAGCCCGAAGGCGAGCGGCTGACCGTGGAAGTTGCCGTTCGAAACGACCATCCCCTCGTCGACGAGGACGAGCGGATTGTCGGTCGCTGCGTTGAGCTCGATCGCAACTGTCGTCTCGACGTGGTCGAGCAGATCGCGGCTCGCACCGTGCACCTGCGGAGCGCAGCGCAGCGAATACGCGTCCTGCACCTTGTCGCACCAGCGGTGCGACTCGATGATCGAGGAGCCTTCGAGCAGGCGCAGCACATTCGCGGCGGCGTCGAGCTGCCCGCGCAACGGTCGCGCCTGGTGGATCGCCGGATGGAAGCTCGTCCGCGATCCCTGGAGCGCCTCGAGCGAGAGCGCGCAGGCCAGGTCCGCTGTCCGGGCGAGCCGGTTCGCGCGGACGAGCGCGAGCGACGCCATCGCCGCCATGAACTGTGTCCCGTTGATCAGGGAGAGCCCCTCCTTCGCCGCCAGCCGGATCGGCTCGAGCCCGGCAGCAGCGAGCGCCTCCTCACCCGAGAGGAGCGTCCCGTCGAACCACGCCTGTCCCTCGCCGACGAGAGGCAGTGCAAGGTGGGCGAGCGGTGCGAGATCCCCACTCGCCCCGACAGAGCCCCGCGCGGGCACGCGCGGGAGCACGCCGCGGTTGAGGCATTCGATCAGGAGCTCGACCGTCTCGATCCGCGCGCCCGAGTAGCCCTTCGCCAGCGCGTTCGCGCGGAGCAGCATCGCCGCGCGAACGACCTCATCCGGGTACGGCTCGCCGACGCCGCAAGCATGGCTGCGGAGCAGGCGGAGCTGCAGCTCCTCGACCTGGTCGTCCGGGATCGACTCCGAGACGAAGCGCCCGAACCCCGTGTTGACGCCGTAGGTGTGCTCCCCCACCCGCTCGACGAGCGCGCGTGCCGCCTCCATCCCTGCCCGTGCATCGTCCGCGAGGGCCACCGGCACACGGTGGACGGCGACCTCCCAGACGTCCTCGATCCGAAGGTCGTTCCCCGTCAGGGCAGGGCTCGCAATCACGCCACAGTCTTGCGCAAGATGAGCATCCGCGGGGAGCGGATGCTCATCGCGCGAAAAACCTAAAGGGGGCCGCTTCGCGGCCCCAAAGGCGCTCGCACGCGAGCCTAGTGGTGCATGGGGGCCTCGGTGCCCGGGGTGTGAAGCAGGCTCTCGACCTCGCGGACGCCCTGAATCTTCTCGGTCTTCTCGACGAGCACGTCGATCAGGTCCTGCGACGGGACCTCACCTCGCAGCTGGACGACACCGTGCTGCGCGTTGATGTTGATCGCGCCTTTGACCTCGTGTTCGTCGCGGACCAACTCCGACTCGACCTTGTCCTTCAGCGTCGCGTCGTCGTAGTCCTTCGGCTGCAGCGTCCGCGTCGCGACGCTTGTGAACTTTCCGACCACCTTCTTGCGGCGTGAACCCGCCACGAACCATGCGCCGATCGCCGCGAGTAGCGCTACCACCCCGAGCTTCTTCATCTCAGCCCCCTTGTTGTTGACGTTCTTCCCCTACCGACCGAGCCGGAGGTTCAAACTCCGAAAGCAGCCGAAGCTCTAACACATGCGACGCTGAAGGACAAGGTCGAGTCGGAGTTGTTCCGCGACGAACACGAGGTCAAAGGCGCGATCAACAT
>JAXIPI010000413.1:0-10673 GCA_045403015.1 Gaiellaceae bacterium | reverse complement strand
CCAGAAGATGCCCGGCCCAAACGTCCCCTTCCCGCCGATGGAGGCCGAGCTCGTCCGCGAGCTCCCGGCCGGCGAAGGGTGGCAGTACGAGCCGAAATGGGACGGCTTCCGTGGCGTGCTGGAGAACGACGGTGGCGAGCTCGCGCTCTGGTCGCGCAACGAGCGGCCGCTCCTCCGCTACTTCCCCGAGCTGCGGGCGCTCGGCGACCTCCTTCCGCCCCACTCCGCGCTCGACGGCGAGATCGTGATCGCACGCGACGGGGTGCTCGACTTCGACTCGATGCAGATGCGGCTCCACCCGGCTGAGAGCCGCGTCAAGAAACTCTCGGCGGAGATCCCGGCGATCTTCATCGCCTTCGACCTCCTGCTCTGGGACGGCGATCCGGTGCATGAGCGCCCGCTCGAGCAGCGCCGCGCGGAGCTGCTGAAGCGTGGCGAGGGGTTCTGGATCTCTCCGGCAACGAGTGAGCTCGACGCCGCGACAGCCTGGCTCGACCGCTTCGAGGCCGCCGGGCTGGACGGGGTGATCGCGAAGAGGCTGGGCCTTCCGTACATGCCCGGCTCCCGGGAGGCGGTCGTCAAGGTCAAGGAGCACAAGACCGCGGACTGTGTGGTGATCGGAGTGCGCTGGAAGCAACGTCCGGAAAAGCTCGCGACGCTCCTGCTCGGGCTCTATCGCGACGACGGCGAGGTCGACTACGTCGGCTCAGCCGCGATCGGAGCCCGCAACCACGACGAGATCGCCAGTCTCGTGTTGCCGCTGCTCGACGAGAGCTCCGACCGGCGCTTCTCGGAGCCGAACCGCTGGGGCACCAACGGTCTCGAGGAGACGCCTCTTCGCCGTGAGCTCGTCGCCGAGGTGCGCTACGACAAGGTGCAGGGGAACCGCTTCCGCCACGGCACGAAGCTGATCCGCTTCCGGCCGGACAAGGATCCTGCGCAGTGCACCTGGCGCGAGGTGCGACCGGCACGGCGGGCCAACGACCCGACGGTCGAGACGCTGCTCAGCTCCGCCACCTGAGCACTCCGATCGCCACTACGTAGGCGATACCGGTGATCGCGCCGAGCTGAGCGTACGGCGTCCCGTCCCGACCATGTGCCCACTCCCATACGCACATGCCGATGATCAAGCCGATCGCGACGTTCCCGGCCAGCACGGTTGCGTGGATGTCGATCCGTTGCCAGTACTCGTCCCGCCCGTCGCCGCGCAGGTCGCGAATCAGCTCGCTTCGCCCGCCCACGAGCACCAGGATGCCCAGCGCCGCCATCACCGCGAGCGCTTCGAAGCCTCCTCGCCGGTCGCCGCCTGCCCACAGCGCGGCGAGGAACACGAGCCCCAATCCGACCGAGAACAATGGCACGAACCATTTCGTCTTATGCACCGCCGTCATCGAACACCTCTTCCACTGTCGACTTGAAGTACCGAGCAAGCGCGAGCGCGAGCGGCAAGGACGGGGTGTAGCGCTCCGTCTCGATCGCGTTGATCGTCTGCCGCGAGACCTGCATCGCCTTCGCCAATTCGGCCTGCGAGAGACTCTCGCGCGCTCGCAGCTCTCTGAGTGCGTTCTTCATCGATGTCAAGTTAGCTTGTCATGAATGGCGTGTCAAGTTTGCTTTACACAAGGCTGGGTAGAATCGCCGGCATGTCTGGATACACGAAGAAAAACCTCAAGCAAGACGTCGAGAACTCCGCACCGAAGTTCGACATGCCGGCGGAGATGGAGGCACGGTTCGGGCGCACCGCGCTGGAGGGCGAGACGCTCGGCCTGATCCATGTGAAGCTCGCGCCCAACTTCCGCATCCCGTTCGGGCATAAGCACGAGAGGCAGGAGGAGGTCTACGTCATCGTCCGCGGCTCCGCGCGGATCAAGGTCGAGGACGAGATCGTCGAGCTGGGCGAGTGGGATGCGATCCGCTTCGATACGAGCACGATGCGCAACGTCGAGGCGGGACCCGATGGCGTCGAGTACATCGCGTTCGGCGCAGGCGACGACCCTCGCGACGCCGAGATCGCCCCGGGTTGGTGGGGCGAATAGGGCGCTAGCTCGCTCAAGGAAAGATCAGGGTCGGATCAGGGTGATGCCCGATAGCGGCGCGACCCGGCGGCGACCATCGTGTGAGCATCATCTACCGAGAGGCTCACCATGTCCGACACGGCCACTGAAACCCCCACGCTCGACGAGGCGCCCCCGCGGCGCCTCGTCCGCACCGACGACGGCCGCTGGCTCGGCGGCGTCTGCGCCGGGCTCGGCCGCTACTTCGACATCAATCCGTTGGTCTACCGCATCGCCTTCGCCGCGCTCGCCTTCGCGGGCGGAACGGGAATCCTGCTTTACCTGGCCGCCTGGCTCGTCATTCCGGCCGAGGGCAGCGAGGACTCGACGGCCGTGCAGGCGCTCCGAGAGCATCGCGACCGACCGTGGCTGCTGCTCGGCGTCGGCCTGCTCCTCTTCACCGCCGTGCTCGTCGTCTCGGAGGCCGATCTCTGGTCCGGAATCGGCAACATCTGGCTCGCGGCGCTGCTCGGCGGCACGGCGCTTCTCTGGTGGCACCTCGCGCACCGCGACGACCGGCACGACGAACGTCGGCACGACGAACGTCCCACCCCACCGGCAGAGCCGGAGGCCGTCGGCACGACCGCAACCGTGGTGGCAACGCCGCGACCGCAGCGACAGCGCAAGCCGTCGCTGACGACCCCGGTGCTCGGCGCGCTCCTCGCTGTTGCGGGAACGCTTGGCCTCCTGGCCGTGGTCGACGCCTATGAGATCGACCTCGACCTCGCTCTGGCGGTCGCAGTCGCGATCGTCGGCGCCGCGATCGCGGTTGGCGCCTTCACGGGCTTCCGCGTCGGCGGGCTCATTGCACTCGGGCTGGTGCTGCTCGGCGGCTTCGCCTTCGCTGCCTCCCTCCCGGTCTCGCTCTCGGCGGGGCTCGGCGACAAGCTCGAGCGACCGCTCGACGCCGCTGCTCTCGAGCGCTCGTACGAGTATGGGATCGGCGACTACGAGGTCGACCTCAGGAACGTCACGCTGGCCGAGGGTGAGACACACGTCGACGTCTCGCTCGGGATAGGCGCCCTCCTCGTCACGGTGCCGGAGGACGTCGCGGTCGAGGTCGACGCCCACGCTGGAGCCGGCGAGGTGCTCGTGCTCGGCTCGAGCGACGACGGCATCGGCGCCGATCGGGAGATCCGTATCGCCGGCCCCGACACCGACTCGCCGACACTCGTTCTCGACGCCACCGTCGGCCTTGGTCAGATCGAGGTTCGGCGCGGGTGACGACGAGCCCGTATCGCCTTCCGCTCGCCCTACCGCGCGTCAAGCGCGTGGAGGGCGGGCGCGCGCTCGGCGGCGTCGCCGCCGGAATCGCGAAGTCACTCGACATCGATCCGACGCTCGTCCGACTGACCTTCGCGCTGCTCGCGTTTGCGGACGGCGCGGGCGTGGCGGCGTACGCCGGCGCGTGGCTCGCCCTTTCACCCGAGAACGGGCCGGCCCCATCGCAGCGCCGCCGCGTGGTCGGGGTCGTGTTGATCGCCCTCGGGGGTTTGCTCGCGCTGCGCGGTTTCGGCCTCGACGACTCGCTGATCTGGCCGCTTGCGGTCGGGGCGGCCGCGTTCGTGATGATCCGTAGCCGGCGCGGCGGCTACGTCGCAGTCGGTGTCCTGCTTGGGATCATCGCGGTGATCGCCTTCATTGACCAGAACATCGGCGATGCCGGAACCGACGCCGCGCTCGAGTCGAGCGCCGTTGCGATCGCGCTTCTGCTCGTGCTCGGGCCGTGGGCCTGGCGGCTGGCCGCAGAGCGAGACGCGGAGCGCACCGCCCGGATCCGCTCGCAGGAGCGGGCCGAGATGGCGGCTCGCGTGCACGACTCCGTTCTGCAGACGCTCGCGCTCGTGCAGCGTGAGGCGGGCGACCCGCGCCGCGTGGCAGCGCTGGCCCGCCGGCAGGAGCGCGAGCTGCGTTCGTGGCTCTACCCCGATCCGCGGGCTGCCGACGACGCGGGGCTCGCAGCAGCCATGGACGCCGCCGCGGCCGAGGTCGAGGAGCTCCTCGGTGTGCCGGTCGAGCTCGTGCGCACGGGCGACGTGCCCGTCGACGATCGAGTCGAAGCGCTCGTCCTTGCCGCCCGCGAGGCGATGTCGAACGCGGCGCAGCACTCCGGCGCCGACCAAGTCTCCGCCTTCGTCGACGTCGGCGAGGAGGAGATTGCGATCTTCGTCCGCGACCGGGGCAGCGGCTTCGATCCGGAAGCGGTACCTGCCGGAGCACACGGGATCGCCGAATCGATCCGCGGCCGCATGGCGCGGGCCGGCGGCACTGCAACGCTCACATCGTCCCCTGACGGGACCGAGGTCGAGTTGCGTCTGAGGAGGCAAGCATGAGCCGTCGCCGCGTGGTGCTCGTCGACGACCACGATCTCTTCCGCGCCGGCGTGCGCAGCGAGCTCGGCGAGGCCGTCGACATCGTCGGCGAAGCCGGCTCGGTGACCGAGGCGGTGCCGTTGATCCGCGAGCTCGACCCCGACGTCGTCCTTCTCGACGTCCACCTGCCGGACGGCGGCGGTCACGCAGTAATCGCGCAGGTCGCGCCTGAGCGTCCCGGCGTGCGCTTCCTCGCACTCTCGGTCTCGGATGCCGCCGAGGACGTGATCGACGTGATCCGGGCCGGCGCACGCGGCTATGTGACGAAGTCGATCTCCGGTGCGGATCTGATCGACGCGGTGAAGCGCACCGCCGACGGGGATGCAGTCTTCTCGCCACGCCTCGCCGGCTTCGTCCTCGACGCGTTCCGCTCGGGCGCGACGCCCGTCGACCCGGAGCTCGACGTGCTCACGACGCGTGAGCGGGAGGTGCTGCAACTGATCGCGCGCGGCTACCGCTACAAGGAGATCGCGGCCCGGCTGCATCTGTCGATCAAGACCGTGGAGACGCATGTCTCGGCCGTGCTGCGGAAGCTGCAGCTCTCGAACCGCCACGAGCTGACGCGCTGGGCGGCTGAGCGCCGCCTGATCTGAAAGTCAGTGTCAGACTCGTCTCTGACACGTGCCAGACTCGTGCCAGAGTCGTCTCTGACACCACCTGTCCGATCAGTCCACGTCCTTCTTGGCACGCGACGGCTGCACGCGCTTCGGCTCGCCGGGCATCTTCGGGAACTGCGGCGGGTACGGCGCCTCGCCCTCGCCGGCGGCCTCCTCGCGCTCGACCCACTCGAGCAGGACGTTCAGGTCGCAGACCGTGTCGTCGATCGCAGCCTGCACGTCGCCGACCTTCGCGAACCGTTCGGGCATCGACGCCAGAGTGAAGTCCTCGGTCTCGACGTCCGGCAGCTCGTCCCAGGTCACCGGAGCCGAGACCGTCGCATCCGGCCGGCCGCGCACCGAGTAGGCCGAGGCGATCGTCCGGTCGCGCGCGTTCTGGTTGTAGTCGATGAAGACGCGCTTGCCGCGCTCCTCCTTCCACCACGCGGTGGTGACCTTCTTCGGCAGCCGCCGCTCGACCTCGCGCGCGAAGGCGAGTGCGCAGCGCCGCACGACCGGGAACTCCCAGTTCGGCTCGATCCGGCAGGCGACGTGGATGCCGCGGTTGCCGGAGGTCTTCGGCCAGCCGGTCCACCCCATCTCGCCGAGCGTCTCCCGCACGACCGCCGCGACGCGCTTCCCGTCTGTGAAGGTCGTCCCCGGCTGCGGGTCGATGTCGATCCGGAGCTCGTCCGGCCTGTCGACGTCCGCGCGCCGCGAAGGCCAGGGGTGGAAGTCGACGACCGCGAGGTTCGCGGCCCACGCGACCTGCGCGACCTCGGTGACGCAGAGCTCGTCCGCGTGCCGGCCGGAGGGGAAGGTGACCCGAGCCGCCTCGACCCACTCGGGCCGCTTCTCCGGCACGCGCTTCTGGTAGATCATCTCGCCCTCGACGCCGTCCGGAAACCGGCGAAGCTGGGTCGGTCGCTCGTAGAGCGCGCGGACGATCCCGTCGCCGACCGACAGGTAGTAGTTGACGAGGTCGAGCTTCGTCTCCTGCCGCGCAGGAAAGAGCACCTTGTCCGGATTCGTGACCTTCACGATCCGATCGCCGATCTCGAGCTCCACGAACGGGGACGCCATTGCGGAAACCGTACCGTCGCGTGCTAGGTTCGAGTCCTCTTTCACCAACCGGGGAAACCAGAGGAGACGGGCATGCGCAAGGTTCTGATTCCGGTCGTGGTGATCGCGCTTGCGATCGCAGCGGCCGCCGTCGGAGGTCCCTTCGGAGGGCAGAGCGAGAACGCGGCGGCGGCGAGCGCCAGCTGCGCCAAGGCGAATCTCAACCTCGTCAAGGACGGGCGGCTCTCGATCGGCACCGACAACCCGGCCTTCCCGCCGTGGTTCGCGGGTGGCGAGACCAAGGGACGACCGTGGAAGATCAACGACCCTGCCAAGGGCCAGGGGTTCGAGTCGGCGGTCGCCTACGCGGTCGCCAAGCGGCTCGGCTTTGCGAAGAACGAGGTCGTCTGGGTGTACACGCCCTTCAACAAGGCGATCGCCCCGGGCAAGAAGTCCTTCGACTTCGACATCAACCAGATCTCATATACGCCCGAGCGGGCGAAGGTGCTCGCCTTCAGCGCCTCGTACTACAACGTCAACCAGTCGATCGTTGGCCTGAAGGGCAAGCCGATCTCGTCGGTGCGCTCGGTCGCAGGCCTGAAGAAGTACAAGCTGGGCGCCCAGCTCGGGACGACGAGCTACCAGTACATCGTCCGCAACATCAAGCCGAGCCCCTCGGTCGCCGTCTACGACACGAACGATGCGGCCGTTGCGGCGCTCAAGAACGGTCAGATCGACGGTCTCGTCGTCGACCTCCCGACCGCTTTCTATGTCACCGCGGTGCAGGTTCCGAACGGCAAGATCATCGGTCAATTCACGGCGAAGGGGAACCAGGAGCGCTTCGGGATGGTCTTCCAGAAGGGGAACTCGCTTGTTGCCTGCGTGAACAACGCTCTCGCGAACATGAAGAGCTCGGGCGTGCTGAAGCGCATCCAGCAGATCTGGCTTGCCAAGGTCACCGGCGCACCTGTCCTCAAGTAACTGAGCCGTAATTCGAAGATCCTCGGGGGTGGCGGCGCGGGCCGAGCCGTCACCCTCGCGCTCCTCTCGACACTCGTCCTCTTTGCCGGGCTCGTCTACGGGGTCACGCACGCGCCGAACTGGCCCGAGGTCAAGGCGGGGTTCTTCGACTGGGACAAGTACCGCGAGTCGTTTCCCGTCATCGCGCGCGCCTTTCTCCTGAACGTGAAGATCTTCATGATCGCCGAGGCCTTCATCCTCGTCTTCGCGCTGCTGCTCGCCGTCCTGCGCAGCCTGCCCGGCCCGGTCTTCTTCCCGATCCGGGCGCTGGCGATCGCGTACGCCGACTTCTTCCGCGGCGTGCCGACGATCCTCGTGATCGCACTGCTCGGGTTCGGCGCCCCGGCACTCGCGATCCAGGGGGTCCCGACGTCGACGACCTTCTGGGGGATCGTCTCGCTCGTCCTCATCTACACCGCCTACGTCTCCGAGGTGTACCGGGCCGGAATCGAGTCGGTGCACCCGAGCCAGGAGGCGGCGGCGCGCTCGCTCGGGCTGACCCGGAGCCAGGCGCTCACGGCCGTCGTCCTCCCTCAGGCAGTTCGCCGCGTGATCCCGCCCCTCCTGAACGACTTCATCGGGCTCCAGAAGGACACGGCGCTCGTCGGGATCCTCGGCTCGGTCGAGGCCTTCAAGCAGTCTCAGATCGAGGTCTCCGCGGATTTCAACTTCACCTACTACCTGGTGGCAGCGACGCTCTTCGTGGCGATCACGATCCCGCTCGCTCGCTTCACGGACTGGCTCGTGGCCCGCGACCGGCGGCGGCGCCTGGCCGGAGGCATCGCGTGAACGCTGTCGAGATCGAGAACGTGCACAAGTCGTTTGGCAAGCTCGAGGTCTTGCGTGGGATCGACCTCGAGGTCGTCGAGCACGAGGTCGTCTGCCTGATCGGCGCTTCCGGCTCGGGCAAGTCGACCCTCTTGCGCTGCATCAACCTGCTCGAGTCCGTCGACGAGGGCCGGGTCGTGATCCACGGCGAAGAGATCACCGCGAGCGGCATCGACGTGAACCGGATCCGCCGCGGAATCGGGATCGTCTTCCAGGCCTACAACCTCTTCCCGCACATGAGCGTGCTCGAGAACGTGACGCTCGGCCCGCGCAAGGCGCTCGGCACCGGCCGGCGCGAAGCCGAGGCCCAGGCCACCGAGCTGCTCGACCGGTTCGGGCTCTCCGACAAGCGCGACGACTATCCCGACCGCCTCTCGGGCGGGCAGCAGCAGCGCGTTGCGATCGTGCGCGCGCTCGCGCTGCGCCCGCGCGTGATGCTGCTCGACGAGGTGACGAGCGCACTCGATCCCGAGCTCGTGGCGGAGGTGCTGAGCGTGATCCGCGAGCTCGCCGAAGGCGGGATGACAATGCTGATCGCCACGCACGAGATGGGCTTTGCCCGCGACATCGCGAACCGCGTCTGCTTCCTGGACGCAGGCGTGATTCTCGAACAGGGGCAGCCCGAGGCGATCTTCAGCGCCCCCTCGGAGGCGCGCACTCGCCAGTTTCTGGACCGAATTATCGCCGCCGGAAGGCTCTAGAATTCGAGCATGGTGCAGGACCCGCAGCGCATCGACCTCTCGCTCGAGCCGCTCGACGACTACGTCGTGATCCAGCCGACCGAGGATGAAGCGGAGACCAAGACGGGTTTGATCATCCCGGCCTCCGCAGAGGCCGTCTGCCAGACCGGGATCGTCACCGCAGTTGGCGCAGAGCCCGGTGGGCTAGAGCCGGGTGACAAGGTGCTGTTCCCGAAGGACGCGGGCTTCGAGGTTCGTCTGCACGGAGGCGAGGTCAAGGTGCTCCGCCGCGGCGAGCTGATCGCCCGCATCCACGACTGAGCAGACAAAACGGGGCGAGCGCGATCCGCCGCAAGGATCAAGCGCCCGCCCCGAAAGCTCGACGCCCCGCCGCCCGGGGCTTCGAACTCGATGGGCATATCCTCGTCGCCGGCTGCCGCTTCACACCATCACCCGAGCTGGGTTGACCGCTGCGCTTCACTGGATCGAGGGATCCGAAGGGCTCGTCCGAAGGTCGATGCTCTCTCCGATCAAGCTCGGCGCAGTGGGAGCCGCAGCCCACCGTGTAGAGCCCCGAGAGGCCGCGAGCCGCGCTCTTCCCAGCGTCGACTCGCGGCCTTTCGCACATCCGGGGCAGAAATCACCCGTCAGAGGCATGCCCGCCTGACCCGGGCTGATGAACATGGGAGAGCCGGTTCCCCCCTTTTCCTCCGGCATCTGCGGCGCCCGTTCCCTGCGGCAACCAGGAAGCGGGCGCTTCTTTTTTGGCCAGTCCTTGGATCAGGGCGGTCGAGGGCGTGCGGTACGATCCGGCTCACGGAGAAGTGGCCGAGTGGCTGAAGGCGGCGCCCTGCTAAGGCGTTATGGGGGTGAATGCCTCCATCGAGGGTTCGAATCCCTCCTTCTCCGCTACCAGCGCACCGGCTTCAGCGTCGGGCCGACGATGTGTCCGTGGTGGGCGCCCGTCTCGTGGAGGTCGTGCGTGAAGTGCCCCGCGTACCACACGACGACGTCCTGGTTCTTGATCGGCTCACCGTTGACCCACGCCCCCAGGTTCGCAGCGTAGGGCGGGCCGATCGCGACGACACCGTCGTCGATCTCCCCCGGGTGGTAGCGGAGGAGCCAGACGTCGCCGCGCGGGAACGGCCAGTCGGGCGAAGCGGTGGCGACGCCGTCGTCCTTGCCCGGGATGATGTCGTAGGCCTCGCCCGTCGCGCTGTTCTCGACGCGCCACTTCCGCTTGCGCTTCGGTGCCCGCGGACGCTGGATCTCGTAGTCCTTGGTGTGCCACTTCGCCGTGCCGAGCCCCGGCAGCGGCGGATCGTTGAACTCCTTCACGACGTTGCCGCCCGGCGTTCGCAGGTCGAAGTCGAACCGCCAGTACACGTGGTGGTGGTGCACGTTGCAGACGCATGAGTTCTCGACCGCCGTGAAGCAAAAGCGAGGACGGATCGTCCCGTCGGCGTGGAGCCGCCACTCGCTGATGTAGCGGTACCAACCCGCCTCCAGCTCGCTGACGAGCACGACCTCTAGCCCCTTGACATAGATCCCGACGCCGAGGAAGTTGCCCGCATCCGAGCCGGTGTCGAGAATTGTCTTCGCGGGCTGCGGGCAGAGCCGGAACCCCGGAGCGATGTCGGTGCCCTGCGCGCTGATCCTCCCCTCTTCGTTCTGCCAGTCGCGGTAGGGGCCGCATCCGCCCGGGTCGTACTTGACGTTGAGGATCGGTACGTGGGCGCGGTGGAAGAGCTTCTTGCCTCGATACGTGACTGAGCGCAGCTCGATGCCTGTCCCGTTCGTCGAGCGGCCCGGACCCTGCGTGGCTGCCGGCCTGAGGACGAGGAACTTCCAGAGGACCGTGCCGCCTTGACTGACGGTCACCCAGGCCTGGCCGGGGACGTACTGTCTCCCCGTCGTCGGTTGCTGGTTGTAGGGGATGCCGCAGATCGGGTTGTGCGCGGCTGCAGTCTCGGGTGCGTTGTCCGTGAAGCGAACAACTCTGCGCTGGACGAGGTTCACGCCGACGATCTCGTGCCGGGCGCCCTTCTCGGCCGGCAGAAG
>JAXIPI010000394.1:0-14618 GCA_045403015.1 Gaiellaceae bacterium | reverse complement strand
GTCCGCGTGCTCGATGTGGCAGTTGAGGACGGTCACGTCGCCGCCGAGGCCCATCGGGCCGATGCCGGTCTCGTTCAGGAGGCCGTAGAGCTCGTCCTCGAGCTCGGCGACGAGCGGGTCGGCGTTGCGCGTGCCCACCGGCCGGGTGATCGCCTCCTTGGCGAGGTACATCGCGTAGTCGGCGGTGCCGCCGATGCCGACGCCGACGATCCCGGGCGGACACGGCTTGCCGCCGGCGCCGACGATCGACTCCAGCACGAACTGCTTGATCCCCTTCACGCCGTCGGCCGGAACGCACATCTTCAGGAAGCTCATGTTCTCGGAGCCGGAGCCCTTGGGAACGCACTTGACGTCGAGGCCGTCCCAGTCGTCGACGAACTCCCAGTGCACGATCGGGAGCCGGTAGCCGATATTCGGGCCGGTGTTCTCGCGCGTGATCGTGTGCACCGCGTTCGACCGGAGCGGATGCTCGACGGTCGCGCGGGCGGTGCCGTCGCGCAGCGCCTCGTAGATCCGGGCCGGGTGGAGCGGGAAGTGCTCGCCGACGCGGCAGGTGTAGACGGCGATGCCCGTGTCCTGGCAGACGAGATTCTTCTCGTCGTCGGCGATGTTCACGTTCCGGTCGATCGTCTGGAGCACGCGCTGCCCCGTCACCGAGGTCTCGCGCTCGAGCGCGGCCGCGAGCGCGTCGCGGAGGTCCTGCGGGATGTCCTTCAGAGCCCAGACGTAGAGGTGCGCCGCGGCGTCTTCGACGGCGTGCTGGAGATCGATGGTGGTGACGGTGCTCATGCGCTCGCTTTCTCTGCGGCGGCCTTGCCTGCGCGGCGGCCGAAGACACAGCATTCCAGAAGGGAGTTGCCCATCATGCGGTTGCGGCCGTGCGTGCCGCCGGCGATCTCGCCGCACGCATAGAGACCCTCGATCGTGGTCTGCGAGTCCGTGTCGATCGTGAGGCCGCCGTTCTGGTAGTGGAGGACGGGATAGGTGAAGATCTTCTCCTGCAGCGGATCGATGCCCGAGCCGCGGTAACGCCGGAGCATGTACGGGAGCGAGACCTCGGCGTCGGCCTGCGAGATCCGCGTCGTATCGAGGTAGACGGCCGGGCGGCCGTCCGCGGTCTCGACACCCTTGCCCTTCGCGACTTCGTCGAAGATCGCCTGGCTGACGACGTCGCGCGGCCCGAGTGAATCCGTGAACTCTTCGCCGTCGGCGTTCAGGAGCACGGCACCGTAGGCACGCGTCGTCTCGGGGATCGAGTAGCCCTGCATCGTCTCCGGCCAAGCGCCGCCGTTCGGGTGGTACTGGAGCTCGTCGAGGTCGCGCGACTCGGCGCCCACGTCGAGCGCGATGCGGGTTACCTCGCCCGTGGCGTTCGGATGGTTCGTCGAAAGCTCGCCGCGCTCCTGTGCCACCTTGAAGCAGCGCCCGCCCGCCGCGAGGATGACGGTCGCGGCATCGAGCTCGTGCTCGCCGCACGTCGCGCGCCAGCCGTTGCTGCGCTGTTCGAGCGCGCTCAACGGACTGCTCGCGACGAGCGTGCCGCTGCCGGCCTCGAACGCGTCGCGCAGACCCTTCGTGATCGCATGCCCGGTACGGTCGCCGACCTGAAGCAAGCGCTTGGCGCTCGCGCCGCCGCAGCGGGCCAGGCGATAGCCCCCGTTCTCTCTCGTGAACTCGACGCCGAGCTCCTCGAGCCAGTGAATTGCGCTCCGTGCATCGCCGGTGAGCACCTCGACGAGCCGCATGTCGGCGCTGTCGTGGGAGCTCTTGAAGACGTCTGCAGCATGCTGCTCGGGCGAGTCGTCCTCACCGAACGGGGCCTGGATGCCGCCCTGCGCCTTGGCCGAGTTGCAGGCCTGGATCGAGCCCTTCGTGACGAGCCCGACGCGCGCGCCAGCACGCTCGGCGGACACAGCTGCTGCGAGCCCTGAGGCCCCGCTGCCGATCACGAGCGCGTCGAAGGACTGCGAGCCGGTCACGTCGTCAGAATACCCTAAGACCTAATGCACTGCATTAGTCCTTCTTATCGTTCAAGCGATCCGCCCGGGCTGCCGATGACCGGGGCGATGGGACTGCGGCTCCTCAGGTTCGTCGCCGTCATGGCGGTGCTCGCGTTTTCCGGCTACACGTTCGTCGACAAGGCGCGCACAGGCGACCTGAATCCCGCCAGAGACATCTCGGAATCCGAGGCGCGCCTCGAGCTCAGAAGCGCGGATTACGTGCTCACCATCGTTTCGGGCCAGCTGGCGCGGGTGCACGTCATCACCGGGAGCTATGCCGACACCCTCGAGGTCGACCAGTTCCCGCTCGTCCGGCTCGTCTGGGCGGATGAGACCTCGTATTGCCTCGAGTTCAAGAAGACGCACACGTACTTCCTCAAAGGCCCGGGCGGCGATGTCGCCCAGGGATCCTGTTGATCAACACTCCTATTGGCAACCGCCCAGGATGCCGATATTGCGGGTGATGACCCGGTTCTTCGGACTCCTCTCCATTCTCGCCGTCCTCGCGGCGTCCGGCTACGCGTTCCTCGGCCCGGAGCGCCTCGGCGGACTGAACCCGATCGGCAGGGCCTCGGACGCCGAGGCGGGGGCCGAGCTTGCGAGCGCGAAGTACACGCTCGCGATCGTCGCCGGCCAGCTCGCCCAGGTGCACGTCGTCACCGACACGTACGCGGACACGCTCGACTTCGACAACTCGTTCGTCCGCCTCGTCCGTGCGGACGCAAACACGTACTGCCTCGAGTATAAGAAGACACAGCAGACGTACTTCCTCGCCGGCCCTGGCGGCACCGTCGCCCTGGGTTCTTGTTGATCAGCGCACCTGCTGATCACCAGATGGCGCTGAGCAGCTGCTCGACGTCCGCGGGCGTGACCGGACGCGGATTCGCCCTGGCGCCGGGACGCTCCGCGACGGCCTCGGCCACCGCGGCGGGCGCCTCCTCCGGGATGCCGAGATCACGCAGGCGTTCGAAGCCACCGAGGCGTGCAAGCTCCTCGACACGCGCCGGCGGGTCGTCGCTTCCGATCACGGCGCCGAAGCGTGCGATCGCGTCGCCGGCCACGGGCTCGTTGAAGCGCAGTGCAAGCGGCAGCGTCAGCGCGTTCAACGCGCCGTGCGGGACGCCGTAGCGCCCGCCGAGCGCTTGTGCGAGCGCGTGACCGAGCGCGAGGAAGGACTTGCCCAGGGCCGCGCCTGCATGGGAGGCGCCGCGCAGGAGCTCGGTGCGTGCCTCGAGGTCGCGGGGACGCTCGACAACGAGCGGCAGCCACTCCCCGATCAACCGCGCTCCGGCCAGCGCTTCGGCATCGGCCTCGACGTTGTGTCCCTCGACGTACAGCGCCTCGGCGGCGTGGGCGAGCGCATTCAGCGCGGTGCCGACCGTCTCGGCGCGGGGAAGATCGAGCGTGAGCTCCGGCTCATAGACGATCGCGTGCAAGCGTGCACCGGCGCCGCCCCCGCGTATCCGACGGTCGGGATCGCGCACGCCGAAGAAGGTCGTCCATTCCGATCCCGAGTAGGTCGTCGGCACCGAGACGAGCGGTAAGCCGGACGCAGCTGACGCCGCCTTCGCGGTGTCGATCGCACTGCCGCCGCCGACGGCGACGATCGTGTCGACCCCATTCGGGACCTCGATTCGATGCGAAGGAACTTCCTCCCACCGGTCGGCGGCGTCGAGAACCTGGCGCCAGCGAGGGCTTGCGACGACGAACGGACGATCCCCGGCGAGTTCGCCCAGCTCGGCGAGGCCCCAGCGCACGATCATTTCTCGAGCTCGGCGCGCGCGAACTCGACGAACGCGTCGGCGGCGCGCGTGGTGGTGCGTCCGGCGGCGCGAACCAGCGAGATCTCCCGCTTCGCGTCGAGCCCTTCGACCCTCGCCGAGGTCAGCGTCCCGGCAGCGAGCTCGGACTCGACGGCCGAACGCGAGATGAACGCGACGCCGTACCCGGCCTGCACGGCGCTTCGAACCGACTCCTGCAAGCCGAGCTCGAGGCGCACATCGAGATCGCGCAGACGCAGACCCAGGCCACGTAGCTCGTCCTCGACGATCTGCCGCACGCCTGCGCCTTCCTGCATCACGATCACGTTCTCGCCGCGCAGCTCGTCGATCGACACCGTGCGTCTCGCGAAGGCATGGCCGGGCGGGCACGCGAGGATCACCTCGTCGTTGAAGAACGGCTCGAACCGGGCGGCGCGATGGCGACGCGCCGCGCCGACGATTCCGAGCTCGAGCTCCCGCGCTGCGACGCGCTCGACCACGGATTGCGTGTCCGAAACGGTCAGCGAGATCTTCACGCCCGGGTGCGCGCGTTGGAACTCGCACAGCAGGAGCGGCACGACGATCGCGGCCGGGCCGGTGGACGCCCCAAGCTGGAGCTCGCCTCCGAGCTCACCCTCACCCTCGCCGGCGAGATCGTCGAGCAGCTGCTCCTCGAGCGAGAGCAGCCGCTGCGCGCCGCGGTAGAGGCGCAGGCCGGCCTCCGTCGGCTCGACGCGACGGCCCGAGCGGTCGAGGAGCTGCGTGCCGAGCCGCTTCTCCAACGCGCGCACCTGGAGCGACACGGCCGGTTGCGTGACACCAAGGCGCTCGGCGGCCTGCGAGAAGCTGCGGCGCTCGACGACTGCGACAAACGCGGCAAGTTGACGCGTGTCCATAAGCACATCTTATAGAGTGGAACGCGATGCGGGTCTGGATCGACATCACGAACTCGCCGCACGTGCTGTTCTTCCGCGCTCTGATCCGCTTGCTGCAGGCGGATGGACACGACGTCTCGATCACGGCACGCGAGTACGCCCAGACGCTCGAGCTGCTCGAGCTGCACGGGCTCGCGCCCGACGGCGTTGGGCCTCGCCACGGCGGCGCCGGCGTGCTCGGCAAGGCACGAGCCCTCGTCGGACGACTCCCGGCGCTGCGACGCTTCGGGAAAACGCGCGCGTTCGACCTCGCGCTCGCGCACGGATCGCACGAGCTGACCCTCGCGGCGCGAAGCCTCGGCATCCCGAGCGCCACCGCCCACGACTACGAGTTCGCCACGCTCCAGCATCAGCTCGGACTCCGGGCGGCGACGCGAGTCGTCTTCCCGGACGCGATCCCCGCCGACCGGCTCGCACGGCTGGGTGCGAAGCCGCCGAAGCTCGTCCGCTATCCGGGGATCGAGGAGGAGTACTACCTGGCCGACTTCGAGCCGGATCCAGCGGTGCTCGACGGCGTCGATCCCGCGAAGGTGGTCGTGGTCGTGCGGACGCCCCCGGATGTCTCGCTCTACCACCGGCACGGAAACCCGCTTTTCGCCGGCGTGCTCGAGCGGCTTGGACGCGACGAGTCCGTCCACGCAGTCGTGCTACCTCGGACGGCCGAGCAGCGCGAGTCGATTCGCGGCTTTGGCCTCCCCTCGCTGCACATCCCAGAGCACGCGGTGGACGCGCCGAGCCTCGTCGCGCTGGCGGATCTCACGGTCTCGGCGGGAGGGACGATGAACCGCGAGGCGGCGGCGCTCGGAACGCCCGCCTACACGACCTTCACGGGCCGTGTCGGGGCGGTCGACGAGCGGCTGATGGAGCAGGGTCGACTGCGCCCCGTCGCCGAGCTTGAAGTCCGCAAGCGCGATCCCGGTGCCGAACGCGTCCGGCGCGACCCACGGCGTCTGCTCGACCTTCTCCTGGGGGCCGGTTCCGACTAGACCACGCAGGTGTGAGGTGGTAAGACCCTGGGCAACGTTCACCTTTCAGACACATTTCAGACACATTTGCGGAGGAGGGGAAGAGGCATGAAGGCTTCACGAAGAGGACTGACGCTGTTCGCACTTGCGGCCGCCGCCGTCGTACTCACAGCCGGCGCGGTCGCCGGCGTCAACCATCACAAGCAGGACGGCTTCAAGACTGCCAAGCCGTCGATGCTCACGCCCGTGGCACCCGGCTCGACGGTGACGCCGCTGATCACCGTGGGCGACACGCTCGCCGGCGGCTACCGATACGAGTCGATCCCGGACGGGATCTCGTTCCAAGCGAAGGGTGGGAAACACAAGGGCAAGGACAGGGGCCACGGCAAGAAGCACGGCGCGAAGAACGACCCGCGCACGGTCGACCTCTACATCAATCACGAGACGTCGTTCGTCCCGTTCCCGTACACGCCGAGCGCGCCGACGGAGGCGAACTCGCAGAACGACTTCGACAACTCGCAAGAAAGCCACCTCGTGCTCAACGACGAGACGGCCGGAATTCTCTCGGGCGAGATGGTGATCAAGAGCGCCCAGAACTACCAGCGCTTCTGCTCGAACTTCCTCGCCACGAAGGAGAACGGCTTCAACAGGTCGCTCCTCTTTGCGAACGAGGAGGGGATCGACTGGGTCAAGCGCGAGGGGAAGGCATTCCCGGCCACGATCGGCGCAGACGACGCGCGGCAGATCGGCGTCGTCGTCGCGTACGACCCGAAGAAGGACAAGAGCAGGCCGATCTGGGGCATGGGACGGCACAACCACGAGAACAGCGTCGCGGTACCGGGCTACGGCCATCCAGTCGTCCTCTCGGGCGACGACGCGTTCGTGAACATCCCGGCGCAGTCCCAGGTGTACAGCTACATCGCGAAGAACTCGAACGCGGTGTGGAAGGACAAGGGTGATCTCTGGGCGTTCGTCTCCGACACACCCGGGTTCAACGACTACGAGGACTTCGCTCCCGGCTCGACGCAGGTCATCCAGGGCCACTTCGTGAAGGTGCCGAAGAACATCGCCACCGGGCGCAACCCTGACGGCACCGAGATGATGGCCGCGGACGCCGGCTATCCGGCGCCCCCGAACACCGGCTGGCAGACGGTGAACGGCGTCGGCATCGACGGGCCGCAGTGGGTGCTCGAGCACTGGAGCGACCTGAACGACGTCTTCCAGTTCGTCCGCATCGAGGACATGGCCTACGACAAGCGGCCCGGGATGCAGAACGTGGTCTACATGGCGGATTCCGGCCGCGGCACCGCCGGCGCACCACAGCCGGGCCGCTCGACGAATGGCCGGATCTGGAAGCTGGTGCTCGACCGGAAAGACCCGACGAAGGTGACGTCGCTCTCGATCCTCATCGACGGCGACACGAGCCCCGTCAAGAGCCCGGGCGCGATTCACCAGCCGGACAACCTCGAGTCGACCCAGAACGGGCTACTCATCACCGAGGATCCCGGCTCGAGCCAGCAGTTCAACCCCGGCGAGGCGGACGCGACTACGGCGCGGCTGATGCACTACCGCTTCGCGACCAACACGATCAGCATTGCGGCACGCGTCGACCAGTCCGCCGACGAAGGGCCGACGGACGTGGACTCGGCACCTGCGGGCAGGCTCGGCGCCTGGGAGTCGACGGGCGTCGTGGACGTGTCATCCGTATTCGGACGCGACTCGTTCCTGATCAACATCCAGGCTCACACGCTGTGGGTGGAGAAGGCTCCGGGGAACGACGACGTCGCGCCCGCAGGCCCGGACTACACGTTCAAGCGAGAGGGCGGACAGCTGATTCTGGTCCGCATACCCGGCGCATAGCCGGTAGCGGTCAGACGGTTTCGGAGGTGGGTGTCGCGGTCACCGCGGCGCCCACCTCGGTAACCCCGAGACGGCGCGGCGCTCGCGCGATCGCAGCGAGATGGCCGACGAGCTCGAGCGTCTCGCCCCCCTCGACCAGCCGCTCCAACTCCTGCAGCTCGATCTCGAGCCAGGCCGAGTCGATCGACGGACGGTCGAGCTGCATGATCGCCGGGTGCTCGCTCGGCGTGACGTAGTCGTCCGCCGTCCAGAGCTCCTCGTGGAGCTTCTCGCCCGGCCGAGCTCCGACCACCTCGATCATGATGTCTCGGTCGGGCTCCCTTCCGGACAGGCGGATCATCTTTCGCGCGAGCTCTAGAATCGAAACCGGCTCACCCATGTCGAGCACGAAGACGCGACCACGACCACCGATCGCGCCGGCCTGAACGACGAGCTGAACGGCTTCCGGGATCGTCATGAAGTAGCGCGTCATCTCCGGGTGGGTCAGCGTCAGTGGCCCGCCCTTCGCGATCTGGCGCCGGAAGATGGGGATCACCGAGCCGGAGGATCCGAGGACGTTGCCAAAACGGACAGCGACGAACCGCGTCGAGACATCGTTGCGATGGCCGAAAGCCTCGACGATCCATTCGCACAGCGCCTTCGACTGACCCATCACCGTCTTCGGGTTGACGGCCTTGTCCGTTGAGATGAGGACGAAGCGGTCGGCGCCGAACTCGACCGCGATCTCGGCGACGGTGCGGGTCGCGAGCGTGTTGTTGCGCACCGCCTCGACCGGGTTCGACTCGATCAGCGGTACGTGCTTGTAAGCCGCCGCGTGGAAGACGACGGAGGGACGGTAGGCCTCGAAGACCTGGCGCATCTTGGCCCGGTTCTTCACATCCGCGAGCACGGGCAGAGCAGCCGGGAACCCTCGCTCGTCCACGAGCTCCCGCTCGATCTCGAAGAGGGCAGGCTCGGAGTGGTCGACGAGCACGAGTCGCCCCGGCCCCACACGCGAGATCTGGCGGCAGAGCTCGGCACCGATCGAGCCACCGGCGCCCGTGACGAGGACGGTCTCGCCCGACAGGTAGCCCGCGATCGCGTCGATGTCCACCTCGACCGGCTCGCGTCCGAGGACGTCTTCGACCTCGACGGGTCGAATCTGGCCCGCGAGGTCGAGGTCGCCGGCGATCAGCTCGTGCAGGCCCGGGAGGGTCTTCATCACAATGCCCTCGGCGCTCGCGATGTCGACGATCCGCTGGCGGGCTTCGCCGGACGCGGATGGGATCGCGATCAGGAGCTCGTCCGGACGGCGGTCGCGGAGGATGTGCGGCAGCTCGTCGGTCGTCCCGAGCACCCGGATGCCGTGCAGGCGCAGGTTCTTCTTGCGCGGGTCGTCGTCGATCAGGCCGATGGGCGTGTAGCCGAGAGCGGGAATGCGGAGCATCTCCTTCAGCATCAGCTGAGCCGCGTCGCCGGCACCGACCACGATCACCTCCTTGCCGCGTGCGACGATCGACCGGCCCTGCGGGCGCTCGATGATCGTGCGCGCCAGCATCCGGGAGCCGGCGACGAGCGCCAAGGTCAGCAGGCCGTCGATGATCCAGACAGTCCGCGGCACCGCGGCGACGTGCACCTCGAAGAAGCTGAAGACGAGGAAGGTGACGAGCGACGCGGCCACAACGCCGCGAGCCGCGCCCCACATGTCACGCGTCGAGACGTAGCGCCACCAGCGGTTGTAGAACCCGAAGAGCGCGAAGACGCTGAGCTTGATCGCCGCGACGAGGGCGAGGATCTCGAGGCTCAGGTACCGCTCGTAGTAGACGGGCAGGTCGGTGTCGAAGCGGAGGCGGAATGCGAGGTACCAGGCGGCGACGACGATCGCCAGGTCCGCGGCAAGCTGCGGGAACCTGTGCCTGTTGAAGGGACTCCTCACCGGGCGGACGCCACGCCGACGGCCGCGCGAACGACATCCACGACCCGCTCCTGCTGCTCGGCCGTGATACCTGCCCAGAGCGGCACCGAGAAGTTCTCGCGCGCGGCGCGCTCGGTCTCCGGCAACGCACCCTCCTCGTAGCCGAGGTACCGCAGCGCGGGTTGCAGGTGCGACGGCGGCAGGTAGTACTCGGCGTTCCCGATCTCCGCCTCCGTCAACGCGGCGCGGATCCGGTCGCGCTCAGGCGAGCGGCAGACGAAGAGGTGGTAGACGTGGCCCGGCTCGTCGACCGGAATCTCGCAGAGCTCCCCCAGGCCGAGCTCCGCGTAGCGCGCTGCCGCCTCGCGGCGCGCCGCCGTCCAGCCGTCCAGCTCGCGCAGGAAGATCCGGAGCGCCGCGGCCTGGATCTCGTCGAGCCGGGAGTTGTAGCCGATGTACTCGAACGTCTTCTTCGCCTTCGAGCCGTGGAAGCGGAGCATCCGGATGCGCTCTGCGAGCTCGGCATCCCGGACGGCGACGAGGCCGCCGTCGCCGAGGCCGAAGAGGTTCTTCGTCGGATAGAAGCTGAAGGTCGAGGCGATCCCGGTGCCGGCGACGTCGGGCGAGCCGAACGCCTGCGCCGCGTCCTCGACGATCGGCAGGCCGAACCCCGTGAGCTCGTCGAGCGGCGCCGGGCGGCCGAAGAGATGCACCGGAAGGATCGCCTTCGTCCGCGGGGTGATCTTCCGCTCCACGTCTGCCGGGTCGAGGTTCAGGGTGACCGGGTCGATGTCGACGAAGACGGGCGTCGCTTCGCGCCGGGCGATCGCCTCGGCAGTCGCGTAGAACGTGAACGACGGACAGATCACCTCGTCGCCGCGGCCGACGCCAAGGGCGTCGAGGACGATGACGATCGCGTCAGTCCCGTTGGCGACCCCGATCGTCTCCGGCACCTCGAGAAAGTCAGCCGCCTCGCGCTCGAACGCCGCGACGTTCGGACCGAAGACGAACTGCCCGTTCTCGAGCACGTCGGCGAACGCCTGCTTGAGCTGAGGGATCAGCGGCCTGTACTGAGCCTTGACGTCGACGAGATCGATCTTCACGGCACGGCAGTCTACCGGGCACTCGCGGCGGCTCCCCGCCTCCGATAGAGCTTCCACACGATGTACGCGATGCCTGCCGCGATCGACGCGACGATCAGGTAGTCGACGTACTTGAAGACGCGGTGGAACTCTTCCCACTGGCTCCCGAGCGCCCAGCCGATGCCCGCGAGTGCGAAGCACCAGATCGCGGAGCCGAGCAGCGTCAGGATGGTGTAGCGGCGAAACGGTGCGCGAAAGACGCCTGCCGGAATCGACACGAACGAGCGCACGACGGGGGTGATCCGACCGAAGAAGACCGCCCGGTCCTCCCAGCGCTCGAACCAGCGCTCGGCCTTGACCAGGTTCGCCTCCTTCAGATGAAACCAGCGGCCGTGGCGCTCGAGGAACGGACGGCCCCCGTGCACGCCGATCCACCAGCCCCCGATCGACCCGACCGTATAGCCGATCGTGCCGGACAACGCGACCGCGAAGTACGAGGGAAAGCCTGGCTCGAGCTCCCAGCCGAAGAGGACGATGCTTTGCCCCGCAAACGCCCCGGCAGCAACGGCACCGCCGTAGACCATCACCGCTTCGCTCGCCGCAGGCAGCACGGCGTCGACCGCCATCAGCAGGAAGACCGCATAGAGGCCGTAGTCGCCGACGACCGAGGTGAGGGAATCAGTGATCCCGCTCAGGATCGAAGCGACAAGCACGGGCCGGGACTCTACCCGGACGAAGCAGGCGGCTTTGGCTTCTTCGACGGGAGCGGGGCCGCGCGAATCACGCGAAAGGCCTGCGTCGTGAGCTCCACGACGCCCAGCTCGTTCGTCGCGCGGAATCGGATCTTGTAGAGGCCGCCGTAGACGAGGGAGCGGCCGCCGAGGGTCGTTCCCTTCCAGCGCGCGATGAAGCGGCCTGCCTGGAGGCGCCGCAGGGCGATCGAGGCAACGCGCACGCCCGAGACGGTCTCGACGGTGGCGAGCACGCGCGCGGGGCGCGTGAGCGTGACACCCGCCTGAATCACCTGCTTGCCGCGGACGCGCACGACAAGCGAGCGGCGCGAGAGCTTCGCGAACCCGAGTGTCGAGTTGACGGTGAACGACTGGCTCGTGGTCGAGATCTGGCCGAGGTCGTCGGTCGCCGTCACATCGAGCCGCCAACGGCCCTCGGCGGGCGGCACGGGCGGAAGCGTCAGATCGAGCGGCGCCGGCGGGAAGGCGACCGGATACGTGCCCGGCGGACGGTCGACCGTCTCGGTGTAGGCAGTCACGCCGCCCGGACCAATGAGCGTCGCGGTCACGTTCGACGGGCGCACGACCTTGTACGAGAGCGCGCGCTGCCGCTCCGCGACACCATCGCCGTTCGGCGAGATGAACGGCTCGGGGGTCGGCGCGTAGACGCCGTAGTACATGAGCTGAAGCGCGGTCGACGTCGCCAGCTCGCCGTTCGAGGGCCGGCTGAGCAGCGTGCCGTTGAAGGCCATCGCCGAGGAACCGCCGCCGTCCAGGGCAGATGCGCTCACGGCACCCAGGCGAACGAGCGCCTGCGCGAGCTCGAAGTTCGTCATGCCCACGCTGTAGCCCGGGCGCCGGCCGTCGACGACGACCATCAGGATCCGCCCGTCCGCGAGCTGGCCGACGGCGGTGCGAGGGTGGCGCGGCGCGAGCTGGTAGGACGAGAACGCTTCGTTCGCCCGGAAGACCGGGCCGCCGTTCCGCACGATCACGGGTCCGCCGCCCACGGCGTTGGGGATTCCGGTCCAGTCCGGCCGGAGGATCATGCGGATCGTGACCGTCGATCCGATCGGCGCCTCTGCCACGAGGCGCTCCGCCGCCGTGCCGCGCGCGACGAGCACGGCGCCGTCGCGCGGGATCGGCGTGCCGCCGACGCCCGAGAACCCGACGACGGTGCCCGTCAGGTCGGCGTTCGGCACAGCCGGCGGAAACGGCTGCAGGATCATCTCGGAGACGCCTGACTGAGCCGGCGTGGTGGGGCCGTAGCTGGGAGTGAAGAGCGAGATCGCATTCTGTTTCGGCGCCTGGTTCATGTCGGTGAGCGTTCGCCGCTGGCCGAGGCCGCGCCACGTTCCGAAAAACTCGACCCGCCGGATGTCGAGCGCTCCTTCAGACGAGAGGCCGACGCTCGACCGGTCGCCGGACGGCGGGCTGTCGACGACGCCGTCGCGCATTAGAACACCACTCGGGCGGCCGGTGTCGGGCGCGTAGAAGTCGCCGTTGATGCCGACCATCGTGGCGGTGGACGAGAGCCGCCTCTGCATCGCCGTGACCTTTTCCAAGCCCAGGATCGACTCGTTGGAGAGGACCGGCCGCAGCGCATAGAGACCGGTGGGCCGGGGACCGATGACGACGTGCATCGCAACCGGACCGTGTGGGGTGAACTGGACGGACCGGTCGTACGTGACGCCCGGCATCAGCGTCGTCGTCTGAGCCGCAGCAGGCGCGGCAACGATCAGGGCGAGAAGCCCTCCGATGAGGAATCTGCGCAACACGACCCCGAGTGAGGCTAGCCGAAGCCCCGGCGCTCTCCCGAGGCTTAACGGAATCCGTACAGGCCTTACGAGACGGGGCGGATTCGCCCGGAAAGGGCGAGCGTGCGAGCCGCGTCGGCGTCCGGCGCGTAGACCTCGACGAGGTGCGGAACACCGGGAAATGCCAGGTAGACGCTCGTCGGCCGGGTCTTGCTCCAGACGGCCAGGCCGCCGCCGGCCGTTTCATGGGAGGTCATCTGAGTGGTCTTCGCCCGGGCGACCGCCGTCGCATAGGCGTTGCGCATCGGATACGTGCCAACCGTGATCGCCCGCGCTCTGTCGCCGATGGACGCGCTCAGAGGGAGGTACCGGACGAACGTCCCGGCAGCGGTCGACGTCAGCTCGAGCTTCCGCGCGGCCATCGGGCCGAACCAGTAGACCGGGCCGTCATGCGAGCTTGCAAACGACTTCAGCGCTTCCGCGGAGACGGCGGCCGGGGCTCCGCCCTCGCTCTCGCCGTCGCCACGCAGGAGGAAAAAGCCTGCCGTGGTGGAGCCCACGGCAAGGATGATGAGAGCCGACCAGAGAAGCGCATGCCGGCGACGGCCGGAAGCTCCGTGCGGGCGTGCTGATCCGTCCGGCGGCGCGACGGGATCCGCCGCGACGGCAGGCTTCGCCGGCGCACGCTTGCGCGGCGCAGCGGGCCTCGCGGGCTTGCGGGTCTTCTCCACGAAGCTGGTTTCGGCAACGGCGCTCATCTTCATGAGTCTCGCGGTCATCCGGTCACCGCCTCGTGCGTCACGGTGTCCACCTTGATCGCGGTGATCTTCGTCATCAGCGCGTTGGCCGGATCGGTGCTCTGGCAGCGGAGCACGACCGACCCCGTCGCCGCAAGAACCGCCGTTGTTTGGAAGCTCAGCGTCGCGCGGTGCTCGACGTCCACGTCGGTGTAGTCGACTTCGACGTCGAACTCGAATTGAGCGGTGTCCGTGTACCCGCCGCCCGCGTCGAGTGTGCACGTCACGAGCCAGTTGGTGTTACCCAGGGTCGTGTCGATGATCGTCTTCCCCGAGATCGCGTAGGCGCCCGCGACGACGTTCGTCATCGTGGCCACGGTCGTGTCGCTCGTCGCGAGCACGACGCTGCCGTCCCGGTAGACCTCACGCGCACTCGACACGCCTGCGGGGCCGGTCGCACCCTGCGGCCCTGCCGGACCCTGCGGTCCCTGTGCTCCGTTCGTGCCGTTCGTGCCGTTCGTGCCGTTCGTGCCGTTCGAGCCGGCCGGGCCGGCGGGACCCGCGGGTCCAGCTGGTCCGGCAACGCCTGCAGGCCCGGCCGGACCTGCGGGACCCTGCGGTCCCGTGACGCCCTGAGCACCCGCCGGGCCCTGCGCGCCGGTCAGTCCTTGCGGTCCCGCCGGGCCTTGCGGCCCCTGCGGTCCGGTGGCTCCCTGCGAGCCAGTCGCACCCTGTGCTCCGGCCGCACCGTCCGCTCCGTTGGCGCCGGAGGGTCCCTGCGCGCCCGTGAGCCCCTGCGGCCCCTGCGGGCCGACCGGGCCGGTCGCTCCAGTCGGCCCCTGAGCGCCAGCTGCGCCCGCAGGGCCTCATCGGCCCGCAGGGCCCTGCGGGCGCAGC
>JAXIPI010000446.1:0-14793 GCA_045403015.1 Gaiellaceae bacterium | reverse complement strand
CTCACACCGCTCCCGCCTCGCGGTGTGTCGCCACCGGCTCCCCCAACCGCTCGCGTAGGAACGCGAGCAGTTCTTCCTCGTCGACGAACGGTCCCTTCCGGCCGCTCCTGAGGTGCTCGACGATGCCGCGGAGCGAATCGGGCCTCCTCAGCGACGGCTCCTCTGAGCTCCAGAGGCGGACGACGAAGGTCTGCACCACGCAGTCAGCGGCGAAAAGTCTAGATCTCACGCTGGTCTCCGTTCACTTGGTGCTTGCCCTTGGCGGGTTCTTCGATCTGCATGCCGAGATCGTCGCATCCGTCGTTTCGGCCGCCTTTGGGCCGGGTTAGAGCCGGGTGACACCGGCCGAATCGTTCGATCGGGGTGATCACAACGCCTGCCGTGGCACGCGAGGATCGTTGAGTGACGAACTCGAACGGGGCCAGCGGCGTGCAGGTGGGTGCCTCTCCGGCCTCGACCGCGCCGGACCGCGCCGGTGTCGTCCTGGCGTCGCTCATCCTGGTCGCAGCGGTTGCGAACCTGAACCTCGCGGTCGCGAATGTCGCCCTGCCCTCGATCGCCGCCGAGTTCGACGCAGGGCAGACGGCGCTCAACCTGATCGCCGTCGGCTACTCGCTCGGGCTGGCTGCGTCGGTGCTCTACTTCGGCGCGATCGGCGATCGCTACGGGCGCAAGCTGATGCTGATCCTGGGCATGGCGCTGTCGATCCCTGCCTGCGTGCTCGCGGCCTGGGCGCCGAGTGACGAGGTTCTCTTCTTCGCGCGACTCCTGGGCGGTTTCTCGGCCGGGATGGCGTTTCCGACGACGCTCGCGCTGATCACGGCGCTCTGGTCGGGTCCCGCGCGTACGAAGTCGATCGCCCTGTGGTCGGGCATCGGCGGCGCCATCTCCTCCCTCGGTCCCGTGCTCGCCGGCGCCCTGTTGGAGGAGTTCTGGTGGGGCTCGGTGTTCCTGCTCACCTTGCCGCTCGCCGCGGTCGCGCTGGTGATGGCCATCAGGTACGTCCCGAGCCATGTCAACGAGGCGAGCGACCCGGTCGACAACCTGGGCGGGATCCTGTCCGTGATCCTCGTGGCAGCGCTCGTCCTCTCGATCAACCTCGCGCCCGTTCCGGACAAGGGGACCTTGGCCCTCGGGCTTGCAGCCATCGCTCTGGCGGGGCTGGTCGCCTTCCTGATCCGCCAGCGTCGCGCGCGCAACCCGCTCTACGACCTCAAGGTGGCCGGCCGCCGCATCTTCTGGGTCGCTGCGGCGGCTGGAGTGATCGTGTTCGGGACGCTCATGGGCGCAATGTTCATCGGCCAGCAGTTCCTCCAGAACGTGCTGGGCTACTCGACCTTCGAGGCTGGGCTCTCGATCCTCCCCGCGGCCGCGTTCCTGGTGCTGGTCGCGCCCCGTTCGGCCAAGCTCGTGGACGCGCGCGGGGCTCGGTTCACGCTGCTCACCGGCTACTTCTTCTGCCTGCTCGGCTTCCTGGTGATGCTCCTGCTGTGGAACGAAGGCATCGCGTACTGGAAGGTTGGTCTTGCCTACGCCCTCGTCGGCATCGGGGTCGGGTTCGCAGGCACGCCGGCCTCGCACTCACTGACCGGCTCCGTTCCCGTGCGGCGCGCGGGCATGGCCTCCGGCACGGCGGACCTCCAGCGTGACCTGGGCGGCGCGATCATGCAGTCGATCCTCGGCGCACTGCTCACCGCCGGGTATGCGGCGGCGGTCACGGCGGCGATCGCAGCTGCGCCGAACAAGGAGCAGATCACGGACGGCGTCGCAGCTCAGCTGACCAAGTCTTTCGCCGGCGCCGAGGAGATTGCGGCGCAGTACCCGCAGTATTCGACCGAGATCACGGCGGCGGCCAAGTCGTCGTTCCTGGACGGAGCGGACTGGGCCTACACGGCCGGAATCGTCGCGATCCTGCTCGGTGCCGTCGTCGTCTTCTTCCTCTTCCCGAAACGGGAGGAGGAGGAGCGACTGCTTGCGGCCTACCACGCCGAGGACACGGCGAGCGGTTGATCAGCTCGTCTCGAGCACGACGACCTCGTCGACGAGCTCCAGGCCCTCGGGACGGTGGGTGATCAGCAGGACCGAGCGATCGTCTGCAGCCGCCAGGATGTCGCGCACGAGGACCTCGGCCGTCTCCGTGTCGAGGTGCGCGGTCGGCTCGTCGAGCACGAGCACCGGCGCATCGGACAGGAGAGCCCTCGCGACCGTCAGGCGCTGCCGCTGGCCGCCGGAGAGCTCGGTGCCTTCCTCGCCGACGCGCGTCTCCAGACCGTCGGGGAGCGACGCGACCCACTCGCCGAGGCGTGCGCGGTCGAGCGCGTCGTCGAGCTCCGCGTCCGTGGCGCTCGGGCGGGCGAGGCTGAGGTTGGCGCGGATCGTCGAGTTGAAGACATGGGCGTTCTGGCCGGCGAGCGCAAAGGTCCGCCGCACGTCGTGCTGGCGGAGCTCACGCACGTCGCGGCCCGCGAGCGTCACGCGCCCTTCCTCCGGATCGAGGAAGCGGAGCAGGAGGTTCGTGACCGTCGTCTTGCCGGCGCCGCTCGGCCCGACGAGCGCGATCCGCCGGCCCGGCTCGAGCCGCAGGTCGAAGCCGCTCAACGCCGGCGGCAGTCCCGGCGCATAGCGGGCAGTGACGCCTTCGAGCGCGACGACGGCGGGAAGCGATGGCGCCGGCCGAGGCTCAGCGGGATCGCGCACGAGCGGCTCGCGGTCGACGAGCTCGAACACGCGGCGGCCGGCTGCGACCGTGGTCCAGAGCTCCGCGGCGGAGGACCGGAGCGGTGTGACGCACTCGAACGACGCTAGGGCGAGCAGCGCGATCGTCGCGACGAGCACTCTGTCAACCGACGCGTTGGCCGCGACCGCAAGCACACCCGTGACGGTCAGGCCGGCGATCAGGATCGAGAGGCCCTCCGCGAGGCCGGATGCGAGTGCATCGCGCCGGCCGAGGCGGGCGAGCTCGTGGCTTCGCGCCCGGATCCGCGCCAGGGTGTCGTCCTCGCGTCCGTGGACGACGAGCTCCGGCGCGCCTCGCAGCAGCTCGACGAGCTCGGCGGTGAGCTCCGCCCGGGCGGCTCCCTGACGACGGCCCGCGGCCCGGGTCAGCGCGACCGTCAGCGCCGGAACGAGCACGCCCACGAGCACCAGCCCGACGGCGAGAACCGCCGCGGCGGCGGGCAGGAATGCCGCTGTGACTCCAACGCACCCTGCGCCGACCGCTACCGCCACGAGAGGCGGCGTGAGCCCGCGGACGTAGAGCCCCTGGAGCGAGTCGACGTCGCCGACCATCCGGCCGAGGAGCTCGCCGCGCCGGTACCCCTCGAGCTGGGCGGGGGCGAGCGGCTCGATCTGTTCGTAGAAGCGCGTGCGGATCCGGCCCAGCGCTCGGAGTGCGACGTCGTGAGAGGCTACGCGCTCCAGGTAGCGGGCGATCGGCCGCGCGAGACCGAAGAAGCGGACCGCGACGATCGTGACCGTCAGCGCAAGGATCGGAGGTTGTTCCGCAGCGCGGGAGATCAGGTACCCGGCGGCCGTCATCAGCCCGACGCCGAACCCGACGGCGAGCACGCCGAGTGCGGCCGAGAGTGCGACGTGGCGGGCGGGTACGCCGGCGAAGGCGACGAGCCGGCCAAGCGTCGCGGTCATGCCGCCGCCGCCGCGGTCTCGACGATCCGGCCTTCGTGCAGCTGCACGATCCTGTCGGCCCGTGCGGCGAGCTCGGGGCGATGAACGATCAGCAGGACCGTTCGACCGGCCCGCAGCCGTTCGACGGCGTCGCTCACGAGCTCCGCGCTCGCCGGATCGAGGTGCGCGGTCGGCTCGTCCAGGATCACCAGGGCTGCGTCCCGGAGGAACGCGCGCGCGAGGGCAATTCGCTGGAGCTCGCCGGCCGAGAGCGGCCGGCCGCCCTCGCCGACCACGGTGTCGTACCCCTCGGGCAGCGTGCGGACGAAGGCGTCGGCACCTGCACGTGACGCCGCGACACGCACGTCACGATCGCTTGCGGCAGGCACGCCCAGCCGGATGTTGTCCGCGACGCTGCCGTGAAAGAGCGTCGGGCGCTGAGGCACCCACGCGATTTGCGCTCGCCAGGTCTCGGCTGCGCACTCCGCCAGATCGATCGCCCCCACTGTCACGCGCCCGCGGGCCGGCTCCGAAAGCAGCAGGAGCAGCGAGGCGATCGTGCTCTTGCCCCCTCCGCTCGGACCGACGAGCGCGACGGTCTCGCCTGGCCGAAGCTCGAGGTCGATCCGGTCGAGAACGAGCGCCGGCCGCGTCGGATACGCGAACGAGACGCCCTCGAGACGCACGGACGCAGTCCGGGGGCTGGGAGCAGAGACGGCGCCTTCCCGGCGTACGACCTCGACGTCGACGAGGTCGAGCAGCCGCTGTGCCACCGCGAGACCGTCGGCGCTCGCATGGAACTGCGCTGCGAGGTTCCGGAGCGGGAGGTAGAGCTCGGGGGCGAGCACGAGCACCGTCAGCCCGGCCTCGAAGCCGATGCCGCCCTCGACGAGGCGCACGCCGACGGTGACGGCTACGAGCGCGATTCCCAGCGTCGCCGCGAGCTCGAGCACCGTCCCCGAGAGGAACGCGACGCGCAGCGTCGCCATCGTCGTGCGGCGGTACTGCTCGCTGACCGCGCCGATCTGCTCGGTCTGCGCTTCGCCGCGGTTGAAGGCGCGAAGCGTCGGCAGGCCGCGCACGACGTCGAGGAAGTGTGTCGCGAGGAGCGCGAGTGTCTCCCACCGCTCGCGGGCTCGCTGCTCCGTGTAGCGGCCGACGAGCCACATGAACACCGGCACCAGCGGCAGCGTGAGCAGCATCACGGCGGCGGAGACGAGGTCGATGGCGGCAACGAAGACGAGGACCGCAACCGGGACGGTGACGGCGAGGACGGCCTGCGGCAGATACCGGGCAAACGTCGTCTCGAGCGCGTCGACTCCGGCCACGGCCGCCGTGGCCACCTCGGCACTTTCGGCGCCGTCGAGCGCGGCGGGACGATCGCGAAGCCGTCGCTCGACGAGCTCGAGCCGCAGTGTCGCCAGGACATCGGTCGCGGCTCGCCTGCCGACGATCTCGAAGCCGGAGGCTGCCGCCGCGCGGCCCACCGAGGCCGCGACAAGTAGCAAGAGTGGCGCGGTCAGCTCGTCGAGAGACGCCCCGCCGAAGGCGCGGGCCGCGACGGCGGCGATCAGGACGGCCTGGGCGAGGACGAGCAGCGCGGCGATGACGCCGAGAGCGACGTCGAGCACGAGCATCGCCCGCACTGCGCCCGCGCGGCGGACCAGGCGCGGGTCAAGCGGTCCCATGCGCTCCTACGCGCCGGTCTCTCGAGGGATGAGATCGGCCGGCGAAGGCTCGTCCTCGCCGCTCAGCCTCGCCCGGAAGACGTGGTACGTCCAGGCCTGGTAGAGCAGGATGATCGGCAGGACGAGCAGCGCCACGACGCTCATCACCTTGAGCGTGTAGTGCGCCGAGGAGGCGTTGTCGACGGTGAGGCTGTTGGCGAAGTCATTGCTGGCGACCATGACGCGCGGGTAGAGGCTCGTGAAGATCGTTGCCACGACGAGGAAGGCGCCGGCCGCCGTGAGCAAGAACGCCCAGCCGCTGCGGGCGAGCCGGACGCAGACGACGGCGCCGACCAATGCGACGATCGCGAGCAGCGCCGGCAGCAGCGGCGGGAAGACGTCCTTGTCGTTGCGGTCGACCGCGACCGCCACGGTCCAGATCAGGAACCCCGCGCCGACAACGGCCGTCGCGATCGAGAGCCGACCTGCGGCCGCCGCGGCGCGCCGGCACAGTTCGCCGGTCGTGCGCAGCGTGAGGTAGGTCGCGCCGTGGAACGCGAAGAGCAGCACGACCGCGATCCCGCCGAGCAGCGTGTAGAGGTTGAAGAGATCCCAGAAGGTGCCGTCGAAGTCGCCGCTGGAGTTGATCGGGACGCCGTAGAGCAGGTTCGAGAACGCGACACCCCAGATCAGGGCGGCGCCGAGGCTGCCGATCGTGTTCGCCCAGGCCCAGACGCCGAGCCAGCGCGAGTGCTCGTGGCGCTCGCGCCACTCGAACGAGAGCACGCGAACGATCAGGAACACCAGTAGCAGCAGCAAGGCGATGTAGAAGCCGGAGAACATCGTCGCGTACCAGGTCGGGAAGGCCGCGAACATCGCGGCGCCGGCGATCACGAGCCACACTTCGTTGCCGTCCCACACGGGGCCGATCGTGCGGAACATCGTGCTGCGCTCCTGCTCGTTGCGCGGCAGGAACGGCAGCAGCAGCCCGACGCCGAAGTCGAAGCCCTCGAGCACGAAGTAGGCGGCGAAGAAGAAGCCGACCAGGCAAAACCAGAGATCTTGGAGGTCCATCTCAGTATCCGATCGCAGGCATGGGGGTCTCTCCGGTCTCGTCGCGGTCGAGCTCGGGCGGGTCGAGCTTCGCGTAGTGGCGCATCAGCCAGATGTCGAGCACGAGCAGCAGCAGGTAGAGGGAGACGAACACGACGAGGCTGAACGCGAGCATGGTCGAGGAGACCGCCGGCGAGTGCGCGTCGGCGGTCTTGAGCAGGCCCTGCACGATCCACGGCTGCCGGCCCATCTCGGTCAGGATCCAACCCGCCGTCGAGGCGACGAACGGAAACGCGATTGCGACGATCGCCGTCCGGTGGAACCAGCGCGCCTGCTCGAGCTTCTGCTTCCAGTAGAGCCAGGCGCCGAGGGCGGCCACGAGAAACATCAGCACCCCCGTGAAGGCCATCACCCGCATCGACCAGTAGATCACGCGCACGTTCGGCATGTAGTTGCCGCGTCCGTACTGGCGCTGTTCCTGCGCCTGGAGCTCAGTGAGCCCCTGTACCTCACCGTTGAACGAGCCGGTCGCCATGTACGAGAGGAGTCGCGGGATCGTGATCGAGAATGCCGGGGTTTCATCCTCCTCGGTGAACCCGCCGATCTGGAAGAGCGAGAAGCCGCACGGCTGGCAGGTGTTCCACTGCGCCTCGGAGGCGGCGATCTTCATGCTCTGTGCGCTCGTCACCGCCTCTCCGAAGCGGTTGCCGACCACCAACTGAAGCAGGGTCACCGGGACCGCGACGATCAGCGCCAACTTCGCCGCCTGACGGAACAGGTCGACCTGGTGGCCGCGCAGGAAATGCCAGCAGCAGATTCCCAGCATGACGATCGACCCGAAGATCAGGCCGGCGAGGATCGTGTGCACGTAGGCGCGGAGCGCGAACCCGTTGGACAGAAGCGCCCAGACGCTGGTGAGGTGCGCCTCGCCGTTCACGATCTTGTACCCGACTGGGTGCTGCATCCACGAGTTCGCGACCAGGATGAAGAACGCCGACATCCACGATCCGGCCACGGCAATCCACAGCGTCGCCAGGTGCACGCGCGGCGACAGGCGTTTCCAGCCGAAGATCCAGAGACCGAGGAACGTCGCCTCGAGCATGAACGCTGCGAGCCCCTCGATCGCAAGCGGTGCGCCGAAGATGTTGCCGACGAACTTCGAGTAGACCGACCAGTTCATCCCGAACTGGAACTCCTGGACGAGGCCGGTGGCGACGCCGATCGCGAAGTTGATCAGGAAGAGCGTGCCGAAGAAGTGCGTCAGCCGCAGCCAGCGCTCGTCCTGCGTCCGGTGCCACATGGTTTGCATGACCGCGACGATCGGCCCCAGCCCGAGCGTCAGCGGCACGAAGAAGAAGTGGTAGATCGACGTCGTCGCGAACTGGATCCGCGCGAGGTCGACCGTGGTGATTGCGAGTGCAGTGTCCACGTCAGGTGCCCCGTCTCGTCACGAAAATCCTTCGCGCTCGCCGGGGCGGCCACATCGTCCAGAGGGGATGATTCGCCTCCAGCGTCGTGGCTTGAGGATAGGACGGATGGAGCCCGTGCGCGGGGAGCCCGGCAGCGCGGAGGCGCGCTGGCCGATGGCCGGTGCGATCGTCTCCGCGATGGTCCTGACCGTGCTCTTGCCGGACGATGTTCGGCTCGGCCCGCAGTGGGTGCTCCCGCTGATCGAAGGCGTGTTGCTCATCGCGGTGATCGCTGTCGATCCGCGCTCGGTCACCCGTCGTTCCCGCGAGCTTCGCGTGCTCTCGATCGGGCTGGTTTCCATCCTCGTGCTGGGCGCGTTGTGGTCGACGGTGCTGCTGATCGACGGCCTCGTGCACGGGAGCCCGCAGACGAACTCGGCCAGCGACCTGCTCGAGGCCGGATCGATCGTGTGGCTGTCGAACACCATCGCGTTCACATTGCTCTACTGGGAGCTCGATGGCGGCGGCGCGGCTGCCCGCGCCCACGAGCCGCCTCGGTACCCCGACCTCGCCTTCCCGCAGCAGCTGAACCCGATCATCGGGCCACCCGGTTGGTCCCCCCGGTTCGTCGACTACGTGTACCTCAGCATCACCAACTCGATGGCGTTCAGCCCGACCGACGTGATGCCGTTGGTGCCGTGGGCCAAGCTCGCGATGGCGGTGCAGGCGGTGATCTCGCTCGGGATCCTCGGCCTCGTGATCGCACGGGCCGTCAACGTCTTCTCGTAGCTACGCGTCGATGCTGATTCGACTGGCGCGCTCGTGGGTGAAGCCGGCCCAGGTCCAGTCCACAACGGCCTTGGCCCGGTCCTCGCCGGTCGACAGCAGCGAGAGGTGGACCGCACCCCAAGCGAGCCACGCCGGCTCGCCCTTCATCGTCCGTCCGTGCGGCAGCTGAACGACCGCTGCGCCGCGGCCGATGGTCGCCATCGTGCCCTTGTCGTGGTAGCGGAAGGGTTTCGTCTCCTTGCCCGCGACGAGGCGCGCGATGTTCTCGCCGGCGTGTGCGCCCGCCTGAAGCGCGACCGAGCCGAGCTGCGGCAGCACCTCGTCGGTCTTCGTGTCTGTGATCCACGCGACGTCGCCGACGGCGAACACCTCGGGATGCCCGGCGACGCTGAGGTCAGGCTCTGCGGCGATGCGGTTGCCCTTCTGCAGCTCGAGCCCCAGCGAGCCGGAGAGCGGACTTGCCTGCAGGCCGGCGCCCCAGATGAGCGTATGCGCCTCGAGCACCGTGCCGGACTTCAGCGTGACCCGCGTCGGCTCGATGGAGCTGACGAGCTCGCCGACCAGGACCTCGACGCCGCGTTCCTCCAGCGCCTCCTTCGCGTAGTGCCGGAGCTTCGGCTTGAACATCATGAAGAGCTCCGGAGCGGCCTCGACCAGGATGATCCGCGCCTTCTCCTGCGGCAGGTTCGGGTAGTCCTCCGCGAAGTTGTTGCGGTAGAGCTCTGCCAGCGCGCCCGCGCTCTCCACGCCGGTCGGCCCGCCGCCGACGACCACGACGTTGACGATCCCGTCGTCCAGGAGCGTGGGATCCCGGTCGGCGGCTTCCCATTTGTCCAGGATGTGCTTCTTGAGGCGCACCGCGTCGACGAGCGTGTACATCGGGAAGGCGTGCTCGGGAGCGCCTTCGGCTCCGAAGAAGTTGACCTCCGCACCCAGCGCCGGCACGAGGTAGTCGTACGTGAGCGGTGCCATCTCGGCGAACTCCACCTCGCGCTTGTCCAGGTCGATCGCGGTGACCGTCGCCTGGTGAACGGTGATGTTCGGTTCCTTGTGAAAGAAGTCGCGGAGGGGGTGTCCGACCGCTGCGGTTTCGAGTAGGTCGGTGGCGACCTGGTAGAGGAGCGGCTGGAAGGTGTGGTAGTCGTGCTTGTCGACCAGCACGACGTCGACGTCTTCATCCTTCAGCGCTTTTGCGGCGCCGAGCCCGGCGAAGCCTCCACCGAGGATCAGGACGCGCGGGCGTGGGCCCTTCGCTTCATTCGGCATGTCGCACCTCCGGCCTCCAACCTAGGCAGGCGACGGCGAGTCGGCATCACCCAGGCGGGATGATTCCCGGCTCGCGATCGCCGTGGCCAACAAGGGCAGGACGAGCACGGAGATCATCCCGGCGCCGATGAGCGACGTGCCGACATCGGCGGCGATCGCTCCTCGTTCCGTGCCGATTCCCACAATCGCCACGATCAGCGGCAGACCGGTGGCGGCGCAGAGGGCGAGGCTGACGGTCCGGCGCGGTCCCAGCTCCCGGAGCCAGAGCAGCGACGGCGTGCCCCGGACGACGACGAAGAGCCCGAGGAAGAGAGCCGCCAGGCCGATGCCGGTCGGCGTCAGCAGGCTGTCGAGGTCGAAGTTCATTCCCGTGACGACGAAGTAGATCGGGATCAGGAAGCCGAAGCCGACGCCCTCCAGCCGCATGCGCACGGGTGCGGCTTCCGGGGAGCTCAGGGCCAGGCCCACGACGAGGCCTCCGGCAAACGCACCGAGGACGAAGTCGAATCCCACCTCGATCGAGAGGAAGACGAGCGCCGCGAGAATGCACACAGACAGACGGACGGCTGCCTGACCCGTCGTGTGCACTGTCTGCTGGAGCACCCGGACGACGCCAGGCGGGCGCGCGCGCAGCGCAGCTGCCGCCGCGACCAGCACAACGGCGCCGAAGACGAGGAGGAGCAGTGTCTCGGTGGCGGCACCGTAGGCACCGGTCAGAAAGATCGAGATCACGACGATCGGCCAGAACTCCCCCGCGACGCCGGCGCCCAACACCGCCGAGCCGAGCGGCGTCGGGAGCAGGCCCTCGTCGGCAAGAATCGGCACGAGGGTCCCCAGGGCTGTTGTGCTGAGCGCCACTCCGAGGAGCCAGGCCTCCGCGTCGAGACCCGCCTGATGCAAGACGAGGCCCGCGACGAGGCCGATCGCCAGCGAGATCGCCCAGCCGGTCGTTCCACGCACGAGCGAACGGCGAGCTACGCGGTGCACGATCAGCTCGAGCCCGGCGAAGAAGAACAGGAACACGAGCCCCAGGTTCGCGAGGAAGTCGATGTGGCTGTCGATCTCAGCCAGGCCCAACCCCTCGGGGCCGATGAGGATCCCGAGCACGATCTCGAGGACGACGGTGGGCAGGGCGATCCGCCGGTGCACCCTGGACAGGATCGCCCCGGCACTCGCGGCCGCGAGAACGAGCACGAGCGACCCGGCGTCCGGCAGCGGGGCCTCCGCGGCAACCGGGATGAAGGCGATCACGGGGACAGCGAGGGTGTGAGGCCCCACGTGCTCGTGAACGAGCCCCCCGGTTCGAGTCGAACCACTGCCTCGCCGGTGCGGAACGCATTCGGCGGGCAGGTCATGGGCTCGACAGCAAGGCTCCGCCTGTTGACGTCAGGGAGCGGATCTCCGGTGAAGAGCATCACGTATCCGTAGGCCTCGTCCATCCAGAGCGTCAGCCCGCTCCTCTCGGCAGGGTCGCTCAGCTCGACGCGGGCGAGGCCGTCGTCCCGCTCGAGGTCGGTGAAGCAGTGGTCGAGGCGCGTGGCACCGATGGCCCTCGGTCGCCTGAAGTCGTACTCGGTGCCTTCCACCGGCACCTGATCCGTCGGTATGCCGCGGTCGTCCGAGCGGAGTACCTGTCGTCCCGGCGCCGTCAAGACGATCGAATCGACGGTCGCCGTCCCGAGGGTCAGGTACGGATGGGCGCCGCACCCGTACGGGCACGGATCCGCGCCGGCGTTCGTGGCCGTGGTTGCGACCGACAGGCCCTGGTCGGAGAGCGCGTACTCGATGCGGACGGCGAGCGAGAACGGGTAGCCCGGCTGGGGATGAACCGTGTGCTCCATCGCGACTCGGCTCGACTCGCGCTCGGCGACCCGCCAGCCGGCCCAGCGGACGAGTCCATGGATGGCGTTCCGCTGCTCGGGCTCCGTGAGCGGGAGTTGGTGGCGCCGGCCATCGAACTCGTAAACGCCGTCCTGAAGGCGATTCGGCCACGGGACCAAGACTTGCCCGCGGCCCGAAACGATCTGCCCGTCTGCCGGGTAGCCGTCGAGCAGCTCGCGGCCGGCCGCGGAATAAGTGCGCAGCCCTCCGCCGACCTCCACGACGACCGCCCGCTGGTCACCGAAGCTGATCTCGATCTGCTCACCGGATGGAGAGTTCACCGACGCACAGCCCTGTCTATCCCGGCACCGGGTGGAGGGTAGTGGGGCTCGGCCGGCCTCGTGCGACGACGAAGGACCAGACGCCCATCGCAGCGGCGATGAGGGCCGCGCACGCGTAGATCGTGGGCAGCCCGACGCCGCCGTCCAGCAGCGGGCCGACGCCGAAGGCCGCGATGCCGTAGCCGAGCTGGTAGAACGCGATCACGCCTCCCGCGACAGCGGCCGAGACGGAGGCGAGCTCCTTCTGGCCGAAGCTGATTGTGAGCGGCAGGAGTGCCGAGCACCCCAGGCCGGCGAGGCCGAACGCCAGCACTCCGAGAACGGGCTCGTCCTCTGGGAGCAGCGCGATGAGCACGAACGCCCCGGCGAGCAAGAAGGGGAGGAAGTGGTACGTGAGTCGTGCCGGTAGCCGACGCTGGAGGGCGGCGAAGAGAACCCGTCCCAGCGTCACCATCGCCCAGAAAGCCGTGAGAGCGAGCGCGGCGGTCGTCTGCGACGCGCCGAGCTCGCTCGTCAGGTCGAGTTGTGCCCAGTTGCCGTTGAGGGTCTCGCAGACGCCGTAGAGGACGGCGAAGCTTGCATAGACCCAGAATCGGGCCGGCAGCGGCGGCCTGGCTCCGCGCGGCGCCGCGTCCGGCGCCCGCGCCTGCAGCGGCAAGCGCAGGCTCACGACGAGCAGCGCGAGCAGCATCGCCGCCGAGGTCAACGGCATCCCCCACCAGAAGCCGAGGCCGAGAAAGATCGCGACGAAGACGGGCGCGAGCACCGTGCCGAGCCCCAGCAGCGCGTTCAGGACGAGCACGGCTCGGTCGACCGCGCCCGGATGGAAGGCGGCCGCAAGGACGTTCAGCGTGGGCACGGTGAGCCCGAACCCCACCCCCAGGCATGCCGTGGCCAGGAGGAGGAGGGCGTACGCAACCGGTTGGTCCGACGTGAAGAACTGGCTGACGATGAGGAGGCTCATCGAGAGTAGACCGGCCGTGAGCCCGGCGAGATAGACGCGCTTCGTCCCGAAGCGGTCGGCCAGACGCGCGCCGAGCAGGGAGGCCGCGATGGCGGTGATCACCTGCGGCACGAACAAGCCGGAGTACTGCGTGTTCGAGAGGTCGTACTCGGCCGGGTCGGTGAGGATCGTGCTCGCGGCCGGGAACGTGACGAGCGCGATCCCCTGGACGATCCCCGCCCCGTAGACCGCGCTCGTCTCGGCCCTGCTAGCCACCTTGTGTTTTCGGAACTACCCCGTCGGCGCGGGCATCGGCCCGCCTCCCGGAGGGTCCACCTGCGTGGAGGTGATCGGTTTCGTGATGTCTTCGAGCGACTTGCCTTCCGCCTTGATCCCGATGAGGAGCTCGACGACTCCGCCGAAGACCATGATTGCTCCCCCCACGACGTAGCCGATGAAGAGCCCGGTCGGGCTGGACCCGTCACCGATCAGCGCACCGTAGAAGAGCGGGCCGAACGCCCCGAAGATCTGCGCGATCGCGAAGAACACCGCGATCGCCTCGGCACGGATCTCGATCGGCCACGTCTCGCTGACGGTGAGGTAGGCGGCGCTTGCCCCTGCAGAGGCGAAGAAGAAGATGACGATCCAGCAGAAGGTCTGCGTGGTCGCGGTGAGCTCGCCCTGGTCGAACATCCAGCCACTGATCGCCAGCAAAACGCCCGAGATGATGTAGGTGCCCGAGATCATCGGCTTGCGGCCCACGCTGTCGAAGAGCGGCGCGAGTATGAGCGGCCCGCACAGGTTGCCGACTGCGAATGCGAGCCCGTAGAGGGGCACCTTGTCGGCGGAAACGCCGTAGAACTGGACGAGCACCAACCCGTAGGTGAAGTAGATGGCGTTGTACAGGAACGACTGAGTGATCATCAGTGTCGCGCCGAGAATCGCCCGCTTGGGGTATGTGCGGAAGACCAGGCCCAGGAACGTGACGTAGCCGTACCGCTTCTCGGGAGTGAGCTCGAGGGCCTGCGAGTCGTCGACGGGCTCGAGCTCCTGGCCCGACTTTTGCACGGCCTCCTCGATCTTCGCAAGCTCTCTCTCCGCCTCCTCCATGCGGCCGTGGGTCATGAGCCAACGCGGGCTCTCGGGGAGGGTGCGCGCCACGACGAGGACGACGATTGCGAGCACGGGGCCCATCAGGAACGCGAGCCGCCACCCGACGTTGGGGGCGAACGCGTTCAGGAAGATGAGAGAGACGAACGAGCCGAGGATCGCCCCGGCCCAGTAGCTGCCGTTGATCCAGATGTCGACACGGCCGCGATACTTCGAGGGCATCATCTCGTCGATCGCGGAGTTGATGGCCGCGTACTGGCCGCCGATCCCCATACCCGCGATGAACCGGGTGCCGTAGAAGTAGACGAGCCAGAACCAGCCGCCATCGTTCACCGTGAACGCCGCGAGCCCTGTGCCGAAGAGGTACAGGAGGAGGGTGATGACGAGCAGCCGCGTCCGCCCGAGCTGATCCGACATCCTTCCGAAGACGAGCGCGCCGACCACCTGGCCAACGAGGTAGACCGACGCGATCAGGCCCACCTGGCTTGAGGTCATGTCGAGCGTGTCGGGCTGGAGGAGCACGCCCGTCACCGAGCTCGCAATCGTGATCTGGAGGCCGTCGAGGATCCAGGCGGCCCCGAGCCCCGCGACCATGCGGGTGTGGAATGGCGACCAGCTCAAGCGGTCGAGTCGAGCCGGAATCGTCGAGCGGATCGTCTTCGGCGCCTCCGCGACGGAGCTCACGACGCGCCTTCTTCTTGAACCGATGCTGCTACAGGTGTCCTCGCCCCCATTCTCTGGAGCAGGTGGTCTCCGACCCGGAGCGAGTT
>JAXIPI010000096.1:0-3095 GCA_045403015.1 Gaiellaceae bacterium | reverse complement strand
CGAGGCGGGCTTGCTGCTCGCGCCCGCGACGGCGTACATGTCGGCCGTCGCGGAGGCGTGCGCGCGGATCGCGATCGAGCAGTCGCCCGGGATCGACTCGCTCGAGATCCTTTCGATGTTCATGGGCTTCCCGACCTACGGGTCGACTCAGACGATCTTCGGCCAGCTCCAGTGGGAGTCGATCTACCTCGAGCAGAACGAGTACAAGGAGTGGCCGCCGGTGACGACGTTCGAGGTGACGATCCCAAGCGCGATCACGACGCAGCTCGCGCTGCCGTGGGGCGGCTTCCCTCACCCGGTCTGGTTCAAGGATCACCCGCAGATCGCAAACGTGCGCGCCTTCGGCGGCCTGCTCGACCGCTCGCTCATGGAGGGCATCGTCGCGGGCCAGCGGGACTACCAGGAGAAGATCAAGCCGTTGCCGCCCGAGGAGCAGCGCACGGTGCTCGCTGGGATCGCCGACTCGATGCAGCCGGGATTGCCGCCGCGTGAGAACCGCCGCCAGCAGCGCACCGTCGACGTCGTTGTCGGGCGTGGCAACCTCGAGACGGTCCGGGTGTCCGCGCAGGGGCAGGGCGCATACCTCCAGACGGGTCTGATCCAGGCGTTCGCCGCGCACCACCTCGCGCACCAGCCGCCGCGCAAGGTCGGTTTCGCCTCGCCGGGCGAGGCGTTCGGCCATCGGGAGCTACTCGGGGCGCTCGAGGCCTACGGCCTGGTCCGGGTCGAGGTCGGCTAGCCACTCGGCTGCGGCCCGGGCGACCCGCGGCTGAACGCCGAGCTCTTCGAGATACCGGGCGGCCGCCCACATCTCGTCGACGCGCCGAACGGCGTGGACGCGCGAGCCCGCGAGCAGCCGGTCGAGAAGCGGCTTTCCGATCACCGCGGCGATGTCGTCGTACACGCGGGTCTCGACGCCGGCGGCCTGAGCGGCCTCGAGGCTCTCGAGCGCGGCCGCCGCAATACCCTTCATGAAGACACTGCGCAGCAGCTTCAGGCCGGCTGCGTCCCCTGGGCTGGGGCCGACCACTTCGACCGGCATCCCGAGCGGCTGGAAGAGCTCGGCGAAGCGAGCCGCGCCCGCGCCGGACGCCAGCGCCGGTGTCGCCAGCCCGAGGCTCGGCACGACTCCGATCAGGGCAACATCCGCGAACCGAACCGGCAGCGCTTCCGCCAGCTCCCGTTTGAGCTGTGGCGATGACGTGTTCAGATCGGCGTAGAGCGTGTCGCCGCCGAGCTCGCCCGCGACGTGCGCCGCGACGTCGAAGGCGACCGCCGAGGAGTTCACGCTGAGAATGACGTCGGCGCCTCTTACCGCGGCTCGGTCGCTGTCGGCGTTGGTGACTCCCGGCGGCTGTCGCGCGGGATCCCACCCACGCACCGCGCAGCCGGCTACGACGAGATCGGCGGCGAGCCTGCCACCGGCCTCACCGAGGCCCAACACAGCGATCTCCATCAGTCCTCCACGAGGTGGCGGATGCCTTGCAGATCGTAGGAAAGCTCGCCGGCTGCGTACCGGTCTCGCATCGCGCGCTCGTGCTCGGCCCGCTCGAGTGCGAGCGGCAGCACCTCGTCGACGCGCTCGGCTGGGAGCACCATCGCCCCGTCGCAGTCCAGCACGACGAGATCGCCTGGCCGGATCGTGCTACCGCCGACGACGACCGGCACGTCCAGCTTTCCTACCGTGCCCTTCGTGGCCCCCTGTGCGCAGACGGACCGGGTCCAGATCGGCAGGCCGATCGCAATGAGCTCGTCGAGGTCCCGCACGGCGCCGTCGACGAGAATCCCGGCGACGCCCTGCGCCTGCGCCTGCGTCGCCAGCAGCTCGCCGACCAGCGCGACGGGCGTCGGCTCGGAGCTCGTCAACACAAGGATGTCGCCGGGATTTGCATGTGCGACGACCGCGTGCACCATCGTGTTGTCTCCCGCTGCACAGAGCGCGATCCGCGCGGGGCCTGCGACGCGAGAGCCGGCAACGACCTGGGTCAGCAGCACATCGATGATCCCGGTGCGGCCGGCGGCCTCGTGGATGGTCGCGACGCCGAGCCCGGCGAGAGCCGAGTAGTCGGTCATAGCGCGTCGACGACGACGGGGATCTCGCGCTGGAACGCCTCCGCGTAACGGATGTCGTTACGACCGGAGATCCGGCGGGCGTGGTTGGCGCGGTGCTCCGCGCGCTCGGAGTAGTACTGCCTGAGGTACCCCTGCGCGCCCATCGCCCCCATCGCGGCCACCTTCTTTTCCCACACGGGCGTGATGTCGAGAAACGTAGTGGGCACGAAGCCGCACAGCTCTGGCTGGTGCGGCTCGAAGAGCAGCAGCTCGGGCGGCGGAATCGTCTTGAACGCGCTCGCGACACCCGCGCCGCTCGCAAGCTGGCGCGCCTGGAGGGTGGCCTCGTACGCAACTCCGTGGTCGGGGTTGAACGGGTCGCGCGCAGCGTGGGTGAAGATCAGCTGCGGCTCGAGCTCCCGGATCAGGTCCGCCAGCCGCTCGACGGCGGCCGCATCCATGACGAGCGGGTAGTCACCGAGGTCGAGGCCGCGGAAGTCCGCGCCTAGTGCGGCCGCGGCGATCTGCGCCTCGCCGTGACGGATCTCTTTCACGCGCTCCTCCGTCTGCCCCTCCTCCTTCCATAGCTCGCCGGACTCGCCGCGCTCACCGTAGGAAAGGGCGACCACGTGCGCCGTGCCCCCACCCTCGACGAGCGTGGCGATCGCGCCGGCAGCGCGCCAGACGAAGTCGGCGGCATGCGCGCTCACGACGAGAATGGTCCTAGGCACCGGCGAGCTCCCTCGTATTGACGACCGCCATCGTGCGCACATCTTGCTCCGAGAAGCCGGCCTCGAGCAGGCGGTCGGCCATCAGGGCGAGGCCGTCCTCCACCGGTGGGTTCGTCACCTGGCCGAGATCGGTCGAGAGAACGTTGTGCTCCGGCCCGGTCACGCGGATCGCTTCGAACGTCTCATCCCACGACACCTTGCCCGAATGGATCGGGGCAAAGCAGCGTTCGAGCACGGCGCCCCGCTCGGCGAGCTCGCGCTGCTCCTCGACCGGGACTCCCTGCGTCGGGTAGTCCGGATGGGTCACGACCA
>JAXIPI010000038.1:0-4024 GCA_045403015.1 Gaiellaceae bacterium | reverse complement strand
GTTGCGAGACGTGCAAGGGTGACGGGCAGATCAAGATCGAGATGCACTTCCTCCCCGACGTCTACGTGCCGTGCGAGACGTGCAAGGGCGCGCGTTACAACCGCGAGACGCTCGAGGTGCGCTTCAAGGGCAAGTCGATCGCGGACGTTCTCGAGATGTCCGTCGAAGAGGCGCTGCGCTTCTTCGCCAAGATCCCGAAGCTCCGGCGCCGGCTGCAGACGCTGCACGACGTCGGGCTCGACTACATCAGGCTCGGCCAGCCCGCGACGACGCTGTCGGGTGGTGAGGCGCAGCGCGTCAAGCTCGCCGCCGAGCTGTCCAAGGTGGCGACGGGGCGGACGCTGTACATCCTCGACGAGCCCACGACGGGGCTGCACTTCGCCGACATCGAGAAGCTGCTCGAGGTGTTGCAGCGGCTGGTCGACAACGGCAACACCGTGCTCGTGATCGAGCACAACCTCGACGTGATCAAGCAGGCCGACTGGGTCGTCGACCTCGGCCCGGAGGGTGGGGAGGCCGGTGGCGAGCTGATCGCGGCCGGAACGCCCGAGCAGATCGCGGAGACCGAGGGGTCGGCCACCGGGGAGTACCTCCGCAACGTGCTCGCGCCGCGCGGGGAGCCGGTCGCAGCCTGATGCAGGAGATCGCCCCCGGCCTTCGCCGCTGGACCGCCTGGCACGACCACTGGGAGGAGCAGGTCGGCTCGGTCGCGGTCGACACGGCCGACGGGCTCGTGCTGATCGACCCGCTCGATCCGCCCGCCGACCTCCCGCGCCCGAAGCACGTCCTCCTGACGCTCTACTACCACGCCCGTGCGGCCGCCGGGCTGAAGGCTCGCGTCTGGGCACCCGCGCGCTCTCAGCAGCCGCTCCGGAACCGTGGCGTCGAGGCCGAGGACGTGGAGGCCGGAGAGCTGCCAGGCGGGATCGTCCCGTTCCCGACCGCACGCCCGTCCGAGGCCGTGTACTGGCTGCCGGAGCACCGCGCCGTCGTCGTCGGCGACGTCCTGCTCGGCGCCGGCGCGAAACCCCGCGCCACCGACGAGCCGCTCCGCCTCTGTCCCCAGCGGTGGCTTGGGAAAGCGACGCATGAGGACCTGCGCAAGTCGCTGCTCCCCCTGCTCGACCTTCCCGTGGAGCACGTGCTCGTGTCGCACGGGGTCCCTGTGGTGGAGAACGGGAAGCGCGAGCTCGCGCGGGTGCTGACGTGAGCACCGCCGCCGGGCGCCGGGAACGTTTCAGGGAGCTGCACGCCGCAGATCGGCTGTTCGTGATGCCGAATCCGTGGGACATCGGCTCGGCCCGGCTGCTCGCCTCGTGCGGCTTCGACGCGCTCGCGACGACGAGTGCCGGCTTCGCGTGGGCTCTCGGCAAGCACGACCAGACGGTCACACGCGCTGAGTTGGTCTCGCACGTCACGGAGCTCGCTGCGGCGACGGAACTGCCTCTCAACGTGGACAGCGAGCGGTGCTATCCGGATGACCCGGGCGGAGTTGCCGATACGGTGGCGCTGCTCGCCGAGGCGGGCGCTGCCGGCTTCTCGGTCGAGGACTACGACCCGGCCACTCAGTCCCTCGATGAGATCGGCGTCGCGGCCGAGCGTGTTGCCGCCGTCGTCGAGGCCTCGCGAGGCTTGCCGGAGCCGATGGTGGTGACCGCTCGGGCCGAGAACCACATCCGGGGCTCCGACGATCTCGACGACACGATCGCGCGCCTGATCGCCTATCGCGACGCCGGTGCCGACGCGCTGTACGCGCCCGGTCTCACGGATCTGGGGCGGATTGCCTCCGTCGTCGCTGCGGTCGAGATCCCCCTCAACGTGCTCATCCTGCCGGGCGGCCCGACCGTCGCCGAGCTGGCCGGCGTGGGTGTCCGCCGCGTCTCGACTGGGAGCCTGCTGGCGGCCGCGGCCTACGGAGCCCTGGTCGAGGCAGCAAACGTGCTGCGGACGGACGGCCTCCCACCGCCGTCGGACAGGCAGGTCTCGCGCGCGTCGCTCAGCGCGGCATTCGACTAGAGAACGGCCTGCGTCTGGGTGACGCGGGCCACGTGCTTGCCACTCTCGTCGAAGAGATCGGTCTCGACGACGATCGTGCGGCCGCCGCGGTGGAGCGGCCGTGAGCGCGCCTCGACCCGCCCCGAGCGGACGGCTGAGAAGAAGTTCGTCTTCGACTCGATCGTCGCCGTCGCGGTCGAGCCCTCGGGCAGGTTGAGGAACGCGCAGTAGGCGCCCGCTGCGTCGGCGAGGCCCATCAAGACGCCGCCGTGGAGGATCCCCCCAGCCGTCGTCAGCCGCTCGTCCCACGTGACGGCCGCCTGCACCTCCTCTTTCGAGGCGGCGATCAGCTCGAGTCCAAGCGTTGCAGCGTACGGCATCGCGGTTCGCACCTGCTCGGTGAGCGCTTCGTCCACGTGCTGAACGTACCAAGTGAGGGATGCAGCCCTCAGGGGCCTGTGCCGATGTCCGGATCGTGATTCGGCTCCTCGCCATCGTCGCCGCCGCGGCATTCCTTCTCTCCGGCTGCAGTACAGAGGAAGGCAACCGCGCCCAAGAGCTCCTGCAGGAGGCCGAGCAGGCGCAGGCACAGCTCCACTCGGCCACGTTCGAGGCGAGCGTCGGCTTCCAGATGGAAGGGAAGCAGATCGACCTGGCAATGGAAGGCGCGGCCTCGAAGGAAGGCGCGTCGTTCTCGCTGCATGCGAGCGGCATCCCCGAGGCAGCCGGCAAGGACTTCCGGATGGTGATCCGCGGCAACCGCGCCTGGATGAGCGATACGAACGGCAAATGGGTATCGATGCCGGTGCCGCGGGAGATGAACGGCGTGAGCGGCTCGATGGGGGCCGGCGCATTCCAGGAGCTCGCCCGCTACGTCCGGGACGTGCGCGTCGCCGAGCACCAGGAGATCGGCGGCAAGCCGGTGACGACCATCGCCGGCGAGATCGACACGACCGGGATGATCAAGGCGATGGCGAAGCTCGGCTCGCTCTCCGGGCCTGGCAGCGCGAACCCCGGCTTCTCGTTCGACCTCGACGATCTCGGCATCAAGTTCGACGACATCAAGGCGGTGCTTTCGATCGACGAGAGCACGCACCTGCTGAGCACGGCCCTCGTCACGCTTGGCATGGAGGCGCAGGGCAAGACGCTCGACTTCGAGATCCGCTACCGGCTCACGAGCTCGAACCAGCCGGTCAAGTTCCCGAACGTCGGCTAGCGACTACATTCGGGGCGTGGACCCCGACCGCCAGTGGTGGCTCCGAGTGCCGGCCGTCTTCCTCTCGCCGACGTCGGTGTTCGTCGCGCTGCGGAACGAGTCGAGGGAGGATGTGGACGCCCGCTCCGAGCCGGTCCTCGCGCTCACGGCTCTCGCCGGAATCGCAACCGCCCTGGCCTCGAGCACGGCGCGCACGCTCTACGACGATCCCGAGTACGACGCCGTGAACGTCGCGATCTGGGCTGTCATCGCCGGCGGGATCATCGCCTTCGCGGGCTACTTCATCGTCGGCGGCGCTCTCTATCTCGGCACCCGCGGCATGGGAAGCGTCGGCACGTTCCGACGCGCTCGGCACCTTCTCGGCTTCGCGGTTGCTCCCATCGCCCTCTCTTTGCTGCTCGTCTGGCCGCTCCAGCTCGCGTTCTACGGCAGCGACGTCTTCCGCCGCGGCGGCTCGGACGACGGGGTGGGGGCGCGGCTCTTCGACCTGCTCGAGCTCGGATTCGCCGCCTGGTCGGCCGTGCTGCTCCTCGTCGGCGTGCGGGCCGTGCACGGATGGACCTGGGGGCGCTCACTCGCCGCGCTCGGGCTGGTCGTCCTCTTCCTAGCGGCGTTCGCGAGCCTCCGCACGGTCTTCTAGGGCTTCCTCGAAGAGCTCGAGCTCGCCGTCGGGCATCGCGTACGTGTGCTGCTCCTCCGGGAAGCGGCGCTCGCGAACCTCTTCGACATACCGGCCGACCGCGTCCCTGATCACCTCCGCGAGGTCCGCGTACTGCTTGACGAAGCGCGGGGCGTGGCCTTCGTACAGGCCGA
>JAXIPI010000182.1:0-5157 GCA_045403015.1 Gaiellaceae bacterium | reverse complement strand
CGCTGTCGAGCTTCTCCTGCGCCTTCCTCGTGCGCTCCCAGTCGAGGTAGAAGCGGGGTGTCGTCGTGCGGGCCACCTGCTCCCACGCGGCCGGCGAGACAGAGACGGTGGCAAGGCCCGGCGGCGTCATCAGCGCCTTCTGCGAGCCGGAGACGACGACGTCTAGGCCCCAGTCGTCCATCTCCAGCGCTACCGCGCCGAGGCTCGAGACGGCGTCGACGACGACGAGCGCGCCGGCCTCCTTCGCGACCGCCGCGAGCGCCTGAATGTCTGAGACGACGCCGGTCGAGGTCTCGGAGTGGACGAGGAAGACGAGCGCGACGGGTTCGATCTCCCCCAGCTTGCGGACGAGATCCTCCGCGGTCGGCGTCTCGCCCCACGCGTAGCGAAGCTCCTCGACCTCGCAGCCGAAGGTGCGCGCCATCGCCGCCCAGCGCTCGCCGAACGAGCCCGCCGAGACGGCGAGCACGCGTTCGCCGGGCGAGCAGAGATTGACGATCGCCGACTCGAAGCCTCCCGTGCCCGAGCAGGTGAAGAGGAGCACCTCCGACGAGGTTCGATGGACCTCCTTCAGCCGGCCGAGCACCCGTGCGTACACCTCGCGGAAATCCGGCGCACGATGGTGGATCACCTGTTCGGACAGCGCTGCGAGCACCTGCGGAGGCACCGGGGTCGGTCCGGGCGTGAACAGGTACCGCTTCTGCGCCATCACCGCAGCCTAGCGTGGCAGCGGGACGTGGGCGCTTTGTGTTTCTGAAACACAAGGCCCCTCCGGCCCGCATGGTTGCGTGGGCCGAGGCCGCTTGTGTTTCAGAAACACAATCTCACTAGGCTGGGCTGCGTGGAAGCGCTCCTCGCCTTCGCCGCGGCGCTCCTGACTCTGCGGCTCGCCGGTCTGCTCGCGTCGCGCTGGCGCGAGCGGCGCGAGCCACAACTCCTGGCCTGGAGCGCGGGGCTCGCGGCCTACGCGCTCGGCGCCGCGGCGATCGCGTGGGGAGCCGCCGCCGGTTGGAACGACGGTGTGTTCCGCGCCTACTACCTCTGCGGGGGACTCCTGACCGCAGCGCTCCTCGGGACCGGGTCGCTGCTCGGCATCGGCGTGCGCGCGGCAGCGCCGATCGCGCTGGTCTACACGGGGCTCGCGGCGGGCGTTGCGCTGGGGGTTCCGATCGAAGGAACGATCGCCGGCACGTCGATACCCGAGGCGCAGGAGCACCTGAGCCTCTTCCCCGCCCGGGTGATCGCGATCGCCGGCAACGCCGCGGGGTCGCTGGCGCTGATCGGGGTCGCCGTCGCGGGCCTGCGCCGTCGCCCAGTCGGCAACAGCCTGCTGCTCGCAGGGTTCGCCGTGGCGGCAGCGGGCAGCGCGCTCGCGGGCCTCGGCGCGGCGCAAACCGCCGTCTTCGTAGCAGTAGGTGCAGGACTTTTGTATGCGGGCACGGTCGTCCGCGTGTAACAGGAATTACCTCTTGCAAACAATCTGACTGCTAGCCTGCACGCGCAATAGACGTGCCGCCCGGGCGCCACTGCGGTTTTTCCGCGCCCGGACCGCCGACCGTGTTCCCGAGCAAGGAGAACTGTGTGAGAAGCCTGTTCGCCCGCCTGTTCGTGCTTATCGGCGCCCTCTCTCTGGGCGCGGGCGCTTTCCCCCAGCCCAATGCAGCGACCGCGTCCTCGACGCGGGTCGCGCAGATGGAGCAGATCGACGAGTTTCGGGTCGAGACCTGGCGCTGGCAGTCCCTGATGCGCAAGCCCAGGACTCCGACCAGCTACCGCGAGCGGAGGAGCGACGACGAGAAGTCTGTCGAGCGGATCCGCGATCTCTGGCAAGCGCGGGCGCGCACAGCCCAGTACCAGGCCAAGCATCCGCCGCACCGCGGAGCCTGGCTCTGCATCCACCGCTACGAGCGCAATCCCACCCAGGGTTGGAGCACGCGAACTGGCAACGGCTACTACGGCGGGCTGCAGATGGACATCAACTTCCAGCGTGCGTACGGGCCGGAGCTTCTGCGGCGTAAGGGCACCGCGGACCGCTGGACGCCGGTCGAGCAGATGTGGGTCGCCGAGCGGGCGCACAGAAGCGGGCGCGGCTTCTACCCGTGGCCGAATACCGCACGGTACTGCGGCCTGATCTAGGAAGGTTCGTCGCTGTCCGAGCGGCGCGCCCGCCGCTCGCGCAGCCAGACGGCCAAGAAGATCGCGGCGATGCTGACGACGACCAGCACCTCCGCGATCGCACCGCCGGTGCCGCCGTGGGCAACTAGCCCCTGGAAAGGAGCCACAGCCCACCGACGGTGTAGACGACCATCAACCCCAGCATGGCGTACTGGGATCGGAGCGCGTCGCGTTCGGGCAGGATCGCGACGGCGCGATCGTGCGCCACGGTCAGACCGGCGACGTGGCCGGCGACGAGCGAGCCGACCTGGACGTACCAGACGGTGTTCGGGGAGAAGGGTGCGATGTTCGGCGCGTAGTCGAGGGTGCCGAAAATGTCCCAGCCGAAGCCGAACGGATCGGAGGCGAGCGGGAGCGCGTACTGCCCCTGGATCACGAGCAGCGTGAAGTAGTGCGCGACCGCGTAGACCAGCGCGATCGGCACGAGGCTCTGAACGAACTCCGGCACGAGCGAGCGGTCGGAGCGGACGGTGCGCTCGGCAACCCACACGGCCGCGAGATACGCGAGCGCGACAGCGAGCACGCAGCCAACCAGGCCGGCCAGCGAGAGCGCCGTCGAGTAGAGCTCCGCCCGGCCAGGCTGATCGACGATGTACGGCCCCTCTATCCGGGCGCGCAGGTCTTGCCAGAAGGGGGCGCGGCTGAGGCCGTCGAAGCCGACCGACCCCAGCATCACGGCGACGAATGCCAACACCCCCGGCGTCGCCTCGCGACCGGAGAGGCCGGAGAACGGCATCCGCAGCACGAGCCGGCCTTCGTGCTCGCCGAACGGCGCGATCCGGGCCAGCAGGCCGAAGTAGACGGTGAAGCCGTTACCGCGTGAGTCCCATTCGCGCCGGCCATAGGCGGCCATGCCGAACCACATCGCGTAGCTGTAGAGAGCGATCGCGAGCGCCAGCGCCCGCGGACTGGCGGGCTCCGCATAGCAGAGCTCGAGCGCCGCGAAGCACAGGAGGAAGAATGCAGCCGGCCAGACACCAAGTCGCTCCGGATACTCGAGCGGCGGCTTCCAGTCCTGCCCGAGCTTCCGCCAGACCCACTCGACTCCGTTCGCGAGCGCGAGCCACGGATTGAGCACGCGCCAGACGTTCCCGAACACGACCTGCACCGGCACGAGGCCGAGCCAGAAGATCACGTAGATGAAGGTCGGAGCGAGATTCTGCGCCGAGGACGGCTCGCCAATCAGCGCGGTCAGGAAGATGAGGACGAGCAGGCCCGCCGAGATGGCACCGAGGATCCCGTGCAGGACAGGCGAGCGAAGAAACCGCTCGAGCCCGGCCGGCAACGGATGGCCAGCGCGACGGCGCTCGAGCTGCGGGGTCTTCCAGAGCGCCCCGAGCGCGAGAAACGAGAGGACGAGCACGACGGCGCCGCCCCAGAAGAAGAGCCAATCGGGAACGGGCAGGTCGCGCACCCCGCCGATCCCGTGGGCCAAGAGCGTCAGGGGCGAACCTCGAGCTCTGCGATCGGAAGGCTGCGGCTCTCGAGCTCGGCCTCGAACACGCCGGGGGCGGTCGCCTTGAAGCGGATCGTCGCGGGCTCACCGGGAGCGACGTCGGCGGTGAGGTCGTAGCCGTGCAGGTGCACCTCGTCCGCAAGCTCGGACTTGACGACGAAGACGACCTGGCGACCCTGCTGGATAGTGAAGTGCTTTACGGTCGGCGCCTTGTCCCCCGGCACCGAGACGCTGATGCGGACGACGTCAGGCTGGGCCGGCGCGGTCGTCGTGGCCGCGGTCGTCGTCACCTCCGGTTCGGTGGCCGTTGTGGCCGTCGTCGCCTGCGACGCGGTCGTAGCCTGCGCCGCGGTGGTCGCCGGAGTCGCCTCGTCATCGCCCCCGGGCGAGAGGGCGAAGTAGAGGCTGACGATCAAGCCGAGCCCCGCTGCGATCAGCGCGACGGTCCGGAACTGCGGATTCACCCGCGGGAGGCTATCCGCTCGGATCGCCGCCGAGTCGCGAGATCGCCGTCTCGGTCTCGGCCACGAGCGTCGCGACGAGGTCGGCGGCCGCCGCCTCGCGCACGAGCGCTGCCCCTTGCCCTGCGAGGGCGAACAGACGCGACGGGTCGTCCGCCTGGAGTCCGGCGCTGTGAATCGGCCGGGTCACGTCGAGTTGCAGTGGGTACGGCGCCGGCGGCCGGCCCGCACGAACGAGCTCCTCGACGGCGTCGGTGCGCACGAGCCGTGCCTCGCGTCCCGAGAAGACCCGCGAGACCCGCGTGCCCTCCGCGGGCGTCGCTGCCAGCAGCCGCCGGAAGGCCGGCGGCGTCGCCGTCTCGACGGCGGTCAGGAAGGCTGTGCCGAGCGAGGCGCCACCGGCTCCCAGCGCGAGCGCCGCGGCGATCCCGCGACCGTCCATGATCCCGCCTGCGGCGAGCACGGGCACCGAGACGGCGTCGACCACTTGCGGCACGAGCGCGAGGCCACCGATCTCCACCCCGGCCGGAGGGAGCTCGAACGTGCCGCGATGCCCGCCGGCCTCCCAGCCCTGCGCGACCACGACGTCGACGCCGGCGGCTTCGAGCGCCCGCGCCTCGGACACGGTCGTCGCAGTCCCGGCGATCGTCGCGCCGGCGGCCTTCACCTCGGCGAAGTCCGGGATCCCGAAGGTGAAGCTGAACACAGACACCTGCTCCTCGGCGACGACGGCGAGCTGCTCGTCGAGCGCGGGATGCGCGTCAGGCGCAACGTCCGGCTCCGGCCAGGCGAAGAGGTTGACCATGAACGGCGCGTCGGTGAGCTCCCGCACGGCCCGGATCGCGGCGCGCAGGTCGTCCGGCGCGAGCCACGCGGCGCCCAGCGAGCCGAGCGCACCGGCGTTCGAGACCGCCGCCGCGAGCCCGGGGGTCGTGACGCCGGACATCGGCGCCTGCAGGAGCGGGTAGCGAACGCCTAGGGCAGTAGCTGCCGGCGTCTCGTACCAGGCCATCTCAGGCCTGGAGCTTCTCGCGCACCAGCTCGCTCACGGCCCGCGCATTCGCC
>JAXIPI010000237.1:0-2931 GCA_045403015.1 Gaiellaceae bacterium | reverse complement strand
CCTCCGGCGGAGGTGCTCGAGCAGGCTGTGAAAACCGTTACACCCGTGCTCGAGGTTCGCTCCCGTCGAGTGGGAGGCGCCAACTACCAGGTACCCATCGAGGTGCCTCAGCGGCGCGCACGAACGCTGGCGGTCCGCTGGCTCGTCAACTACTCGCGCGACCGGCGCGAGAAGACCATGGCGGACAAGCTGGCGAACGAGATCCTCGACGCGTTGAACCAGCAGGGCGGCGCGTTCAAGCGGAAGGACGACCTCTACAGGATGGCGCAGGCGAACAAAGCCTTCGCCCACTACAGGTGGTAAGTGGCAAACGTGGCTGAAAAGACGAACGCGGTCGTCGGACTCGAGAACGTGCGCAACATCGGCATCATGGCGCACATCGATGCCGGCAAGACCACGACGACGGAGCGGATCCTCTACTACACCGGACGCACGCACAAGATGGGTGAGGTTCACGAGGGCGCCGCGGTGATGGACTGGATGGCTCAAGAGCAGGAGCGAGGCATCACCATCACGTCCGCCGCGACGACGGCGTCCTGGCGTGATTTTCGTATCAACATCATCGATACGCCCGGGCACGTGGACTTTACGGTGGAGGTCGAGCGGAGCCTGCGCGTGCTGGACGGCGCGGTCGCCGTTTTCGACGCTGTCGCGGGTGTGCAGCCCCAGTCCGAGACCGTCTGGCGCCAGGCCGACAAGTACAAGGTGCCGCGGATCGCGTTCATCAACAAGATGGACCGCACCGGCGCGGACTTCTTCGCGTCCGTGCAGTCGATGGTCGACAAGCTCGGCGCCAACCCGGTCCCGATCCAGCTTCCGATCGGCCAGGAGGAGAACCATCGCGGCGTCGTCGACCTCGTCGAGATGAAGGCGATCGTCTACGAGGACGACCTGGGCGAGAAGTTCACCGTCGGCGAGATCCCGGCTGAGCTGACCGAGCAGGCGCACGAGTACCACCATCAGCTGATCGACTCGATCGCCGAGCACGACGATGAGCTGACCGAGACCTACCTCACGGACGAGTCGCTCGTGACGCCCGAGATGATCAAGCGCGCGCTCCGCGCCGGCACCCTCGCCGACGCGCTGACGCCCGTGCTGCTCGGCAGCGCCTTCAAGAACAAGGGGGTGCAGCCGCTGCTCGACGGCGTCATCGACTATCTGCCGAGCCCGCTCGACGTGCCCGCGATCCACGGCATCGACCCGAAGACGGAGGCCGAGACCTCGCGCGACGCCGATCCGAGCGCGCCCTTCTCCGCCCTGGCCTTCAAGGTCATGTCCGACCCGTTCGTCGGCAAGCTGACCTACTTCCGGGTCTACTCCGGCACGCTGAAGGCCGGTGACCGAGTGCTGAACACGACGAACGGCAAGACCGAGCGCATCGGCCGCATCCTCCAGATGCACGCGAATCACCGCGAGGAGCGCGAGGAGATCACTGCGGGCGAGATCGCTGCCGGCGTCGGATTGAAGCAGACGACGACCGGCGACACGCTCGCCGTCGACAGCGCCCCGATCGTGCTCGAGCGGATGACCTTCCCCGAGCCCGTGCTCTCCGTCGCGATCGAGCCGAAGACGAAGGGCGACCAGGACAAGCTGGGCGCCGGTCTGGCAAGACTTTCAGAGGAAGACCCGACCTTCCGGGTCACCTCCGACGAGGAGACCGGCCAGACGCTGATCGCCGGCATGGGCGAGCTGCACCTGGAGATCATCGTCGACCGGTTGATGCGCGAGTTCAAGGTCGACGCCAACGTCGGCCGCCCGCAGGTCGCCTATCGCGAGACGATCGCCAAGCCCGCAGAGAAGGTGCAGGGCCGGTTCGTCCGCCAGACCGGCGGCTCCGGCCAGTACGGCGACGCGGTCATCAACCTGCTGCCGCAGGAGCCCGGCGCCGGCTACGAGTTCGAGGACAAGATCGTGGGCGGCAAGATCCCGAAGGAGTACATCAAGCCGATCAACGAGGGCATCGTGGAGGCGATGAACTCGGGCGTTCTCGCCGGCTACCCCGTCGTCGACGTGAAGGTCGAGCTGATCGACGGCTCCTACCACGACGTCGACTCGAGCGAGAGGGCCTTCAAGATCGCCGGCTCGATGGCCTTCAAGGAGGCGATGAAGCGCGGGAAGCCGAAGCTGCTCGAGCCGGTGATGGCAGTCGAGGTCGTCACGCCCGAGGACTTCCTCGGTGACGTGATGGGCAACCTGAACAGCCGCCGCGGCCGGATCGAGGAGATGACTCCGATGGGCAACGCGACCACGATCAAGGCGATGGTGCCGCTGTCGGAGATGTTCGGGTACGCGACCGACGTGCGCTCGATGACACAGGGGCGCGCCACGTTTTCCATGCAGTTCGACCGTTATGAGGACGTTCCCGGCAACATTGCCGCGGACATCGTCGACACGCAGACAAGTTCGTAGAGAAGAAGGAGAGAGCAAGCAATGGCCAAGCAGAAGTTCGAGCGCACGAAGCCGCACCTCAATGTCGGCACGATCGGTCACATCGACCACGGGAAGACGACGCTCACAGCTGCGATCACGAAGGTGCTCGCCGAGTCCACCGGCGGCACCGCGGTCGCCTTCGACGACATCGACAAGGCTCCCGAGGAGCGCCAGCGCGGGATCACGATCAACACCGCGCACGTCGAGTACGAGACCGCGAACCGGCATTACGCGCACGTCGACTGCCCCGGGCACGCCGACTATGTGAAGAACATGATCACCGGTGCCGCGCAGATGGACGGCGCGATCCTGGTCGTGTCGGCCGCGGACGGCCCGATGCCGCAGACGCGCGAGCACATCCTGTTGGCGCGCCAGGTCGGCGTGCCGTTCATCGTGGTGTACATGAACAAGGCGGACATGGTCGACGACGCCGAGCTGCTCGAGCTCGTCGAGATGGAAGTGCGCGAGCTGCTCGACAAGTACGAATTCCCTGGTGACGCC
>JAXIPI010000324.1:0-6207 GCA_045403015.1 Gaiellaceae bacterium | reverse complement strand
GGCGTCGGCGCGCACGAGGGCGGGCTGATCACGGACGACGAGCTGCTGGCCCTCGAGCAACATGCATGTCCCGGCTACGGCGCCTGCACAGGGCATTTCACGGCCAACACGATGGCGGTCGCGATCGACTTCCTCGGGCTCGGTCCGATCGGCCTCGGCAGCGTGCCGGCAGCCGATCCGGCGAAGGCGGAGGCGGGGGAGGCGGCAGGACGTCTCGTCCTCGACGTGATCGAGCGTGACGTGCGGCCCTCGGCGCTCGTGACGCGGGCCTCGCTCGAGAACGCGATCGTGGGCGTCACCGGAACGGGCGGCTCGACGAACGCCGTGCTGCACCTGCTGGCGATCGCGAACGAGGCGGGCGTCGCGCTCGAGCTCGAGGATTTCGACCGCCTCTCGGCGTCGACTCCCGTGATGACGAGCCTGACACCAGGTGGTCGGTTCGTCGCGGGCGACATGCACCGGGCCGGTGGCACCGCGGCGGTGATCAAGCAGCTTCTGCCGCACCTGCACGGGGACGCTCCCACGGTCGACGGCCGGACGATCGCCGAGCACGCAGCTGCGGCGGGCGACCCGGACGGCGAGGTGATCTCGGCGGCAGGGCAGCCCTTCAAGCCGGGCGGCGCGCTCCGCGTGCTCCGCGGCAACCTTGCTCCGGACGGGGCGGTCGTGAAGCTCGCCGGGCACGAGCGCGCCACCCATCGCGGGCCGGCCCGTGTCTTCGGCTCCGAGGCTGCGTGCCTGGAGGCCGTCCACGACGGATTGGTGCAACCGGGCGAGGTGGTCGTCGTGCGGAACGAAGGCCCGGCAGGGGCACCCGGGATGCCGGAGATGCTCGCGATCACGTCGGCGATCGTCGGACGCGGTCTGGGCGAGTCGGTGGTGCTCGTCACCGACGGCCGCTTCAGCGGCGCGACCCGGGGCGTGATGGTCGGCCATGTGGCGCCGGAGGCGGTGCGTGGAGGACCGATCGCGTTCGTTCGCGATGGGGATTTGATCTCGATCGACATCGATGCACGGACGCTGGAGGTCGAGCTGGACGAGGAGGAGCTCGCGCAGCGGCGGGTGGGGTGGGTGCCGCCGGAGCCACGCGTCTCCCACGGCGTCCTCGCGAAGTACGCCCGCAGCGTCTCCTCGGCCTCGCGCGGGGCGGTGACCGAGTGAGCGGACGCCTCGAGGGGAAGGTCGCGCTCGTCACCGGTGCAGGACGCGGAATCGGGCGTGCACTGGCGCTCGGACTTGCGGCCGAAGGTGCGGTTGTGCACGTCAACGACCTCGAGGATCCGACCGATGTCCTCGCCGAGCTTCCCGAGAGCCGGCGCGGGCTGGCGTTGGCATTCGACGTCTCGAGTCCGGCTCAGATCGCCGAGCACATCGGGGGTCTCGACCGGCTCGACGTCCTCGTCAACTGCGCCGGCATTCCCGGCTGGATGAACCTCGACGACCCGAGCGAGGAGATCTGGGACCGCGTCATCGACACCAACCTGAAAGGGACGTTCTTCTGCTCCGTCGAGGCGGCGCGGTTGATGCGGGCCGGCGGCGGCGGCTCGATCATCAACGTGTCCTCGGTCGTTGCGGCCCGGGGCTTGCGCAATCTCGCCGCCTACGCGGCGAGCAAGGGCGGAATCAACGCGCTCACGATCCAGCTGGCCGTGGAGCTCGCGCCCGACCAGATCCGGGTGAATGCCTTCGCTCCCGGAGCAACGAACGTGCAGCGCAACCTCGACGACGATCCGTCGTATCGCGAGACCTGGGCGCCGCTGATCCCGCTGGGCCGGATCGCAGAGCCGGAGGACATGGTCGGCCCGACGGTGTTCGCCTCGGAGGAGTCCTCGCACGTGACCGGCCAGCTGTTCTACGTCGACGGCGGCTGGACGTCGGTCGGCAGGGTCCCCGAGGGGTACGTCGACCTCGCGGAACGCCAGCAGCAGCGCGAGCGTTGAGCAAGCGGCCGCTCTGGGTGCGTCTGGTTGGCGGCCTGGCGATCGTCATCGCGGTACTCGAGATTCCGCTCAACATTGTCGCGTTGTGGTTGGTTCCACGCGACGTCGCGATCTGGACGCTGATCGGCAGCCTGATCGTCGCCGCTGCGCTGATTGGCGTGCTCGTGCAGTTGGCGCGCTGGCAGAAGAAGAACATCACGGTCGAACGCCGTCCCGAGTGAATACCCTGCCGCTGCGGCGGAACCGGGATTTCGTGCTCCTCCTGACCGGGCGGCTGCTCTCGACGCTCGGCTCGCAGGTGACCGCGATCGCGTACCCGCTGCTCGTCCTGGCGGTCACACATTCGCCGGCGAAGGCCGGGATCGTGGGCTTCGCCGGTCTCCTTCCACACGGCCTCTTCGGCCCGCCTGCGGGCGTCGCGGCCGACCGCTGGAACCGCAAGCGGCTGATGATCGCGGCCGATGGAGTGCGAGCGTTCGCGATCGCGGCTCTCGCCGCAACGATCCTCCTCGATCGCGTGTCGTTCTGGCAGATCGTGGTCGTCGCGTTCGTCGAGGGCACGGGCTCCGTCTTCTTCAACACCGCCCACGCCGGAGCGCTCCGCGCCATCGTGCCGCCGCAGCAGCTGCCCGGAGCCGTGGGCGTCATCCGGGCGCGCAGCGCGACGGTGATGCTCGCGGGGCCACCGCTCGGCGGCGCGCTCTTCACGCTCGGCCGTGCCGTGCCGTTCGTCTTCGACGCTGTCTCCTACGCGTTCTCGTTCCTCTCGCTCGTGCTGATGCGAACGCCGTTCCAGGAGGAGCGCGAGCTCGACACTGCCCGTCTGCGAGCACAGATCGTGGAGGGATTCCGCTTTCTCTGGAGCCGGCCGTTCCTTCGCACCTGCGCGTTCCTCTACGGCCTCGGCAATTTCACGATCCCGGGCATCCTGCTCGTGGTCATCGTCGCCGGCCAGCGCCAGGGTCTCTCGAGCGGCGGCATCGGAGTGTTGCTCGCAGCCTTCGGTGCGTGCATTCTGCTCGGCTCGCTCCTGTCGCCGATCTTCCGCCGCACGCTCTCCGTGCGGGCGATTCTCCTCCTCGAGCTCTGGGCGGGACTCGGGATCGTCGCCTTCGTCGTCTGGCCGAACGTCTACGTGCTCACTGCCGCGATCATGGTGCAGGGGATCACGCTGCCGGTGACGGACTCCGTCGTCGAGGGCTATCGCCTCGCCGTGACTCCGGACCGCTTGCTCGGCCGCGTCGAGAGCGCCAGAAGCACGATCTCGCTGCTCGCCGCACCGCTCGGGCCACTCGTCGCCGGTGCGCTCCTGGACTCGGCGTCTGCCCGCGCGACCGTCGCTTTCTTCGCCGTCTTCAGTCTCGCGCTCGCGTTCTGGGGCACGTTGAGCCCGTCGATCCGAAGGGCACCGAGCCTCGACGAGCTCGACGCGCTGTCCACGGCCTAAACCGGGATGGTCAGGCTCTCGATGTCCTTCGGGTAGGAGGTGAGGACGTCGATCCCGTCCGGGGTGACGACCACCGTGTCGGAGTGGCGGAAGCCGCCGATCTCGTTCGAGTAGAGGCCGGGTTCGATCGTGAACACCATGCCGGGCTCGATCGGGGTGTGATCGCCGACATCGAGGAACGGAGCCTCGTGGTTGCGCAGGCCGATGGCGTGGCCGGTGTGCTGCCTCCAATAGGGCAAGAGGTCGTTGGCCTCGAAGTACCGCAGTACCGCGTTGTCCACGTCGGCGCACGTGACGCCGGGGCGCAGCGAGTCGAACGCGACCTGTTGAGCAGCCACCATATGGTCGAAGAGGCGTCGCATTCCGTCGGTCGGCGTGCCGATGATCATCGCGCGCTCGAGCTCGGCGTTGTATCCCCAAATCGGGGCGCTGGTCTCGGTGACGAGCACGTCGCCGGCCTGGAACTCGATGTTGTGAGCGACGGCGTGTGCCCACGAGCTCCTGTGCCCGATCTGGCCGCGGTACCCCGCCGACACGCCGTCGGAGGAAGCCTGCTGGCCGGCGTAGGACGGACTCAGGGCGTCGAGCATGGCGAGCGTCGCTTCGTGGCCGGCCTGAAGGCTGGCCTCGGCTTCCGTTGCTCCCGGTCGCGTGTATTGCTGCAGGAGCCGGTGCGCGTGCTCACACCATCTGGCGCTCTCGCGGATCAGCGCGATCTCCGCTTCGCTCTTGCGCACCATCAGGCGCTCGATGAACGGCGCGAGCGGCAGGACGGGCTGCCCAGTTTCCTCGCTCAGCGCCGGCCCCTGGTAGCCGAGGATGCCCGGATACCCGTTCTGGTCTGCGCCGACGCCGCCGGTGATCCCCAGGTCGAGCAGTGTGCGCGCCAGGATGACCATCGGATGCTCGTTGCCCGGGTACTCCGGGTAGGACTCCACTCGGTCGAACGCCGTCTCGGCGCGGACACGCTCGACCTCGAACTCGGGGACGAACACGGCCAGCTCACCCGACGCGTTTGCGACGAACGCGACGGGCCGCTCGGTCGCCAGAAAGCTGAAGCTCGTGAAGTACTGAATGTAGCTCTCGTCGAAGAGCACGTAGCCCGTGAGCGCGTGGCTACGGATGTGCTGGAGAAGCGTCTCGCGTCTCGCCGCCAGCTCTGTCTCGGGGATGCCGGTTGCCTGCACGGTGGGAGCGTCTCACGTCCGTCAGGAGACGTGACGGATGATCCAGTCTCCGAGTGTTCGGTCGTAGGCGGCGTGCAGCGCCGGCGGCTCGCCGCTCTGCAGCCGGTGGTCGCCGCCGGCGAGCGTCTCGATGTCCAGATCGCCGGGGCGGCCCGCACGTGCGCTGCGGAAGACGGCGACGCTGTCGTCCACGGGCGTCACGAGGTCCAGCTCACCGAAGAGCGCGAGGAGTGGACACGTGAGCCGTTCGAGCGCGGGGCGGGGGTCGTGATCGAGCCAGCGTCGTACGAGCTCGAGCTCGGCCGCGTCTCCCGGGCCGTGACCGTCCTCTCCCGCGGCTGCCTGGACGGTCTCGATGTCCGCTCCGGCGCGTACCAGCGCGATGAGAGCGTCCTGCGTCGCGAGCGCGCCGGCCACCGCATCGGCGGGAGCTCCGGCAGCGGTCATGTGGGCTTCGGTCGCGAAGCGTTCCTGGCGCGCCATCGTGACCCCGGGGCCTGAGTTCGTGATCACGAACGCCACGGCCGGGTCGGCGGCGGCCACCTCGAGCACCACCCAGCCGCCCTGGCTGTGGCCGAACAGGCCGAGTCGTGCGGCATCGACGCCCGGCGTTTCGCGGAGGCAGGCCAGTTGCGCGGCGACGTCGGACGCCTGCTCAGCGGGACCGGTGTCACGCCAGTCGCCGGCCGACTCACCGACGCCGCGCTTGTCGAACGACGCTGCGGCGATGCCGCGGTCGAGCAGCCCGGCCCGGATCGCGGGGAAGTAGACGTCGTTGTCGCGGTCCGATGGCCCCGAGCCGGGAACCATGAGCACCGTGGCGCGAGGTTCGCCATCCGGCAGATGGAGCGTCCCGGCAAGCGCCAGCTCGCCGTTCGTCGTGCGCAACTCGAGTGTGGAGCGCATCCGGTCAGCGTATCCATCCCGCTCGGAATCTCTTGTGGCGGTCCGGCGTTGGCTCGTCGTGCAAAGTGCGAGCTGACGTGCCGCCTGAGGAGGGCTCTTGACCGAGATCGATGAACCAGGGCTGCCGACCCCGGCTTCCATCCAGCGGATCTACCTGACCCTGCTGCTCGGCAACACGCTGGCTGCCTCCTTCATCTGGGGCATCAACACGATCTTCCTGCTCGACGCGGGGCTCTCGAACCTCGAGGCGTTCGCCGCCAACTCCTTCTTCACCGTCGGCATGGTTCTCTTCGAGGTACCGACCGGGATCGTCGCCGACACCATCGGCCGCCGCGTCTCCTATCTGCTCGGCACGGTCACGCTGGCCGCCACCACCCTGCTCTACGTCTTCCTCTGGCAGATCGAGGGTCCGTTCTGGGCCTGGGCGGTGGTCTCGATGCTGCTCGGCCTGGGGTTCACCTTCTTCTCCGGAGCGGTCGAGGCCTGGCTGGTCGATGCCCTGAACGCGACCCATTTCGAGGGCAGCCTGGAGTCCGTCTTCGGGCGAGGACAGGTCGTCACCGGGGTCGCGATGTTGACGGGGTCGGTGGCCGGCGGCTACATCGCCCAGCTCACGAACCTCGGCGTGCCGTTCGTGCTGCGGGGCGTGGTGCTCCTGGTGATGTTCGTGCTGGCCTTCGTTCTGATGAAGGACGTCGGCTTCACGCCGGAGCCGAGCATCGGGATC
>JAXIPI010000375.1:0-4186 GCA_045403015.1 Gaiellaceae bacterium | reverse complement strand
AGCCGCCGGGCCGCGCTGCTCGCCCCGAGGCCGCGTCCTCAGTCGCCCACGGGCTACCAGCCCGCGGGCTCCCTGCGTCCTTGCCTCGGAACGAGCATCGCACCCCGGCGACGAGCGACGCTCCGCCAACCCCTCCTAGCCGTACACTCGGCAGGTGCAACCGCCTGCGCTCAGATCGCGTCCAATCAATCAGGGCCTTCGACCCGACCGCCCGCTGGTCTACGAGAAATTGAGCGATCCGATCTTGGTGAAGAGAGCGAAGGACGGCGACGCGCGGGCGCTCGATGCGCTCTGCGAGCGCCATGCGCCCCGCGTGGAGCGCCTCGCCCATCACGTGCTCCGAGACCCGGAGGACGCACGCGATGCGTCACAGGAGGCGCTCGCGAAGCTCTGCGTGAAGCTGCCGCAGTTTCGGGGCGAGTCGTCGTTCTCGACGTGGCTCCACCGGTTGACGGTCAACGCTTGCCGGGACGTGGCGCAGCGTCAGGTCGCGCGCCGCTGCGAACCACTGGACGAGGATCGCCGTGAGGCACGCGACGGGGATCCGGCAGAGGCCGCGGAGGCCTCCGAGCTTCGTGCCGAGCTCGGCGCCTGTCTCGCTGGGATCTCACCTGCGCAGGCGAAGGTCGTCGTGCTCAAGGACGCGTTCGAGTTCAGCTTCGAGGAGATCGCGGGAGCCGAGGGAATGCCGGTCGGAACCGCGAAGTGCTACGCGCACCGCGGCCGAAACGGTCTGCGGGAACGGCTGTCGGCATGAGACTGCCTCTGGACAAGGCGGCGATCGAGGCGATCCTGCCGCACCGCGATCCATTCCTGCTGCTGGATCAGGTGACCGAGCTCACCCCCGGCGCGCGCGTGGTCGCCCTCAAGCGTGTGACCGAGGAGGACTGTGCGGGCCATTTCCCGGGGAACCCGATCATGCCCGGCGTGAAGATGGTCGAGGCGCTCGCGCAAGCCGGCGCGGTCGCCGTCCTCAGCGAGGAGGAGAACCGGGGCAAGATCGCCCTCTTCGCCGGGATCGACGACGTTCGTTTCAAGCGCGTCGTTCGGCCTGGCGATCAGCTGACACTCGAATGCGATCTCGAGACCGTGCGCGGCCCGATCGGCCGAGGCAAGGCGCGCGCGACCGTGGACGGGGAGCTCGCGGTTCGCGGCACTCTCACCTTCGCCGTGGACCGGTCCTCGTGATCGGCTCCGCCAACGGCAGGCGGATCGGGATCACGGGCCTCGGCGTGAACGTGCCGGACCGCGTTTTCACGAACAAGGACCTCGAGCAGTACGTCGACACGACGGACGAGTGGATCGTCGAGCGCACCGGTATCCGCGAGCGGCGGTTTGCGACCGAGGAGCAGGCGCTGACCGACATTGCGGAGCCGGCAGCGATCGCCGCCCTGGCGGATGCGGGCGTCGGCGCTTCTTCGATCGACCTGATCGTCGTGGCGACGGTAACCCCGGACATGATGTTCCCGACGAGCTCTGCGCTGCTCGCAGACTCGCTCGGCATGCCGGACGCGGCCGCCTACGACCTGCTGGCCGGCTGCACGGGCTTCATGTACGCCCTCGCCCAGGCCTACAGCATGATCGCCTCCGGCCTCTCGAAGCGCGCGCTCGTGGTCGGCGGCGACGTGCTCTCGAAGATCCTCGACTGGACGGATCGTTCGACGCTCGTCCTGTTCGGCGACGGCGCCGGGGCTGTCGTCCTCGAGCACGTCGAGACCGGGGGCTTCCTTGGCTTCGAGCTCGGTGCGGACGGCGGCGGCGGCGACAGTCTCTGGTTGCCGGGGAGCGGCTCGCGGCACTTCGAGAACGCCGACAAGCTCGTCAAGATGAACGGTCGTGAGGTCTTCAAGTTTGCGACACGCGTGATGGTCAGTTCCGCCTCGAAGGTGCTGGACGAGTGCGGGCTGACGGTCGACGACGTGGACGTCTATGTCCCGCACCAGGCGAACAAGCGCATCATCGACCACGCCGCGGGCAAGCTCGGGATTCCGGAGGAGAAGATCGTGGTCAACGTCGACCGCTATGGCAACACCTCGTCGGGATCGATTCCGCTCGCGCTCGCAGACGCCGCTGCAGACGGCCGGCTGAACGAGGGAGAATTGGTGTTGATGACCGGAATGGGGGCGGGCCTCACGTGGGGATCCGCGCTGATCGAGTGGACGCCCAGTCACATGAATCGTCAACTGAACACAGAGAGGAAAGTCGCGTGAGCAAGATCGCCTTCATGTTCCCGGGCCAGGGCTCGTACGAAGCCGGCATGGGACGGGACGTTGCCGAGGCTGTGCCTGCGGCGATGGACGTGTACGAGGCCGGCAGCGCGGCCTCTGGGCTGGACCTCAAGCAGATCTGCTTCCACGGTCCGGTCGAGGACCTCCTCGATACGAGGATGCAGCAGCCGGCGCTCGTGACGACGAGCCTGGCAATCAACGCGGCGATTCGTGCGCACGGCATCGTTCCGGACTACGTGGTCGGCCATTCCGTCGGCGAGTTCGCCGCCCTCGGGGCGGCCGAGTCGCTCAGTGCGGCCGACGCGATACGGCTCGTGCGGGAGCGCGGGATCGCGATGGCCGAAGCCGCCCACGCGCGCCCGGGCTCGATGGCCGCCATCCTCGGGCTTGCGGACGAGGTCGTCGAGGGCCTCTGCCGCAAGATCGCGAACGTCTGGCCGGCGAACTACAACTGCCCCGGCCAGATCGTCATCTCAGGTGAGGATGGCGCGGTCGGCGAGTGCTGCGTCGAGGCCGAGGAGGCAGGGGCTCGCCGCGCCGTTCGGCTGCGTGTGTCGGGCGCCTTCCACTCGCCGCTCGTCGAGAAGGCGGCCGAGAAGCTCCGCCCCGCGGTCGAGCGAATCCACTTCGCCGATCCGCGCACGGCGTTCATGTCGACGGTGACCGCGAAGCTCGAGGACGCGACCCGGTACCGCGAGCTGCTCGTCGAGCAGTTGACCGCGCCGGTCAAGTTCACACAGGCGGCCCGCGAGCTCATCGGCAAAGGTGTGACGGTCTTCGTCGAGGTCGGCCCCGGCAATGTGCTCAGCGGTTTACTGACGAGGATCGACAGGAGCGTGCGCACCGTCTCCGTCAGCAACATGCAGGAGCTGCGCGAGCTGGAGGAAACGCTTGCCTAACGCTTCCTTCGCGTCACTCGAAGGAAAGTCAGCTCTCGTTACCGGTGCCTCGCGCGGAATCGGCCGCGCAATTGCAGCCGAGCTCGCGGCCGCCGGCGCGAGCGTCGTCGTCGGCTACCGGTCGGGACAGGAGGAAGCCGAGGCGCTCGCCGTCGAGATCGACGGCCGCGCGATCCAGGCGGACGTCTCGAGCCCGGATGATGCGCGCCGGCTCGTCGAGGAGGCCGGCGACCTGGACATCCTCGTCAACAACGCGGGCCTCACGCGGGACGGCCTGCTGGCGCGAATGTCAGACGAGGACTGGCGAACGGTGATTGACACGAACCTCTCGTCCGTCTTCTACACCTGCCGCGCGGTGACGAGGCCGATGATGAAGAAGCGTGCGGGCTCGATCGTGAACATCTCCTCCGTCGTCGGCGTGCACGGCAACTGGGGCCAGACGAACTACGCGGCCTCGAAGGCCGGGATCATCGGCTTCACGAAGTCGCTCGCCCGCGAGCTCGGCTCCCGCAACGTGCGCGCGAACGTCGTTGCGCCCGGCTACGTGAAGACGCAGCTCACCGACGTGCTGCCGGAGGACGCGACCGCGGCGATGCTCCAGAACACGCCGCTAGGCCGGCTCGGCGAGCCGGAGGACGTGGCCGGAGCGGTACGCTTCCTGTGCTCCGAAGCGGCCTCGTTCATCACGGGCGAGGTGCTGCTCGTCGACGGTGGACTGGGGATGTAGTGGCTGACAACGGCAGAAGACGCGTGGTCGTGACGGGGCTCGGCATGGTCACGCCGCTCGGCAACGACGTCGAGACCAGCTGGGAGAACCTGATCGCAGGGGAGTCCGGCGCAGCCGATATCGAGCAGTTCGACGCGAGCGAGTTCCCCGTTCACTTTGCGTGCGAGCTGAAGGGCTTTGAGCCGACGCAGTGGATGGAGCACAAGCAGGCCCGGCGCATGGACCGCTTCGCGCAGATGATCGTGGCCGCTTCTCGTCAGGCCGAATCCGACTCGAGAATCGACATCGCGAAGGAATCCGACCGCATCGGCGCGTCGATCGCGACCGGCATC
>JAXIPI010000088.1:0-6725 GCA_045403015.1 Gaiellaceae bacterium | reverse complement strand
GCGCATCCTCCTGCGGCTCGAAATGGACGTCAGAGGCGCCGTCCTCGGCGGCCTGGAAGATGATCGAGTTGACGAGGCGGACGAGCGGCGCGTCGGAGACACCGTCGTCGGCCTCGAGATCATCGGTCTCCTCCTCACCGTCGTCGAAGTCGTCCTCGGCTTCCTCCAGCACCGCGCGGGCGCCGAAAGCCTCGGAGGCGCGCGCCATGCGGCGCAGCTCGGCGAGGATGTCCTCACTCGAGGCGACGCCGAGCTCGAGCGGGTACTTGGTCGCGAGCCGGAGCTCGTCGATGCCGTGCAGATTTCCCGGGTCGGCGACGGCAACGCGCAGGACCCCGCCCGACAGCCCGTACGGAATCGCAACCACGCGCTCGAGCACATGAAGCGGAATCTGCTCGGCGGCGTCCCTGGCAACACCCGTGAGAGCGAGGTCGACGAGGGCAACCTGGTAGCGGACGGCGAGCGAGCGGGCGATGCCCTCGGGCGGGGCGACACCCTCGTCGACGATCGCCTGCGCGAGCGAGCCGTGGCCCGCCCGGCCGCGCACGAGCGCAAGCTGGTCGGGGGCGATCAGGCCGGTGGCCGAGAGCAGGTCGACGACGAGCTCGGCCATCGTGTTGATCGCAATGCCCGAGGCAAGACGCTGCGCGCCCGCGGCGTCAGTGTCCTTGTCGGTCTTGCCGACTGTGCGCAGTTTTGACGGACGCTCGATGTCCATATCCCTCGTTCGAGTTATCGGCAGGCGGGGCCGGTCACTTGACCGCTCACGCCGGTGAGAACGAGTGCGGAGCTCGCTAGAAGAGCGTCAGATACGCGTCGAGCAGGTCGTCGCCGAAGAACAGGGCCACGATGCCCCCGAGCGACAGGAACGGCGCGAACGGAATCCCCATCTTGCGCGCCTTGCTGCCGTAGCGCGCGAACAGGACGATCGACGGGACAAGCGCGGCGATCATGCCCACCATCAGCGCCACGGGCACCGTGCGGCCGAGCATCGCGCCGAGCAGGAGAGCGAGCTTCACGTCGCCCATGCCCATTCCCTTCGGGTACGCAAGCGCCGCCAGGAAGAGGAAGAGCGATGCGCCGAAGGCGCCGAGCGCCCACTCGGCACTCGGGTGGAGAATGGTCTGCGCAACGAGCACGACGACCGCCGCCGGCAGAACGACCACGTTCGGCACGATCCGGTGTGAGAGATCCGTTGCCGAAACGGTGATCAGGGTGAGACAGAAGAAGGACGCGACGAACGCGTCGCCGCTGAAGCCGAAGACGAGGAAGCAGGCGGCGACGAGAAGCGCCGCCAGCAGCTCGACGGCCGGGTAGACCAAGCCGATCGACGTCCCACAACCGCGGCACCGCCCGCGCAGCACGATGTACGAGACCACAGGCACGTTGTCGTACCACGCGAGCTCCCGTGCGCAATTCATGCAGGCCGATCCCGGCGAGACGATCGAGCGCTTCCGGGGCACCCTCGCCGCGACGACGTTCAGGAAGCTCCCGAAGGCGAGCCCGGGAACGAGCGCGATGGCGGCGAGGGAGAACGACATCGACGTTGCGCGGGCTAGCCCGTCTGGGGCCCTAGCTCCATCGCGAACGTGTCGGCGTTGTCCGGATTGAGATAGATGGATCCGTCCACGAGCGAGCCCAGGGGCGGGAACGCCGAGAACGCCGGGAAGGTGCCGGTCTCAATGCCGTCATCGATCTGGATCTGGTTGCAGATCACAGGTCCGCTGAGCTTGAAGAACTCATGGACCTGACAGTTCCCCTTCGCGTAGACAATCCCCTGGAACGCACCGGGTGCTGCGGGGTCGTCGCCCTGGGCGGAGTTCGTGCCCTGCGTCGAGTGGTCGAACTCGGCGTTCTCCTGGATCGGGCAGCACGGCTGCGAGGTCGAGAGGTCGCCCGCGAGGATCGTGAGGAGATCGGTCGAGGGAGTCCACGCGGCCATGGTCGCCGCGCTGGCAGCGCAGTTGGTCATGCCACTGCCACCTGCGCAGACCCGTTCGTCGAACTCGATGTCGTCGCTGGCGTAGATGATCGCTCGGCCCTGGTAGTGGACGATCTGGCCGTTGTCGTCGAACCGCATGTCGCCGTCGATGTAGATCGTGCCCATGACCGTGAGCACGTGGGTCGCGTTGTTCCAGGAGATCTCGCCCTTGAGCACCCCGTTCTCCTTGACCTGGCACGTGTAGCTCGAGTTCATCGGCGTGATCTCGGCGGAGCCGCCGATGCTGTTGTTGGGCGCGGTGGTCGACGCCGAGTCGTTGTCGAAGCCGTTCGGGAACGTGTTGCCGGCCTCTGTGCAGGGGTGCTTAGGCCCCGGCTTCGCGTTGTTCCACCACCAGTCGAGGTCGATCTGCGGCTTGACGAGCGTCGGCGGTGCGCCCGCGATCGTCGTCGCGTAGACGCGATGTGCGTTCGTGCACGGCGTCCCGGCTGTCCCGGCATTCAGCTTGCAGGTGCCGCCGATGTCGGCCCGCTCGATCGGGCTCGCCGCGCTCCCGATCGCCGCCGAGGGATCGGAGGTGTAGGTGACGGTGACGCGGATGCGGTTGATCGAGGCTAGGCGTGCGGCCGAGGTGCTGTCGTTGTCCACCCTGAGTCGGACGCCGAAGTTGGAGGCGTTGATCTGGGCGGCCGTCCAGGTGGTGCCCCAGAGGTCACTCGAGTTGCCATAGGTCACCGTTCCGTCGCTCGTCGGCCAGTCCGTCGTGCTCGCGTGATCGGTGCCAACTGCAGCACCCGCCTTGAGCAGGAGCACGTCCTCGTCGTCGACGAGCGTGTTGTCCGCTCTCCGGACGATCTCCACCTGGATGCCGCGAATGATCGCGGTGGTCGGGATGTTGGCCCCAACGAAGAACCCGGTCGTATCGAGATTGCCGCTCTGGGTGTTCAACGGGATGGAGTCGGTCGTCCTAAGGGTGTCCGTCGTGGCCAGGTACGCCACCGTTGCATTCGTCCAACCGGTGTTGGCGACGGTGGCTGAGGTGCGCCACGCGCTCGCGACGTCCGGTCCCTCGACTGTGAGGTTCGTGCCGACGCCGACCGTCGTCGCCGCGCCGGTCGAGTTCACGGCAACGTTGCCGCCCCTGACGAGGCACATCGGACCCCGCGACGCCACGGCGCCGGGGATCGTCACCGTGTCGATGGTGAAGCAGGTGCTCGCGTCGTCGTGGATGAACCGGCTCCACTCCGGCACGGTCGCACCGCGCGCGATTCCCTTGACCTGGACCGTCCTCGTGATGGTCTTCGTGACCGCCGCGCCGCCCGTCGGGTTTGGAAGCGACCCGAGCGCTGTCAGCGTCCACACCTTGGTCGTGTCGTCGTAGACGCCCCAGAGCTTGGCTGTACCGCCGTCGATCGTGTAGTTGATCGCGGTCCCTAGCGTGTGCGGGAACAGCTCCGGATTGTCCATGTTCTGGCCAGGCTTGGCCAGGATCGCGACACCGTTGGCGAGACCCGCCTCGGCCAGCGCCTCCGCACTCGCGGCCGTCTTGCCGAGGTTGGCCGTCCGGCCGGTCGAGCTGGTCGTCGTGATCGCCGTCACGAGGATGGCGCTCGTGGTCACCATCACGAGCAGCGCGAGAGGCAGCGCGAAACCGCGCTCGTTCCAAAGCAGCTTCATCAACTCTCCTAGGTCCGTGTGCTGTTCCGCAGCACGAGGTCGTCCTTGACCCTGAAGCGGCTCTCAGGATGGGTGGTCGGCGTCAGGTTGACGTCGAATTGCACGCCGAGCGTTGCGAGGCTCGCCGTCGACTGCGCCGTGTACGTAAACGGGCTGGCGGTGCTCAGGTAGTCCGCCACCTTCACACCGGTGCCGCTGCAGGCGGCGCCGATGTAGCGCCAGAGACCGTAGCGGCTCGTCCCGTTCTGAACCGTGCACCAGGTGATGGTGGTGCCGGCGCTGGCGGTCGGACAGGCCGAGTTGAGAGTGAGCGTTGCCCGCTGGGCCCCGGGTGGGCCTGCGGCGACCACGGCGAGGCTCGCGCAATGCACCTCGCGGCGCATCTTCGTCAATGCGAGCTGGGCCTCGGTCTGGGCCTGGAAGCGGTTGTTCATGTTGAGCTCCGCCCTTGACGTCGAGACGAGTAGGCCGGTGAAGGCGGTCATGATGGTCAGGAGGATCGCCATCGAGGTCAGCAACTCGGGCAGCGTGAAGCCGCTCTCGTCGGCCAGGAGCGTGCGCCAGCGCTCGACGAGGATCATCGCGACGATCCCTTCACGTCCATGAGGGCTTTTCGGGCCACGGCCTCGCTCTCGCCGCCGACGCCCCAGCGGGTCTGGACGCGCTTGTCGACGGCGATGAGAGTCTTCAGGGCCTCCACACCGTGCGACCAGCCGAACTTCGCTCCGGAAACGATCCAGTTGTGCTGGTAGAGCCAGTGGTCGACGGCGGCAGACGTGCGCTTCGGGTGCGCCGAGACCCAGGCGTTGAGCTTCGTCGCGCGGGCGGAGAGCGTCATCTCGTCGCGCGGCTCGGCCGGCGCGCCGGGGACGATGAAGGCGGGCTTGCGCGTCGCTGCCTGCTTCTTCGCGGCGGCCTTCGGCTTCTTCGCCGCGGCAATCGTCTTCGTGACCTTCGCCTTCGGCGCCGCCGGCGCAGTGACGGTCTTCGCCTTGACCTTGGTCTTGACGGGGCGCGGGGCGCCGAACCGGCGGGCCGGGACGCCCGCATACGGAGACTTGTCCTCAGGCGTGCCTTGCTGCGCATAGCCCGCGTTTCGCTCGAGGCGAAGCACGATCGTCGGTGCCCCACCGCCACTCAGCTTCGTGCCGGGTGCGGGCGTCTGAGCGGCGACGAGGTTTGCGGAGTACCCGCGAACGCCGCCTTCCACACGCCAGGCGAAGCCGCCCTGCTCGAGCATGCCCTTGGCGAACACGTACGCCTGGTGGCGGACGTCGGGGACGACGAGCGGTGGCAGCTCGGAGGTGGTCTCGGGAGGCGTCGTCGGCGACGCCGAGAGCGTCGATGAGGCAGCGAAAGTCAGCCCCGCGGTTGTGAGCAGAGCGACAGCGACGAGCACGGCAAGCCGAGGCGCCCGCGCAAAGAGTCCCGCAGTCATAGGGACTTTCTCGGCAGGAAGGACATAAAACTCAACCCCTTGAAGGGGCAGTCGTGAACTCGATCACGTCTTCGTCCACATCGACTGACGGAACGACCGCGAAGACGGGCGAGATCCGGACAGGCGCCGCGGTCGGAGCGTCCTGCCAGGCGAACGCGGTCCCGGCGAATTCCTGGAACCACGGCATCTCCTGCGGGTAGCTCGTCTCGGGCTTCAGAGCCAGATGGAGGTGCGGGCCGGTGGCGTCGCCTGTCGAGCCGACGAGACCGACCCATTGGCCTGCGGAAAACAAAGCTCCCGGCGCCACGGCGGGATCGCATTGCGAGAGGTGGCAATAGAGCCAGCGGATCCCCTCGCCCGTCTGGAAGATGATCCCGATTCCGCAGCGGCCGTCGTCGACGGTGTCGAGCACGATCGAGTCGGCGAGTGCGAAGACCGGCGAGCCCTCCGGGGCCGCAATGTCAGCGGCGGGATAGTCGTGATGGGTGTGCCCGACGCTGACGAAGCCAGGGCCGCCGCCGACCGGGAACACATAGCCGTCGGCGCGACTCGGGCCTCCGAGGATCCCCGCGGCAGCCGGGTTGAAGGAGGCGGCGTGCGCGCCGGTGCGGGCTTGGTCCAGCACAGCTTCGGCGGTCGTGAGTTGAGCCTGGAGCCGCTCGACTTCCGCGTTGGCAGCGGTGCTCTCCTGGACGGCCTCGAACGCCTCTTTCTCAACGTCCAGGCGGTCAGAGAGCAGAAGCCCTTCGGCCGTGGCGCGGTCGTCGAGCGCTGCGACGCGCGAATCGAGGTCCGCAGCAGTCGACTCTGCCGCCTCCAGCGCCTTGCTCGTCTCCGCAACAGCCGCCTGGGCTTCCTCGAGCCTGATCGCCAGCTTGTCCAGCGTGAAAGCAACGTCGACGTCACCGCCGAAGAGCGAGGCCAGTCCGAGCACCTCGTCGACGTACCACTGAGCGTGGTTGTAGGCGAACACGGCGCGCGAGATGTCCGCGGTTCCGCCGGCCGCGGCGAGATAGCGCGCGGCTGCAAAGACGGCGTCCTCAGGATCCCACGGATCGGCGAGCCCGTCGCCGTCCGCGTCGGTGCCCCAGCGCAGCCAGGTGTCGGGCATGAACTGCATCCAGCCGACTGCACCGGCCGAGCTGGGCCCCATGTTGCGGCCGAAGTTCGACTCGATCTTGTTGATCGCCGCAAGCACCTGCCACGGGATCCCGTAGGCCGCTCCAGCGCGAAGCCAGAGCGCCCGCAGCTCCTCGTTCGACCGCTCCTGCGTCGGCCCGAACGGTGCCCCGAACGCGTTCGTCGGCAAGAGCATCGAGCCCGGCGGGTTCGGGACCTCGGCGCTCGGCAGGACCGGCGCCTCCGGAGAGACGACCTCGAAGCTGTCCGGTGCGGGAGTCTCAGTCGAGACGACCTGGAAGACGTCCGCGGCGGTCGACTCGGCCGGAACGACCTCGAAGGTATCCGCCGAGGCGGTGCCGGCGGTGAGAACTGAGGCCAGTGCGAGCGCCAGCGCCGCCGTGGCAAGTGTGCGTCTCATGCCCCGGCCGGTCGGACGATGCGGAGCGCGGGTGTCTCATCCTCGGCCTTGGCCGCCTGCTCGGCTTCCTCGACCTGACGCACTTCGTTCACCTGCTGCTTCATGGCGTGGTCGACGGCGACGCTGAA
>JAXIPI010000278.1:0-4127 GCA_045403015.1 Gaiellaceae bacterium | reverse complement strand
CGAGGGGCTTGTCGACAGCAAGGCCATGGTCCGCGGCAGCTGGGGCGCCGCCCCGGTTTCCGGACTCGAACCACGCGCCGGCGACTTCATCGTCGAGAAGATGCGCATGAGCGCCTGGGAAGGCACTCGGCTGGAAACCATCCTCAGAGCGACCGGGCGCGACATGATCATCAATACCGGGGCGTGGACGAACATGTCGGTCGAGCACACGGCTCGAACAGGCGCCGATAAGGGCTACTACATGATCGTTCCCGAGGACTGTTGCTCGACGATGAATGCCGAGTGGCACAACGCGTCGATCAACTTCGCGCTGCAGAACGTCTCGACCGTGACCACGTGCGAGGCCGTGACCGAGGCGCTCAGCGGGGTTCCAGCGGCAGTCTGACGGGAGCTGGTGAAGGGTCCGGCCCCGGCCGGACCCTTCGCTCCTGCGGTTCCATCCGCTCGATTATCGTTGCCCCATGACGGTCGTCGAGCTTCCGCTCCTGCGCCGGCAGGCCTACCTCGACGGGAGGTGGGTCGACTCCGACTCCGGCCAGACGTTCCCGGTCACAAACCCCGCCTCAGGTGAGGTGATCGCGGACGTGCCGCGCCTGGGGGCAGCCGAGACGCACCGCGCGATCGAGGCGGCCGAGCGCGCGTACCCCGAGTGGCGGTCGCGGACCGCGAAGAGTCGAGCGGGCATCCTCCGCCGCCTCGCCGACCTGATGCTCGACCACCAGGAGGATCTTGCGCGCCTGCTCGTCACCGAACAGGGCAAGCCGCTCGCCGAGGCGCGCGTCGAGATCGAGTACGCCGCCTCGTTCTACGAGTGGTTCGGCGAGGAGGCGAAGCGCGCGTACGGCGACACGATCCCGACCCCGAGCGCCGACCGGCGCATCCTCGTCCTCAAGCAGCCGGTCGGGGTGACTGCGGGCATCACGCCCTGGAACTTCCCGGCGGCGATGCCCACGCGGAAGACGGCGCCGGCCCTCGCCGCGGGCTGCACAATGGTCCTGAAGCCGGCCGAGCAGACACCGCTCTCGGCGCTCGCCGTCGCAGCCCTCGCCGAGGAGGCCGGCCTGCCTGCGGGCGTTCTCTCCGTGGTGACCGGCGCCGCCGAGGACGCCCCCGCCATCGGCGCGGAGATGACGTCGAACCCGCTCGTGCGCAAGCTCGGCTTCACCGGCTCGACGGAGGTCGGGAAGCTTCTGATGCAGCAGTGCTCGGCGCAGCTGAAGCAGGTCTCGCTCGAGCTCGGCGGCAACGCGCCCTTCATCGTCTTCGACGACGCCGATCTCGAGGCGGCCGTCGCGGGCGCCACGCTCTGCAAGTTCCGCAACTCGGGCCAGACCTGCATCAGCGCGAACCGCATTCTCGTCCAGGACGGTGTCTACGACGAGTTCGTCGAGCGCTTCACCACCGCGGCAGCCGCACTGACCGTCGCCGATGGCTTCACGCCCGGCGTCGACGTCGGACCGCTGATCGACGAGCCTGCGGTCGCAAAGGTCGAGCGACACGTGAATGACGCACTCGAGCGCGGCGCCGAGCTCGAGCTCGGAGGAAGCCGCCTCGAGGGTCAGTTCTTCGAGCCGACAGTGCTGACGGGTGTCTCGGCCGACGCGGCGATGAGCGGCGAAGAGACGTTCGGCCCGGTCGCCGGAATCGCGCACTTCACAGACGAGGACGAGGCCGTGCGCGCGGCCAACGACACGCCGTACGGCCTGGCGGCGTACTTCTACTCGCAGTCGAACGCGCGCACATGGCGCGTGTCGGAGGCGCTCGAGTACGGGATCGTCGGGATCAACACCGGCTTCATCTCGACCGAGGTCGCGCCTTTCGGAGGGATGAAGGAGTCGGGCATCGGCCGCGAGGGCTCGAAGTACGGGCTGGACGAGTGGCTCGAGCTGAAGTATCTGGCGGTCGGCGGCTTGGAGGCGCCGTGATCGTCGAGCAGCGCGACTACCACGTCCACACCGGCAAGCTGCCGGAGCTCCTCCGCCTGTACGAGCGCGAGGGGATCCCGCTGCAAGAGGAAATCCTCGGAAGCCTTGTCGGCGCCTTCACGACCGATGTCGGCGCGCTCTCCACCTACACGACCCTCTGGCGCTACGACTCCTACGCCGAGCGGGAGGAAAAGCGGGCGCGGCTGCAGGCCGACAGCCGCTGGCAGGACTTCTTGCGCCGGGTGCAGCCGCTGATGCACACCCAGCAGAACAGGATTCTCGTGCCGACCTCCTTCTCGCCGCTCCGTTGATGGGTCAGCTCGACGGCAAGGTCGCGATCGTCACCGGCGCAGCGCAGGGAATCGGGCGCGCGATTGCAGATGGGCTCGCGCGCGAGGGTGCGCGGATCGTCGTCGTCGACCTCGAGCGGGCCGACGAGACCGCCGCGCTCTTCACCGACGGGGTGGCGATCACCGCCGACGTCTCGTCGGAGGAGGACACCGCGAGGATGGCGCGAGAGGCGCTCGAGAAGTGCGGCTCGATCGACATCCTCGTCAACAACGCCGGCCTCTATGCCTCGCTCGCGATGCGCCCGTTCACCGACATCCCGCTCGAGGAATGGCGGCGGGTGATGGACGTCAACGTCGCGTCGATGTTCCTCGCCTGTCGCGCCGTCGTGCCGGCGATGCGCGAGCGGGGTGGAGGCAAGATCGTGAACATCTCATCGGGCACGCCGTTCCGTGGTGTCCCTTTCCTGCTCCATTACGTCACGAGCAAGGGCGCGATCGTCGCCCTCACCCGTGCGCTGGCACGGGAGCTCGGGAAGGACGAGATCCATGTGAACTGCGTCGCGCCCGGCTTCACGATGTCCGACGGCGTCAAGGCCCAGCCGGAGGTGATCGAGGCGTTGCAGGGGCCGTCGGTGGCGTCCCGGACGATTCAGCGCGATCAGCTGCCCGAGGACGTCGTCGGGGCCGTCGTCTTCCTCTGCACGCCTGCGGCGGACTTCATCACGGGCCAGACGATGGTGATCGACGGCGGGCAGTACTTCCATTGAGGTTCACGCTTCACGAGCATCCGGCCGGAGTCGAGACCCAGGCTGGCCCGCACGTCGTCTACGACCTCGAGCGAAACGAGGCGGTGATCGGACCGGCTCGCGTCAGCGGCCACGCGCTCGTCTGGGAGCTCGGCGGTGACGCCGCCGACGCTGCCCTCGCTGCGGAGGTGGAGCTCGATCCGGCTGTCGGGTGGGTCGTCCGCTGCGACCGGATCGACTTCCCGCCCGGCGGTGTCGCGCACCGGCACGTCCATCCGGGGCCTGGAATCCGGCGGCTGCTCCACGGCGAGCTGACGATCGATGCGGAGCGGACCGGGCGATCGATCGGTCCGGGCGACGCCTGGTTCGAGGGGCCTGGCTATCCCGTCCTCGCCACGGCCTCGGCGACCGAGGACACCGCCTTCGTGCGCGTGCTGCTACTGCCACGGGAGTGGGCGGGGAAGCGGACGATCCGCTACCTCGATCCAGCGGACGAGGCCAAGCCGAAGCTGCAGCGAGCGACGGTCCTCCTCGAGGAACCGCTCAGCTTGTGAGAAACGGCGGCCGCATCCTCGTCGACCAACTGGAGCTGAACGGGGTCGACCTCGCGTTCTGCCTGCCCGGCGAGAGCTTCCTGCCCGTACTCGACGCGCTCCACGACTCGTCGATCCGGCTCGTCTCCTGCCGCCACGAGCAGGGAGCCGCGAACGCTGCCGAGGCGTACGGCAAGCTCACCGGCCGCCCGGGGATCTGTCTCGTCACACGCGGCCCGGGCGCGACTCAGGCGGCCGTCGGGGTGCACACAGCGATGCAGGACTCGACGCCGCTGATCCTGCTCGTCGGGCATGTGCCGCGGGCGTTCGAGGGCCGCGATGCCTGGCAGGAGATCGACTACGCCCGCTCGTTCGGCGCCATCGCCAAGGCGGCATGGCACGTCGACAGCGCCGATCGCCTGCCCGAGCACCTCGAGCGCGCCTTCTCGCTCGCGCTCTCGGGACGACCAGGACCGGTAGTGCTCGCCCTGCCCGAGGACGTGCTCCTCGAGGACGCGGACGTCACGGACGCGGCCCCCGTTCGCCTGGCTCGCTCTTCGCCGAACGACGAGGACCTCACGCGCCTGCGCGAGCTGCTTGCAGCGTCCGAGCGGCCGCTCGTGATCGTCGGCG
>JAXIPI010000162.1:0-3161 GCA_045403015.1 Gaiellaceae bacterium | reverse complement strand
GCGGCGTCCTCAGTCGCGTCGATATGCCTGCATATCGACGCTCCCTGCGTCGTTGCCGCGCACCACCCATCGCACCCCGGCGACGAGGCCTCATTACGTTAGAGGCTCTAACAGGCGTCGCTGTCCGGGCAGGTGCGGAGCGTCTCGACGAGAGGCGCTCCGCCCCTCCAGGTGAGCCGGATGCGGAGCGAGGCGGCGTTGTTCGTGTAGTCGATTTCCTCCAGCTGCTGTGTCGGGTTCGCGCGGTGTACGAGCACGTAGGTCCCGGCCGCGACGCCACTGAGCTCGAGGTTCTGGCCGTGGAAGTGGGGCGGGTAGAGGTCGGTGAAGCCGGTCGAAGTTCCCTGCTCGACAGCGAGCGCCTGGGGGTTCGATGCGGCGCAGTTGCCGAAGAAGCGGGCACCCGTGAAGCGCACCACGCGCCGCCGTGCCAGTCCGTAGTGGTCGGCGAGGCAAAAGCCGCTCTTCCGGTCTCGCACGATCAGCTCGCCTTCGAGAGTGCGCAGCTCGTAGCGCTGGAAGTCGAGCAGATGCCAGTGGGTATGCGTCGGCGAGTACGTGTAGCGGAGGCGGCCCGCGTCCTCGTAGGTGCGAACCGTCCCGTCGCTCAGCGGGACGAGTTGGCGCGCGACCATGGCGCCGGCCGGCGACGGCCGGTTGCCGCGGACCCAGACCGGTCCTTCGCCGATGTTGTCGGTTGCGGACGCGAAGCCGAGCTTCGTCCCGGCGACCGTGAGCCGGAACGGTGGCCGCTGATCGAAGTCCGGGAGGAGCTCCCGCGGGCCGGATTGCGGCGTGCCGGCGTCCGCGGTCTTCTCGGGAAAGGGCTCGCCGGGCTCGAGTGTCCGGAAGACGACGTTGCCGTTGCTGAAGCTGGGGAACAGCTGCTCCTTCGGCCCGTTCGCGACGAGCTTCGGCCTGCCGCCGTCGACCGAGACGACGTACACGTCGAAGCTCCCGCCAGCGAGCGGGCTGGCCGCGTAGGCGATCCGGCGGCCATCGCCGCTCCAGGCCGGCGTCGCGATGACCTGCTCCGCCGTGGTCAGCCTCTGGAGGCCACCGCCGTCGCGCCGCACGACATAGAGGTTCGAGGAGCGCTTGCCGGGCTCCTGGCGAACGAAGGCGACTTTGCGCCGGTCGGGAGACCAGTCGGGCTCGGTGTCGCTCGCCGCCGACGGCGTTATCAGCTGCTTCCCGACATAGAGATCGCCGTCGCGTGAGGAGACCACGAGCTTCGGCAGCCCGCGTGCGGAGCCGGCTTCGATATCCCACGAGAGGGCGGCGAGAAGCGGCAGCGGCGCGAGGAGCGCTGCAATCAGCGTGAGTCGAGCTCTGCCCGCCATGCGTCCGTATGCTGCCCGATGGCAGCGGACGGCATGGAGGCGGCCGCGCCAAACACCGCCGCTCCCTCCGCACGAGTCGCGACCGGGCCAACGCACACGTCTTCGCCGTCGAAGAGCTGCAGCCACTCGGGGAGCGGCCGTGCCTCGAACACGGCGGCCAGCTCGGCAGCGAGCGCGTCCTGACCATCCGGATCGAACTGGCGCGCGGCGAGCTCGGGCCGTCCGATCAGCTCGCACAGCCGCCCGAAGAACTTGGGCTCGAGCGCCCCCACCGTCAGATGCCGGGCGTCGGAGGTCGCGTAGATCCGGTAGCAGGCAAGGCCGCCCGTGAGGAAGCGCGGGAGCGGATCGCCGCCCAACCGGTGCGAGACGAGGCGATGCGAGCCGTGCGTCATCGAGATCGTCAGCCGGGCGCCGCGGCCGGTGCGTGTCCGGTCGAGGAGCGCAGCGAGGATCTCGGTCACGGCGCCGAGTGCGCCCGCTGCGAGGTCGGCAGGCTGGAGCGGCGGCAGGTTCGGCGCGGTGTCCTCGAGGACACCAGCCCAGCCGAGGTAGTTCAGGTCGTGCCCAGCTCGCGCCGCGTGAGGCCCTTCGGTTCCGAACCCCGTGATCGAGCAGTAGACCGCGGTCTCCGGGACGTCGCCGGGACCGACACCGAGCCGCTCCGCGACGCCGGGCCGGAAGCCTTCGAGGATCACGTCGGCGCGGCCGAGCAGGGCTCGCGCAAACTGAAGATCCGTTTTCAGGTCGACCGCGACCGACTCCTTGCCGGCGTTCAGCGCCTCGTCCCAGGTCTGGGAGACACCTCGCATCGGGTCGCCGTCAGGCTGCTCGAGCCGCACCACCCGCGCGCCGAGCCGCAGCAGCTCGCGGGACGCGAACGCGCCCGGCAGGTAGCGGGTCAGGTCGACGACGAGCATCCCTGCGAGCGGTTGCACCCGTGCCGAAAGTACCACTACAGTGCGGCTGAGTTGACTGACCGTTCAACCAACGGCGCCGCTGCGGCGGACAAGCGTCGCGTGATCCTGGATGCGGCCGTCCGCGTGTTCGCCACGAAGGGTTACCACACGTCCCGCGTCGGCGACATCGCCGAGGAGGCGGGGATCGCACACGGGCTCCTCTACCATTACTTCGGGTCGAAGGAAGAGGTGCTGCAGACCGTCTTCCGCGAGAACTGGAGCCAGCTCGTCGAGGCGTTGACGCGCGTCGAAGCATCGGAGGAACCGCCGATCCAGCAGCTCGGGGCAATCGCCAAGGTGCTTCTCCGCTCCTGGCGCGACCAGCCCGACCTCGTTCGCGTGATGGTGCGCGAGGTCGCGCGGAGCCCGCAGCTCCAAGAGCAGGTGGACGAGATCCGTGCCGTCTTCCTCGTCATCCAGCGGGTGATCGAGCGAGGACAGGCGGACGGGTCTTTCCGCCCGGAGCTCGACGCACGTCTCGCGAGCTGGATCTTCTACGGTGGGCTCGAGGAGCTCCTGACGGGATGGGTCCTGGGGCAGCTCCCCGACGGCGACGAGGAGGTGGCGCGCGCGGAGCAGACGGTGGTCGATCTCCTCTGTGGCGGGCTCACGCGAGTCGGCGCCGCAGCATCCGTCTGAGCCTCGCTATACGCGCGTCGTCTGGACACTGGGGCTCGGAGCGTTCGGTCTCGCCTTCTCGCTGACGACCACCGCGGCCTAGCTGGCGATCCCGCTCGTCGCGCGCCTAGGTGTCCTGCCTACAGACGTTGTGGACGCGGCTGATGGGTGGCCGGCCTCCAAGCGAGCTGTGCGGTCTGCGCTTGTTGTAGTGGAGCAGCCAGTGTGACAGCGCCCGAGC
>JAXIPI010000243.1:0-3892 GCA_045403015.1 Gaiellaceae bacterium | reverse complement strand
TGCTGCCGCCCGCCGTGTTCGAGGGCCACCCGGCGATCCAGCTCCGGCTTGCTCCTACTCGAAACAACCAGCTGATTGGCATCAGGTGGGCCCGCGATTTCGAACTCGAGCGGCTAGACTTTTCCGTACCCGGGGCCATAGCTCAGCTGGGAGAGCGCCTGCATGGCATGCAGGAGGTCGGCGGTTCGAGCCCGCCTGGCTCCACCAAAGACTCGTAACTCAAACCGCGAGGCCCGTCCATCGGGCCTCGCGTTATCTCTGGGCAAGTGGTCCCGCGGTGGGTCGATCCCGACGGAGCGCATCTCGCGTCCCTCGTCGAACGGAGCGGAGGCCTTGCCTCGGGAGGGTCCACTATTCCGCCGACAGTTGACGCGCCACCTCAAGCGCCTCGTCCGCAATGGCCTGCTCGCGGGCAGCGTCCCAAATGGCCGCCAGGAGCATTTCGCCCCGCGGATGGTCTTCGAGACTGCTCACGTCGATCATCCCGGTAGCGAGCAGAACGGATGCCCACTCTCGGAGAGATGTTCCGACGGCATAGTTGGTGATCAAGCCTGTCGCGAAATCCTCGACTGACGGTTCGAACATCGGCGTGTCGGCCGGTTCGTCTAGTCGAAGGCTAGGGTCGAACTTGCTTGACCCGAGCGCCGAGTTGAGTGAGGGCTTGCCATGATGTCTCACCCTCACAAACCTTCGGAGCAGCTCGATCTCGGAGTTCAAGGTCATGGATGCTTCGGTCATAGTGCACGAGCTGACCTGATGCGTCGAAACCCATCTGGCACGCGCAACCTTCCCGTTGGATCGAATCAGAGAACCGAGTCTCGACTACTCAGTGTCCGGCAGCTGCGACGTCGTTTGAGCGGCCCTCGCGATCTCGGGCATTTCTGTGAGAGGGTCTGCGTTGTGAACTGGCAAGCAGTGCTGCGGAAGAGACAGACGCGCTGCTGCGTCCTGTTGGCAAGCGTACGAGGAGGAAGACGATGACGTTGCAGATCGGTGAAACTGCACCCGACTTCACGGCCGAGACCACGGAGGGTCCGATCAACTTCCACGACTGGGTCGGCGACTCGTGGGCCGTGCTGTTCTCGCACCCGCGGGACTTCACGCCCGTGTGCACGACCGAGCTCGGCTACATGGCCAAGATCAAGCCGGAATTCGACCGAAGGAACGTCAAGGTCCTCGGGCTGTCCGTCGACCCGGTCGACAACCACGCGAAGTGGTCTGCCGACATCGAGGAGACGCAAGGCCACGCCCCGAACTATCCGCTGATCGGCGACGCGGACTTCAACGTCTCGAAGCTGTACGGCATGCTTCCGGCCGACGTCTCGGGCGACCCCACCCAGCGCACTCCGGCCGACAATCAGACGGTCCGCAACGTGTACGTCATTGGCCCGGACAAGAAGGTCAAGCTCCTGCTCGCGTACCCGATGACCACGGGCCGCAACTTCGACGAGGTCCTGCGCGTCATCGATTCGCTGCAGCTCACCGCCAACCACAAGGTTGCGACGCCCGTGAACTGGCAGCAGGGCGACGACGTGATCATCGCCGGCTCTGTCTCCAACGATGAGGCGAAGGAGACCTACCCGGAGGGTTGGAAGGAGCCGAAGCCATACATTCGGATCGTGCCGCAGCCCCGCTGATCAGATAGCCGCACTGTGAGATGGTGGTCTGCGTGAACCGGCAGATCACGCTTGCCGCCCGACCCGTGGGATTCCCGCAGGAGTCCGATTTCGCGCTCGTCGAGTCGGAGATCCCGACGCCCGGCCCGGGCGAGGTGGTCGTGTGCTCGCAGTGGCTTTCGCTCGACCCGTACATGCGCGGGCGGATGAGCGAGGCGCGGTCGTACGCGAAGCCGACCGAGGTCGGCGAGCCGATGACGGGGCAGGCGGTCGGAGAGGTGGCGGAGAGCGCCGACCCGCGCTTCGCGGCGGGGGATCTCGTCGTTGGCCAGCTCGGCTGGCAGGACTACGCGCTCGCCCGTGGCGGCGCCCTCCGCAAGCTCGACCCGAATCTCGCACCGCCGCAGACCGCGCTCCACGTTCTCGGTGCGACCGGGCTCACCGCGTACTTCGGTCTTTTCGACGTCGGCAAGCCGAAGCCCGGCGACGCCGTCGTCGTCTCCGCCGCCGCCGGCGCCGTCGGCCAGATCGTCGGTCAGCTGGCGAAGATCGCGGGCTGCGGCTCGGTAGTCGGCCTCGCCGGGTCGCCGCAGAAGGTCAGCGACCTGACGGAGCTGTACGGCTACGACGTGGGGATCGACTACAAGCAGGACGACATCAACGGCATCCTCAAGGAGGTCTGCCCGAACGGCGTTGACGTGTACTTCGACAACGTCGGCGGTGCCGTGTCGGAGACGATCTTCCGGCGGCTTGCTGTCGGCGCGCGCGTTCCGGTCTGCGGGCAGGTCTCCCAGTACAACCTCGCCGAGCCCGAGCTCGCACCACGGAACCTCGGTTTCCTCGTCGTCTTCCGCGCCCGGCTCGAGGGGTTTCTCATCTACGACTACGCCCATCGCTTCCCCGAAGGCCTACGTCGCCTCGGCACCTTGCTCGCGGAAGGCAAGCTGCGCTACCGCGAGGACGTGACCGAAGGTCTCGAGAACGCGCCGGCCGCGTTCATGGGGATGCTCCGCGGCGAGAACCGCGGCAAGGCGCTCGTCAAGATCCGCTAGCGGCCCACGCCTCGCGGAGCGTGCGGCGGTAAAAGAGCCAGAGGACGGCGCCCACGAGCAGGAGCGCCACCTCGTCCACCGGGCCGGGGATCGGCAGCAGCCCAAAGGCAGCAAGACCGCGCAGCGGCTTCGGGATCCGGCCGTCACGCGCGAGGAGCTTCACCGCGCGGAGCAGCCGGCGCATCAGGAAACCGGAACGCCGGCCGCCTGCAGCGCGCGCCGGAGCATCAGCGCGTTCGCCGGCGCCTGCGCCACTTCGCCCTTCGCGGGGTCGCCCGCGATCTCGTCGGGCTCGATCCCCTCGAGCCCGGTCGAAGGCATCTCGGAGCGGCCGTTGTTGTTGAACATCGCGTAGACCGACTCCGTGTCGAGGGCGAGCTCCTTCAGCGGCTCCACCCACTCCTCGAGCTCCTGCTCCGAGTAGAGATAGTCGAACCGCTCAGCCGCGCTGCCGGTGCGCTTGTTCCAGGTGCTCGCATTGCGCCCGTGGAACCGAACGTACGCCGTCTTGCTCGTTCGCGCGACCACGGTGGGAACGAGGTTCCTCGCTTCCGTCTTCGGCGCGTCGACGATCACATAGGTGAGCCCACGCGACTCGAGGAACGAGAGCGTCTGATCGCGGTTCTCGTCGTCGAGCCAGCTTCGGTGGCGAAACTCGATCAGCAGCTCGTCACCGGAGAGCTGGTCGGCGGCCCACTCGATGTACTCGAGCGACATTGGCTTGTACACGATGTACGACGGGAATTGGAGCAGGATCCCACCGAGCTTGCCGCGCTCGCGCAGCGGCTCGATCGCCCGCGAGAAGCGGCGGAACACCTCGGCGCGAAGCTCCCGCGGCGGCCGGTCGACCCGGCCCTTCTCGTCCAAAGGCATGACGTCCCGCAGGTCCTCTGGCAGAGCCTCGGCCTTGACCGGATGCCGCGTCATCAGCCCGAACGCCTTCACGTGCATCGTGAACCCCTCAGGCGTCCGCTCGGCCCAGTTGCCGACGAGCTCGGCGTCGGGAAGGCGGTAGTAGGTCGAGTTCGCCTCAACGGTGTCGAACCGCTCGGCGTAGTGGCGAATCCGCGCCTCGCCTGAGCGGACACCCTTTGGATACCAGACCTTCGTCAGCGTCTCGTCCGCCCAGGAACAGGTACCGACACGGACCGTCGCGCGCAAACCCCCCCGCGATGTAGGCGGGGGTGAGGGCGGGTCCCCGGCGCCGAAAAAACCCCCAGCGTC
>JAXIPI010000451.1:0-15479 GCA_045403015.1 Gaiellaceae bacterium | reverse complement strand
CGCCGAACGTGTGCCACGAGGGCGCGTGCTCGTCGTCGGGCAGGGCTTCATCGGGCGTCTCTTCGCCGAGGTGCTGCGCCGCCGCGGGGACGACGTCTTCGCTGTCGATGAGAACCGCGAACGCGCGGGACGAGCTCCCGACGGGCCGGTCGATGCCGCCGTTCTCTGCGCGCCCGCCGCGCCGCTCGAGACCGTCGTGCCCGGCGGCACCGTCCTCGTCTTCTCTCCCGCCACCGCGATCGACTTGGACGAGGTCTACCGCCGCGAGCTGACGCTGACCGGCTCCCGCTCGGCAACTCCGCGGCACATGCGCGAGGCGGCCGTGCTCCTCGCCGAGATCGAGGTTCCCGCTCCGACCGTCATCCCGCTCGAGCGGTTCGACGAGGGCCTCGAGCTGTATCGCTCCGGCGCCGCCTTGAAGGTCGTCTTCACGCCGTGAGAGCGCTGCGCTTCCACGGCGTCGGGGACGTGCGGCTCGAGGAGATCCCGCGCCCGGAGCCCGGCCCCGGCGACGTGCTCGTGCAGGTCGAGGTGGCGCTGACCGACGGCACCGACCTGAAGACCTTCCGGCGCGGCCACCCCGTGCTCCTGGGCGAGCTCCCGAGCCCCTTCGGTCACGAGTTCTGCGGGATCGACGTCGCGACCGGAAAGCGCCTCGTCGCCGCGAACTCGGCCGCCGGCGACGAGCGCGGCGAGCCGGTCGAGCTCCTGAACGGCGCGTACGCCGAGTATCTGCTGGTTCCGGCTGCGATCGCGAGCGTCAACCTGCTACCCGTCCCGCCGGGCCTCGCGCCTGAGGTGGCCGCGATGGTCGAGCCGCTCGCGTGCTGCCTCCGCGGCGTCGAGCGCGGGGAAGTCGAGAGGGGCGACCGCGTCACGATCGTCGGCGCCGGCCCGATCGGACTGATGCTGTGCGCCTGCGTCGCCGACGCCGGCGGCGTCCCCGAGGTCGTTGGCGGCCGCCCCGAGCGCCGCGAGCTCGTGCCGCTCTTCGGGGGCACGACTGGCGAGGGCGAGAGCGCTGACGTCGTGATCGAAGCGGCGGGCACCGAGGAGGCGTGGCAGAGCGCGATCGAGCTCGTTCGTCCCGGCGGCACCGTCGTCTACTTCGGCGGTCGCGAGTCGGGCGCTCTGTTGCGCGTCGACGCATATCGCCTTCACTACGAGGAGCTGACGCTGCGCGGCGCCTTCCACCATGCACCGAGGCACGTTCGAGCCGCGCTCGCCTTCCTCGCGAGCGGCGCGTATCCCTGGGAGCGGCTCGTCACGCACCAGGTCGGGCTCGAAGGCGTCGCCGCGCTCTTCGCGGAGCCGCCGCGCGACTACCTGAAGGCGGCGGTCGTACCCTGAAGTTTGTGTTTCAGAAACACAAGCGGGTTCGGCTCACCTCGCGACCGCATGATTGAGCCGTTTCCGTCCGAGACAAACGGGCTTGTGTTTCAGAAACACAAAGTCTTCAGGTCAGCCGAAGAGGGTCAGGTCCGGCTCGCGCTCGCCCCGCAACAACGCGAGGTCGACCTCGACGCACCGGATCCCGCGCGACTCGGCGAGTGTGATCGCCTGCGGCTTGAACGACTGCGCGGCGAGGATCCCACGGCAGCGCTCCTTCGCCGGATCGACGCGTATGAAGCCGAGGTAACGCGTCAGCTGCTCGACCGCCTCGATCGTCCCGACCCGCTTGATCTCGACGGCGACCCAGCCGTCGTCGCAGTCCCGGCACATCAGGTCGACGGGACCGACCTCGGTCATCCACTCGCGCCGGACGAGCCGGAGCTCGCCCTCCAGGCACTCGGGCCGCTCGGCGAGCGCCTCCTGCAGATGCTTCTCGACACCGTCCTTCTCGAGCCCGGCCACCTCGTCCATCGGCACGTCGAGATCCGAGAGCACCTCGGCGATTCTGATCTCCAGCTTGTCCTCAGTCTTGCCGGCGCGCTTGCGCACGACGATCAGGCCCTCGGCCTCCTCGATCACCGTCGGCGGGGTCATCCAGTTCAACGGCTTGTAACCGCCGCTGTCGGCATGCACGAGCACAGACCCATCCGACTTCAGCAGCAGCAGCCGCACGGCCTCCGGCAGAAAGGCGTCCAGGCGACCGGTGTAGGCGACCTCGCAGCGGGCGACGAGCAGGCGCACCGACGCAACCTACTGTCCCTTTCGGACACGACGGGTCCTGGCCCCGACATGTGCCGAAGGGACGGTATCGCTACCGGCGACGGATCAGCGTGACACCGTCGCGAACCGTGAGCTGCACGACGACCACGCGCTCGTCGGCGGCGAGCTTGTCGTTCAGCGCCGCGACCGCGCGGGTGCTCGCGTCGGGAGGGTCGAGCACCTTGCCGCTCCAGAGCGTGTTGTCGACCGCGATCAGGCCCCGCTCACTCAACCTGGGCAGCACCGCTTCGTAGTAGTTGTCGTAGTTCGGCTTGTCGGCGTCGATGAAGACGAAGTCGAAGTCGCCCTCGAGCTTCGCGATCGTCTCGAGTGCCGGGCCGAGGTGGATCGTGATCCGGTCTGCGTACGGGCTCTGATCGATGTACCGCTGCGCGACCTCGGTGTGCCGCGGCTCGACGTCGCAAGTGTGGACGTGGCCGCCCTCCGGCAGCGCCGCTGCCATCGAGAGAGACGCGTAACCGGTGAACGTCCCGATCTCGAGCACCTGCTTCGCTCCCAGCCCGTGGACGAGCAGCTCGAGGAGGCGACCCTCGACCGAGCCGGTGAGCATCTGCGGCGTGCTCATCGTCGCGTAGGTCTCCGCGGCGAGCCTTGCGAGCATCGGCTCGGGCGGCGTGGTGTGCGCCTCCGCGTACTGCTCGATCGCCTCGTCGATCATCGGCTAGCGCTCGACACGCGAGCCGCCGATGATCGCCTCGCGCCCGTCGGCGAAGCGCACCAGTGCCTTGCCCTTGCCGTCGTAGTCCGGCGACCAGACGACGAGCGTCGCCGCCTCCCCGCCGACACGCACCGCCTCTTCGATCGACTCCGACTCGCCGCGCCAATAGGTGATGAACGGATTTTCCTCCCACTCGCGCCCGATCGTGGTCTCCTCGGTGTGGCCCGGGAGCACGCGCACCTCGGGCGGAAGCGTCATCAGGACGTCCATCACCGACCGCCTGATCGGAGCCGCGTCGGGGCCTCCGCCGACGGCGTCCTTGAAGAGGATGTCTGCCGTGAACGCAACGGTGTCGTTCGCGATGAAGACGAGATGATCGTCCGCGTGACCGGGCGTCTCGAGCGCCTGGACGCGGAGACCACCCGTCTCGACCGGGCCCTTGACGATCTCGAGCCCGTACCGCTCCACCAGTTCGTTGTCGCCGGCGATGTGATCCGTGTGGGAGTGCGTCGTCAGCAGGTGCGTGACCTGCAGCCCTTCGCGCTCGACGGCCTCGTGCAGCGGCTCGAGCGGCGCGCCGCTGTCGATGAAGACGGCCTTTCCGCCAGGCCCGTCAGCGAGCAGGTAGGCATTCGAGAGCCATTGCGGGTGCATGCTCCGTTCGATCAGCACGTCCGCACCGTAACCCACCGAAAGGATCGGCGTGCTCGACGCCTCTTATCTCATGCCGGGGGCAAGACCCTCGTGATCACGGGCCGATTCGGACGCTCGTGAGCTCGGGGATCGTGACCTCGACACCGCCCGGAAGCGCAGGAGGCAGCGGCGGCTGCACGACGATCGGAATGTCCGGAAGCGCCGGGACGCCCTCCAGTACCGGCGGCTCCGGCAACGGTGGCCGCAAAGCCCCCACCACCGTCACGGTCGGCGCTTGGGAAACGGGCGGCAAGGCAGGAAGGAGGGCAGGCGCAGGAGCAGGGCCGTCCATCCCCAGGATCGCGGGAGGTGCGATAGGGGCGGCCGGCTCCGCGCCGCCCTGATCGACGACCATGGCCAGAGGCGCGCTCACGGCGGAGTGCTTCGCCGCGGCGGCGCGCTTCGGTTGCGTGGTGAGAACGGCGGCGCGAATGGTCACCTTGGGTGCCCTCGCGGCAGGCGTCGAGACGCGCGCGAGCACCTGGCCGGAGATCTGCGCCGCCGCTCGAGCCGGATCGGCCGATGGGGAATTCGGCTCGGCCACCGACACCTCCGACGTGACGCCCACTCCGGCCGCGATGACGCTTGCCGCGACGAGGCCGGCGACGCGTGGGACCGCAACGGCTGCGGGAACCCGGTCGGCGAGACCGAGGACCCAGTGAGGAACGGGAATGAGCCCGCCGAGGCGAACCGACCCGGAGCGGCGGAGCTCAGTGCGCAATCTCTGGCGCGCGCGGAAGAGCAACATCTGCACGGCCGGCACGGAGATGTCGAGCTGAACTGCAATCTCGTCGTACGAGAATCCGCCCAGCTCGCGCAACAGGAACACCTTCCGCTGGCTCTCGCCCAGTCTCGAGAGTGCGGTGCGGATTTCTTCGGTCTGCGCGCGCCACGGCGGCTCGGCCGACGGCAGGGTCTCATCCTCGAGCGGCTCCTCGCGCGGCCGCCCGAGCATCGTGCGGAAGCGGCGACGCCGGACGTTCTCGGCGATTGCGAGCAGCCATGCGCGCGGCAGATCCGGTTTCGAGCCGCGCAGGATCGCCTTGTAGGCGTCCAGGAACGCGGTCTGCGTCACGTCCTCGGCTTCGTGGTGGTCGCCGACCTTTCGCAGCGCCGCACGGTACACCTCGGTTCGATGGCTTCGATAGAGGCCCTCGATGTCCAGCCGCGGATCCGGCGGAGTCATGGGTTGTCAACGAGCGAGGGGCAGGTCGGGATACGGCAGACGTGAGAATCCCGCGGATGCGACTCTTGCTCGTCCTGCTCGCGCTCGTCGTCACCGCCCCCGCCGAGGCGGGAGTTCGCGTCGTGGCACCGTTCGACCCGGCGGACTACGCGGACCGAGCGGCCATCGGGCTGCTCGTGCCCGGAGCGGGACCGACCGTCACCCGCGAGTCGGCGCTTGCCGCACTCCTGCGGGGGAAGCTCGAGCACGACCTCCTCGGCGGAGTCGCGCGCAGTGAGCCCCTGATCGCACTCGGCGCCGCGGCTGGCCCGGAGATCCTCGTCTCATTGCCTCCCCCGGGCCGAACCGAGAACGACCGGCGCTATCCAATCGCGCTGCTGGGCGAGCGCGGACTGCTCACCTCCGACTCGACCCGCATCGACGGGCTCGTCTCGGTCACGGATGTCGCCACCGGCCGGCTGAGGTTGGTCCCGAGCGACGACCCGGTGGAGGCGCTGCAGACGCTTGACCACCGGATCGAACGGAACGACGAGCTCCGCCTGCCGCTGACGATTGCGCTCGCGGCGCTGTTGATCGGGCTCGCGCTCGTGCGTCCGCAACTCGCACCGCGAGCCCTCCTCGTCGTGCTGGCCGCGAATCTCTGGCTCGATCCGACGATCGCAATTGCAGCCGGAGTCGCGGCCGTGGCCCTTCCGCTCGGACTCGCCTGCGCAGCGATCCTGGCGGCGTACCTCGTCTCGATGGGGCTGGACGCTGAGACGGTCGCTCTCTCTCCGTTCGGCCCCTCGCAGTCGGGCCGGTTCTACGGGATCAACAACCTGCTCGAGACGATGTTGCTCGTGCCATCGCTCCTCGGCGCCGCGCTACTCGGCCGCGCCGGAGTCGCCGTCGGCGCCCTGGCGTTCGTGACGATCGGCGGCACCCGGTTCGGCGCCGACGGCGGCGGGATCGTCGTGCTCGCGGTCGCATACCTCGTGCTCGTCCTGCGCCTCCGCGACCGCCGGCCGACCCCGCAGCTCGCGGCCGCCGTTGTCACGGGCGCGGTCGCGCTCGCGCTCCTGCTGCTCGCGGTCGACGCCGCAACCGGAGGCTCCAGCCATGTCACCCACGCCGTCGGCGATGGTCCATTCGCGCTCGCGGGTGACATCGCCGACCGGATCGAATTGTCGGTGCGCCGCACGACCGCGAGCTTCGGCGCCGCGGTGGTCGTGCTGGGATCGTTCGTGACGCTCTTCCTCGTGGCTCTCCGCGCCAGACGCGATGCCGTGCTGGACGCGTTCCTCGTCGCCCTCGCAGTCTCGCTCGTGGTCAACGACACGCCAGCCGACGTGCTCGGGATCGGGGCGGCGATCGCAGTCACACTTGCCCGGCACTCGCCCCTGCGGGGCGCGTTAAGCTCTCCGTCGATGCGCCGCGCCGCCATGTTGCTCGCTCTGCTCGCCCTGATCGCACTCCCGGTCGGCCTCGCCGGGTGCGGCGGCGGCGAGGTGACTACGGCGACTCCCGAGACCGTCGAGGGGACGCTTCCGGCGGCGACGACGGCCGAGGAGGGATCGACCTCGACGCTGGAAGGCGACGCCGCGAACGGCGAGAAGATCTATGCCTCGGCGGGCTGCGGCGGCTGCCACACGCTCGAGGCCGCGGGCTCGACCGGCAATGTCGGCCCGAACCTCGACGACGCGAAGCCGGACCTCGCTCTCGCGACCGACCGGGTCACGAACGGCTCCGGAGCAATGCCGTCGTTCAAGGGCCAGCTCAGCGATCAGGAGATCGCCGATGTAGCCCAGTACGTCGTCGACTCGACGCAGGGCTGAACCTCCCGGCCGGCTTCCCGCGTGAGGTTGCCGCGTTTGCGACCGATCTCGATCGTACGGTGCTCATGCACGACGGCGTCCTCCCCCCGCGCACGATCGCCGCGATCCGCGCCGCCCGCGCGGCCGGGATCCGTGTCGTGATCGCGACCGGGCGGATGTTCCGCTCGGCGCTGCCCTACGCCCAGGCCGCGGGCATCGAGGAGCCGCTGGTCTGCTACCAGGGCGCTGCAGTTGTCGATCCAGTGACGCGCGAATGGCTGTTGCACGAGCCCATCCCGCTGCAGCTCGCGCGCGAGGCGATCGCGGTCGTCCAGGCGAACGGCTTCGCTCTCAACTGCTACGTCGACGACGAGCTCTACGTCTCCAACGTGACGGAGAACGCACGCCGGTACGCCAACTTCCAGAGCCTGTCGATCAGCGAGGTCGGCGACCTGCTCGGGTGGCTCGAGCGCCCGCCGACCAAGCTCGTCCTCGTCGACGACCCGGCAGCACTCGACGCATTCCGCCCGACGCTCGTCGAGCAGTTCGGCGACCGGCTGTACATCGCCAAGTCCCTTCCGTACTTCCTCGAGCTGGCCAGCCCGCGCATCTCGAAGGGGAGCGGGCTCGGGTTCGTGGCGGAGCATCTCGGCTTCACGGCGCCCCACACGGTGGCGTTCGGCGACGGTGAGAACGACCTGGAGCTGCTCGGTTGGGCGGGCTACGGTGTCTGCGTCGAGAACGGGAACGAGCTGTTGAAGGCGAAGGCGGACTGGCTCTGCCCCGGCCCGGAGGAACAGGGGGTCGCGCAGGCGATCGAGGCGTACCTGGAGCTGCCTACGCAGTAAAGCCTGAGCCGCCGGAGCACGCTGGGCGGCGCGATGCGGCGTCCTCAGTCGCGCCGATATGCCTGCATATCGACGCTCCCTGCGTCCTTGCCTCGCACCACCCAGCGCACTCCGGCGACGAGGCCTCACTACATAGGCAGCTCTAGACTCCCGCGCATGATCGATCTGAAAGCGGCGCGCAGCGACCCCGACACCTACCGCGCCGCGCTGGCGCGGAAGGGCGCCGCCGAGGCCTTCGACGCAGTACTCGAGGCCGACGAGCGCTGGCGCGCGCTGGTGCCGCGGATCGACGAGCTGCGGAGCAAGACCAAGCTGAAGGGCAAGCCCTCGCCGGAGCAGCTCGCCGAGATGCAGCAGGTGAAGGAGGACCTGCGCGCCGCCGAGGAGGAGCTCGCGGCCGCCGAGACTGCACGCGACGAAGCGCTGGCGAAGATCCCGAACCCGCCGCACGAGTCGTCGCCTGACGGTACGGAAGAGGACGACGCCGTCGAGCTCAGCCGCTCGGGTGAGCCGCCTGCCCTGGCAGAGGCACGCGAGCACACGGAAGTCGGCCGCTTCGACATGGACCGTGCGGCGAAGCTCTCGGGCTCGCGCTTCGGCTACCTGATCGGCGACACCGCCCTGCTCGCGTTCGCGCTCTACCGGGCCGCGCTCGACCACCTGGCACGGAACGGCTTCACGCCCGTACTGCCGCCCGTGCTCGTGCGCGAGGAGGCGATGACCGGCACCGGCTTCTTCCCGACCGAGCGCTCGAACATCTACGCGCTGGCCGACGACGACCTCTATCTAACGGGCACGTCCGAGGTCGCGCTCGCAGGCCTGCACATGGGCGAGATCATTCCCGCCGAAGAGCTGCCGCTCCGCTATGCGGGCTTCTCGACCAACTTCCGCCGCGAGGCGGGTGCCGCCGGCAAGGACACGCGCGGGATGTTCAGGGTCCACCAGTTCAACAAGGTCGAGATGTTCGTCTACACGCTCCCGGAGGAGTCGTGGGACGAGCACGCGAGGATGATCGCGCTCGAGGAGGCGTTCGTTCAGGAGCTCGGCCTGCCCTACCGCGTGATGAACATCGCGGCGGGCGACCTGGGCGCACCGGCTGCGAAGAAGGTCGACATCGAGGCGTGGTTTCCGTCGCAGGAGCGGTACCGCGAGATCACCTCCTGCTCGAACACGACCGACTTCCAGGCGCGCCGGCTCGGGATCCGCTACCGCGGCGAGGGTGGGCCGCAGCCCGTTCACACGCTGAACGGCACGATGGTCACCGACCGCGCGCTGCTCGCGATCCTGGAGAACTTCCAGGGCGAAGTGCCCGAAGCACTCCGCGCGTATGGCGCGCCCGAACGCGTGTCCCGCTAGACCTCGGCGGACACTACCGGCTCGTGTAGTCGGAAGCACTCGTGCACTGCCTGCACGGCGCGCTCGACCTGGGCGGCCGGAACGACGCACGAGATCCGAACCGGCGAGGTCGAGATGATGCCGATGTTGATCCCCGCCTCGGCGAGCGCATCGAACATGTCCGCCGCGACGCCCGGGTGCGTGCGCATCCCGGCGCCGACGAGCGAGATCTTCGCGATCTCCGGATCGTGCGCGAGCCCGCGCGCCTCGATCTCGGCCGCGAGCGGCGCGAGCACCTCGACCGCTCGCTGCATCTCCGTCCTCGGAAGCGTGAACGAGATGTCCGTGTGCCCCTCCGCCGAGACGTTCTGGACGATCATGTCTACGTTCATGCCGACGTCTGCCAGAGTGCGAAAGACGCGCGCCGCGATCCCGGGCCGGTCGGGCACGCCGAGGATCGTCACCTCCGCCTGCGAGGTGTCGTGCGCGATCCCCGAGATGATCGGCTGTTCCATCAACTCCTCCTGACTCACGACCCACGTTCCCTCGCTCTCGGAGAGCGACGAACGGACGTGGATGCGGACTCCGTGGTTGCGTGCAAACTCGACCGAGCGCAGCATCAGCACCTTGGCACCGGCTGCGGCGAGCTCCAGCATCTCCTCGTACGAGACGGCGTCGAGCTTGCGCGCCTGAGGGACGAGACGCGGGTCGGCCGTGAAGACTCCCTCGACGTCGGTGTAGATCTCACACGCGTCGGCCTCGAGCGCGGCTGCGAGCGCGACGGCAGTCGTGTCCGACCCGCCCCGGCCGAGCGTCGTCACCTCGAACTCGGTCGAGACGCCCTGGAAGCCGGCAACGAGCACGATCGCGCCCTGCGCAAGCGCGTCGTGGATGCGCTGCGGCCGGATTTCGAGCACCTTCGCGCGCGTGTGCTCGGTGTCCGTGACGACGCCGGCCTGGGACCCGGTGAGCGAGATCGCCGTGTGACCGAGGTCGTGGATCGCCATCGCGGCGAGCGCGCACGAGATCCGCTCACCGACCGAGAGCAGCATGTCCAGCTCGCGCGGATCCGGGGCCGGCGAGATCTGATGGGCGAGATCGACGAGGTCGTCGGTAGCGCCGCCCATCGCCGAGAGGACGCCGACGACGTCGTTCCCGGCGTTGCGCGCCGCGACGAGCCGACGCGCAACCGCCTGCAACCGTTCGGGTCCCGCGACGGAGGTGCCACCGAACTTCTGGACGACGAGACTCATGGCGAGACGCTACACACCGCTCGACTCGTCCCGATCAGCGCACCGCTGCCGCTAGGCGAGCCGCGACAACCTGCACGCGCCACGTGCAAGCTCAAGCTCAACCAAACCGCTAGGGTTGCCGCCAGGCGGGGTGCGAGAGCGGTCGAATCGGGCGGTCTTGAAAACCGCTGACGGGGCAACTCGTCCGTGGGTTCAAATCCCACCCCCGCCGCTCGTTCACCGAAGCGCGAGACGATGAAGGACCCACTCGTGCAGGAAAGAGGTCGCGCGGCGTTGTAAGCTCCGGCATGCGGCTCCTTTCCGTTCGACTTGATGCCGAGGCTTCATGTACCCCACCTCGCTTGCAAGCGGTCTCAATCTCTGTTACGAGACACATGGGAGCCGAGCACGCCCGCAGCTCCGGGCGGCGCAGGAAGGTGGGGATTCGCATGACTAGCCGAACCGCCAGTGTCCGCCGATGCGGTTCAGTGGGACGATCGAGTCTCCGCCGCAAACAAAGAGGGGCTCCCACATGAAGCTTGGCCTGTCACTCGTCGCTCTGCTTGCCGCCGCGATCATCGCTCCCGCCGCCGGCGCCACGAACCCGTGGTCGCCTGCCTGCGGCGACGTCGTCACAACTGACGTCACGCTCACCAAGTCGCTGAAAGGCTGCGCCTCCGGCCTCGTCGTCGGAGCAGACAACGTGACGATCGATCTGAACGGCTTTGCGATCAGAGGGCTGGCGAACGGAACGGGTGTCGGGATCGACGTCACCGGCCGGACCGGCGTCACCGTGAAGAACGGGAAGGTCAGCGACTTCGCCGACGGCGTCAAGCTATTCAACACCACGAGCTCCACTGTGGAGGGCCTCGTCATTCGCCGGACTCTCACCGGCATCCGGCTTGCGCGTACCGACAACGGAGCGGACTCGAACCAGATTCTCGACAACAAGGTGCGCGACTCGGGCGACGGCATCGTCGCCTTCGGCGCCGCCTCGAGCCGCATCGCGGGCAACACGCTCGCCGACCTCACGGGCACCGGCATCTTCTGTCGCGACACGCTCAGCAGCGCGGCCGAGATCGAGGGGAATCGCTCCGTCAGGAACGACGTCGGCATCCGGCTTCAGTTCTGCGCCGCCTCGGTTGCCGACAACGTCGCCTCCGACAATGCGAGCGCCGGGATCTTCCGGACGCGGTCGAATGGCCCCACGCTCAGGAACATCGCGAACTGGAACGGCGGGATCGGCATCAACGTCGACGACAGCCCGGGTCTGATCAGCGGAAACGTCGCGAAGTACAACACCGGCCACGGCCTGACGATCGTCGACCAGATTCCGGAGAACGGGCCGTTCTACACGGTCGCGTTCAACACCGCGAACTGGAACGGCGGGCTCGGGATCATGACGAACCTCGCAGGCGTCATCGACGGCGGCTTCAACCGCGCGCGGCACAACGGAGATCCGCTCCAGTGCCTGGGCGTCGGCTGCCTGTAGACCTCGCGCTAGGGGCGAAGCGGACGGCTGTGCTTCGCCCTCAGCGCGGCGATCGCGGCCGGGTCGTAGAGCGGCTGCTCCGGGTCGAGCGCTTGCAGCTCGGCCCGCGTCCCGGCGCGGCCGCGCTCCTGTTCGAGCCTTACCGCGCGGCGCAGGCAACCCTCGCAGAGCGTGATGAGGTCGCGGCCGGCGACCTCTTCCCCGAGCGTGTCGTAGGTGAGGTGGTGGGCGTGCAGACCCTCCGACTTCCCGCACCGTGCGACCTCGCAGGCCGGCATCGCCTTGCGCTGCGCCGAAGAGCGGCGCGACCAGTGCTTGCTCGTCAGGTATGCCCGTCGGCTGGACGCGAAGACGGCCGCGTAGACGTCCGGACTGAGCTTTCCGTCCGCGTCGACCGGTGTGCGCTCCGCTCGCCACCGCGCCACGAGCCGGGCAGCTTCCACCTCGACTTCCTCTCGCCGGCGCGCCGCCTCGCGCTCCCGTAGCTCGCGGGCGCTGAGGAGCGGGGCCGCCGCTCGGCGTTCCCGGAGCACGTCCTGCAGCGACTTCTTCTTCGGCTGAGCCATCGCTTCAACGTAGCGTTCGGTCGAGGCCGGCGAGCGACTCTCGCTCGACCTGCGGCAGATCCTCCTGGCGGGCGTGGAGGGCCAGCACAGCGCAAAGGAAGAGCGAGAGGACGCGGGCGCGGAGTAGAGCGGCCTCGCTCACGTCCCCGTAGACAGCGAAGAACTCGCGCCGCGCCTCGGGTGGCAACGCACACCACACGAGCACGAGGTCGACTGCGGGATCGGACCGGCAGACGTCGCCCCAGTCGATCACGCCCGAGAGTCGCCCACCCTCCACCAGGACGTGCCGGAGGTGGAGGTCTCCGTGCACAAGCGTCGCCTTCTCGGGCGGCGGCAGCGCAAGCGCGGCCTCGAGAATGTCCTCGGCCCCATCGGGTACATCGCCGAGATCGGCGAGGCGCTCTCGCGTGCGGGGTACCCGGAAGCTCATGCCACTGCGCGAGATGGGATCGAAAGGCAGCTCGATGTCGATCTCCGCCGAGTGCAGCGCACGCAGGAATTCGCCCAGCTGGCGCGCGATCCCGACGCGCTGCGCGTCGTCCATCGCCGCCTCCGCCAGCTCCACTCCCGGCACGAGTGGGGCTCCGAAGAACGGCCACGGATAGCCCTCGCCCGGGCGTCCGACGAACACGGGCCTCGGCACGGCCAGCGGGAGTAACGGCGCCAGGCGCGGCAGCACCGCGAGCTCGCGCTCGATACCCGGCAGCGCAATCGCGCGGCGCGGGAACCGGAACACCCATCGCTCGTCGACGAGCCATGCAGTGTTGTCCCAGCCCTCCCCCAGCAGGAGCAGAGAGTGCGCCTCGAGCTCGGGAAACTGGCTGCCGAGCAACCTCCGCGCTAGCGGCTCGCCGACGGCGATCTCCGGGGTCCACTCGGGCATCGCGGGAGCGTACGCCGTCTACGATGCCTGCATGGGCGGGGTCTCCTCACCCGTCGAGGCGCGCCTTCAGGCGTTGCTCGACGCTCTTCCCGATCTCCTGCTGCGGCTGCGGGCGGACGGCACCTACCTCGAGGTCGCCGGTGACATCTCGCGCCTTGCGAATCCACCGGACGTCGTCATCGGCTCGACCGTCGGCGATCTGCTTCCGCCCGAAATCGCCGACCAGCTGATGACGTGCGTGGGGGCGGCACTCGAGTCCGGCCGGCTCGCGACCGTCGAGTACCGGCTCCGCACCCATCTCGGCGAGGACCGCGACTTCGAGGTTCGAGTCGCGCCGGCCTCCGACGACGAGGTCGTCGCGATCGTCCGCGACGTCACCGACCTGCACGACGCAACACGTGAGCTGAAGGAGTCACGCGCACGGATCGTCGCGGCCGGCGACGCCGAGCGCAGACGTGTCGAGCGCAACCTGCACGACGGCGCGCAGCAACGACTCGTCACCGTCGCCCTTCACCTCCAGCTGATCCGCCGGCGACTCGAGACCGACCCGCGCGAGGTGCCGGCACTGGTCGAGGCAGCACAGATCGAGCTGACGCTCGCGCTCGAGGAGATCCGGGAGCTCGTCCGCGGCCTCCACCCGCGTCTGCTCGGCGACCGAGGGCTCGGTCCTGCGCTGGCGGCGCTCGCCGAGCGCGCCGTGCTCCCCGTGGAGATCGTGGAGATGCCGACAAGGCGCCTGCCGGCTGCCGTCGAGGCGGCCGCGTACTACATCGCCGCGGAAGCACTTGCGAATGCGGCCAAGCACAGCCGGGCCTCGCTGGTGACCGTGAGCATCTGCTGCAGCGACGCCACGACCGTGGTCGAGGTCGTCGACGACGGCGTCGGCGGCGCCGATGCCGACGCCGGGACCGGGCTGCGCGGCCTTGCCGACCGGGTCGCCGCACTCGGCGGCGCGCTGGCTATCTCGAGCGTGCCGGAGCGCGGGACCGCCCTTCGCGCAGAGCTCCCGCACGACTAGAAAGCGACGGCGAACCGATCGGCCGGACAAGACGAAGCACGGGAGGAAAACGTGCGAGCCGTGCGGAACACGGCTCGGCCACAGTGACCCAGGGAGGACTGGTCATGGATCGGACACCCGTTCAGAACGTCGCCCGGCTGGTGGGAATCGTCTTCCTCCTGGTCGGGATCGCCGGCTTCATCCCCGGCATCACCACGAACCTCTATGACGGGCTCGAGTTCGCCGGTAACGACGGCACCGCAGAGCTCCTCGGCATCTTCAGCGTGAGCGTCCTGCACAACATCGTGCACGGCCTCTTCGGCATCGCCGGCCTGGCGCTGGCGAAGACCGCGAGCGGCGCCCGCACGTTCCTGGTCGGCGGCGGCGCGATCTACATCGTGCTCTGGCTGATCGGGCTCATCGGCGGCGCGGACTGGATCCCGTCGAACTCCGCCGACGACTGGCTGCACCTGGCCCTCGGCGGCGCGATGATCGCTGTCGGAGTCGCGCTGACGCGCGAACGCAGGGTCACGACGACCGCGTAGCGGCGCACCACGATGGTTCGACGAAGGGGGCGACGATTCGCCCCCTTCAGTCGTCTCGTAAAGCTTTACGAATCACCCATCAGGGTGGTGCTACCTTGCCCCGCCGCTGCCGACTACCTCCGCAGGCTGTCGTCTACGAACGGGGTTTTCCATGCGCTTTCGCCTTGCTGCCATCATCGCCGTCCTCACCGCTGTCGGGCTTCCCGCAACTGCGTCGGCGTCGGAGATCATCGACCGCAACGTGAGCAACGTCTCGCTGAAGGTCGCAGGCAACGGCCAGGCGCTCGTCAGCTTCAATGCCCGTGGCAAGCGCTGGAACGTCCTCGCCTGGGGCGCGGTGAACGCGATCCAGCCGACGACGACCCGCAAGCAGGTGGAGTTCAAGCTCGACTACTCGGGCGGGTACGGGACCTACAAGCGCGACGTCTGGAAGACCTTCAAGAATGCGTGCGGGGCATACGACGGCCCCGAGCTGCAGTGGTTCGTGGCCGGTTGCAAGGCTCCCGACGGCACGTACTGGGCGCTCCAGTCATGGCAGCGGGCGCTGCCCAACTACGGCCTGCCCGCCTCCGGCAAGTCGGCGGTGTGGGAGCTTCGGCTGTCGCATTGGAAGGGCGAGTTGCCGCAGCTGACGGTCAACCTGAACTGGGCCTACAAGTCGTTCCAGCACGTCTTCGGGGAGTTCACATACCTCGGGAAGCCGGTCCACGGCTTCAAGTCGACCCCGGGCGGCAACCCGCTCGACACCTTCGGCCGCAATCTCTATCTCGACACCTTCAACTCGGCCTATGGGCGGGGCTGGAAGCGGGAGAACAGCTTCCTGATGCACAAGGGCACCGGCAAGTTCTGCTACGGCTTCTACAGCCATGGCAGCCGTCCGGTCGGAGCAGGCGAGCGCTATCGCGCGACGATCATCGGCCCGGGCGTCACCCCCGACATCTACTGGGAAGCCGACGCGCTCACGACGTACGACAAGGAATTCGATCTGCAGCAGCACGCCGTGCAGAAGGAGTTCTTCGCCGGCGACCCGCTCTGCAGGGCCGTCTAGGTCGGAGGGCTTGGTGGAACATCGGCTGAGC
>JAXIPI010000461.1:0-4658 GCA_045403015.1 Gaiellaceae bacterium | reverse complement strand
CACCGGCAAGACCTCGATGGCGCGCATTCTCGCCAAGGCGCTCAACTGCGAAGCGGGGCCGACGGCGACACCGGACAAGGTCTGCCACGCGTGCGTGTCGATCGCCAACGGCACGTCTCTCGACGTCGTCGAGATGGACGCAGCCTCGCAGCGCGGGATCGACGACATCCGCGAGATCCGCGACCGGGTCATCCTCCAGCCGGCCGAGGGCCGCTACAAGGTCTACATCCTCGACGAGGCGCACCAGCTGACCGACGCCGCCTGGAACGCGCTCCTGAAGCTGATCGAGGAACCGCCTCCCCACCTCGTCTTCGTCTTCTGCACGACCGACCTCGCCAAGGTCCTCCAGACCGTCCGGTCGCGCTGCCAGACGTTCGTCTTCGCCCGGCCGCGGCTGCCGGAGCTCGTGCGAGTGCTGCGGCGGATCGCCGACGCGGAGAAGATCGAGGCACCCGACGCAGCGCTGGCGCTGATCGCCCGCGGCGCACGAGGCTCGTTCCGCGACGCCGTCTCGACACTCGACCAGCTCGCCTCCGCAACCGGGAACACGATCGACGTCCAGTCCGTGCTGCAGCTGCTCGGCGCCGTCGAGGAGGACGCCCTCTTCCGCCTCTGCGACGCGATCGTCGACCGCGACACCGCCGGCGCGCTCGTCTTCCTCGAGGAGCTCGCCGAGCAGGGGCAGGATCTCGGCCGCCTCGTCACCGATCTCCTCGAGCACCTGCGCCATCTCCTGCTCGTCCAGCACATGGGCTACGTGCCGGACTCGCTGCCCGTCACCGACGAGACACGCGAGCGGCTGCGGGAGCAGGCCAACCAACTGCCGTCGCCGACGGTGCTGCGGCTGTGCGACCTACTCGCGGTCGCGGTCGAGGATTCGCGCCAAGGCGCCGACCCGCGGCTGCCGCTCGAGCTTGCGCTGGTCAAGGTGACGAGCCCCGCTTCCGACCTTTCACGGGAGTCGCTCGCGTTCCGGGTGGAGCAACTCGAGCAGCGCGCAGGCGGCGCGCCGGCCGCGGCGGCCGCACCGGCGGCGGCTCCGGCGACAACGTCCGAGGAGCCGACGCCCGTAGCGCCACAGCCACCCGAGACCGCCGCTGTCGCCGAGACACCGCCGCTCGCACTCGAACAACTGCAGGACGCGTGGCAGCGCACCGTCCTCCCCGCCGTTCAGTCACGCTCGATCCCTGTCGCGTCGCTCCTCGGCGAGGCCCGGCCCGCCTCGCTCGAGGCCGAGATGCTGACGCTCGAGTTTCCGGCGAGCGCCGACTTCCACCGGCGCCAGGCGGAGGAGCCGAAGAACGTCGGCGTGATCCGCGACGCGCTCTACGAAGTCACCGGCCACAGGCTGGCCGTCACGCTGGCCCTCGGCGGTCCGGAGGAAGAGCAGGCCGAGGATGAGGACGAAGAGCTGAGCGAGGACGCTCTGATCTCGATGTTCAAGGACACGTTCGACGCCAAGGAAGTCGAGGAGACGCGATGAGCAAATTGGACATGAACAAGCTGATGCAGCAGGCCCAGCAGATGCAGAGCCAGATGCAGCAGGCGCAGGAGGAGGTCGCGAACGAGATCGTCGAGGCCTCCGCTGGCGGCGGCATGGTCACCGTGAAGGCGACCGGCGGTGGCGAGATCGTCGGGATCACGATCGACCCGCGGGCGATCGACCCGGACGACCCGGAGATGCTCGCCGACCTCGTGCTCGCCGCGGTCAACGAAGCGCTTCGCTCGGCGAGCGCACTGATGGAGTCCAAGATGCAGGGAATGCTTCCCGGCGGGCTGGGTGGGCTCGGGCTCCCAGGGCTCTGATCGCGCTCGAGAACGAGCTCGACGCGCTCGGTGCCGAGACGGCGTTCTCCGGCGTCGTCCGGGTCGATCGTGGGGACCGGATCGAGGTGGCCAAGGCCTACGGGCTCGCGCACCGCGGCTACGAGATCCCCAACGCCGTCGATACACGCTTCGCCGTCGCCAGCGTCACGAAGAGTCTCACGGCGCTCGCGGTCGTGAGCCTCATCGAGGCGGGCGTACTCGAACTCTCGACGACCGCGCGGTCGTTGCTCGGGCCGGACCTCCCGCTCATCGGCGACGACGTCACGGTCGAGCTGCTGCTCGCACACCGTTCCGGAATCGGCGACTACCTCGACGAGGAGCTCGAGCCGGATTTCGCCGACTACCTGATGCCGGTCCCCGTCCACGAGCTCGCAACTACCGAGCAGTTCCTTGCGGTGCTCGACGGATACCCGGCGAAGTTCGCCCCCGGCGAGCGCTTCTCGTATTGCAACGGCGGCTACGTCGTGCTCGCGCTGATCGCCGAGCGAAGTAGCGGAGTGCCCTACCACGACCTCGTGCAGCAACGTGTGTGCGACCCGGCGGGAATGGTCGACACGGCGTTCCTGCGCTCGGACGAGCTACCCGGCCGCACCGCTATCGGCTACGTGGAAGTGGACGGCACGTGGCGGAGCCACGTCCTCCACCTCCCGGTGCGCGGCACCGGCGACGGCGGCATCTACACCACGGTCGCCGACCTCGCTGCTCTCTGGCGAGCGTTGTTTGCCGGCCAGATCGTGTCGCCGGAGTGGGTCGGCGCGATGGTGCGCCCCCGCAGCGAGGTGCCGTCGGCGTCGAGCCGCTACGGCCTCGGCTTCTGGCTGCACGCGACGACCGACACCGTGATGGTGGAAGGCTGCGACGCTGGAATCTCGTGCCGGAGCGTGCACCACCCGCACGCGGGCGTCACGCATACGGTGATCTCGAACACGACCGACGGTGCGTGGCCGCTTGCGCGCCTTCTCGCTGAGCGCCTCGGCTAGTCGGTGTCGAGGATCCGCGCCTCGGCGGGCGGGTGCAAACCGCCCCAGGCAGCGAGATAGAGGTTCAGATCACGCCGCATGATCGACGTGTCGAAGACACCCGGAACGACCACGTCGAACACCGCACCGTGGACGTCCGCCGTCTCGCAGCGCGCCCGACCGAGGAACTCGACGAGGTCCTTGACGAGCGCAGGATGACTGACCCGGACTTTCATGGCGATACCCCTCTCCCAGAGCGATCACCGTTCGTATGCACTCACATTGGCTCGGCGCAGGCAGCCGCGTAATGACCAAAAGTCCAGGGTTTTTCGTAGGACCTGGCCGCGCTCGGGCTAGGCCGCGAGAAGTTCGGGCTCGGGCGGTGCGGCGGGCAACGGCAGGACGGCCGGAGCGGGCTGCGGTCGGGTCCGACCCCGGGCCTGCACGATCACCACGGCGGCGAGTACGAGCACCGCACCGAGGAGCTGAACTGCGGTCAACCGCTCGCCGAAAACGAGCGCCGAGAGGCCGATCGTCAACGGCGGCTCGACGGTGCCGAGGATCGTCGCGCGAGACGGGCCGAGGCGGCGCACGCCACCGAGGAAGGCGGCGATCGGGAGCACCGTTGCGAGGAGCGCGATCGCGGCGACGAGCAGCAGCGTGCTCGGGGGCATGGCGACGGCGAGCGAGCCGGTGGCGGCGCCGCCGAGCCCGAACGCCGTCGCGGCACCGGCGCAGAGCATCGTCGCGAGCACGAGCGGGTCGGTGGTCCCCAGCAAGCGATCGGAGACGAGGACGTAAGAGGCGTAGATGACCGAGGCCCCGAGCGCGAGCGCGATCCCGAGTGGATCGAGCGCGCCCCCGACGCCGCCCGCGAGTGCGAGCAGCACGCCGGCAAGCGCGACGACGAGTGCGGCCGCACGCCGCTTCGACGCACGCTCGCGGCCGAGAAGCACGGCGCCGGCGACGACGATCGCCGGATAGCTGCACATCAGGAGCGACGCGAGCGAGACGTCGATCCGCTCGAGCGAGGCGAAGAAGAGCCCGGTCTCGAGGCCGTAGAGGGTCAGGCCGAGCACGAACGGCGGCAGCAGCATGCGCAGAGGAGCGACGACGAGGGTCCGCCGCGCGAGCAGTGCCAGCACAGCCGCCGCGAGCGCGAAGCGGAGCGCACCGACCGACAACAGGCTTGCCCCGCCGTCGAACGCGACCTTGACCAGCAGCGGCTGCAGCGCGAAGGACGCCGCTGCCACCAGGCAAAGTGCCGCGCCGAGACGCTCTTGTGTCCAGTCGAAACCCATGTTTCCCACGGTACGGACATTTGAACGGAAGGCTATACTGAGATCTCTCTCGAATCGATAGGCATAGCCTATGACTCTCCAGCAGCTCACCTACTTTCTCGCGGCCGCGGAGCACGGCTCGTTCAGCGGCGCCGCCCGGACGCTCTACCTCGCGCAGCCATCGCTCTCGGAGCAGGTGCGTGCCCTCGAGTCGGAGCTCGGCGTTGCGCTCTTCGCCCGGGCGGGTAGGGGGGTCGTCCTCACCGAGGCCGGCCGCGCGTTTCGGCCCGAGGCGGAGCGCGTGCTCGCGGCGCTCACCGCTGCCCGCGAGGCCGTCGTCGAGGTGCGTGAGCTCCGCGGCGGCACGCTCAGCATCGGAATGTTCGGCACTGCGTCGGCCTTCTTGCTCTCGCGCCTGGTCGCCGATTTCCGTTCGCGACACCCGACGGTCTCGCTGCGACTGATCGGCCAGAACTCGTCTGAGGTCGCCGAGGACGTGCGCCTCGGCCGCCTCGAGGCGGCGCTCGTCGTCCTGCCCGTCGACGACGAGGGCCTCGAGGTCCGGCCCGCGCGGCGCGAGGAAGTCGTCTAC
>JAXIPI010000066.1:0-4439 GCA_045403015.1 Gaiellaceae bacterium | reverse complement strand
GGCGTCACGGTCAGCGTGAGCACGTCCGGCCGGTGGTAGTGGCCGGCCGGGTCGAAGCGCTGGCGTGACTGGAGCAGCAGGTCCGGATCGAGCTCGGCGTAGAGGATCCCCTCTTCGTCGTAGAGCGGCCCGGCGAGGTAGCTGCCGTCCGGACCGACGATCGCGGAGCCGCCCCGTCCGAGGATGTCCCGGCCCTCGAGAAACGAAGCAAGCGGGAAATCGTCGGGGTACGAGGCTGCACGCTGGAAGTGGCATGGCGCGATCACGAACGACCGGGACTCGAGCGCGATGTGCCGCAACGTCGCCTGCCATGAGTCGCCGTCGTCTGCGGTCGAGGCGATGTAGATCTCGATCCCCGACTCGTAGAGCGAGAACCGCGCCAGCGGCATGTAGTTCTCCCAGCAGATCAGTCCACCCAACCGGCCGATCGGCGTCTCGATCGCGCGCAGCCCGCGGCCGTCGCCCGGCCCCCAGACGAGCCGCTCGTGGTTCGTCGGCACCAGCTTGCGGTGATGGAGCGCCAGCTCCCCCGCCGGCGAGTAGTAGAGCAGGGAGTTGTAGAGCGTCCCGGGCCGCGCCGGGTCGACCTCGTTGACGCCGATCACGAGCCACACGCCATGCTCCTGGGCAATCCCGGCGAGCCGGTCGGCGTCCGGCCCGGGGAGCTCGAGCGACTCGCGGTGGAGCAGCGCGAACGCCTCCTTCGCTCCCGGCTCGCCCCAGCCCGCGAGCGCCTTCGCCCAGATCGAGGACGGGTAGGCGGGGATGAACGTCTCGGGGAAGACGACGAGCCCTGCGCCCGCGCCCGCTGCCTCAGCGGTGCGCTCTTCGACGCGGTCGATCGTGCGAGCGCGGTCGAAGATCGCCGGCTCGACCTGGACGCAGGCTGCGGTCACCGGCGCGCGCACTACGCCCACTCCGGTGGCTGGTGTCCGCTCGTCCGTGGCGCGGAGACGATCAACACGGTTATGTCGGCGTCGCTTTGGTTCACGACCGTCCGCCGTGGCTCGGGATCGAGCCGCGCGAACGTGCCGGCCGGTGCCGGATGGTCGACGCCGTCGATGACCATCGTCGCGTCGCCCGAGAGGATGATGAACACCTCTTCCTGGTCGCTCTCGACCTCCGTGTGCTCGGGGATCGTCTCGCCCGGAGGCAGCTCGACGACGTTCATCCCGAAGGACTGCAGCCCAAGCGACTTGCGGGCGAGCGCCCACTTCGGAAACGGCCGCTCGAAGTCGTCCATGTGCACGATCGTGTAGCCCGCCATCTCAGCTCCCTTTCCACTCGGGTTCCGGGTCCGTTCCGACGCCCTCGGCGACGCGGTTGATGTAGTTGAAGTATGCGATGACCTGGATGGCGTCGTGGATCGCCGCGTCGTCCCAGCCGTGCGCGCGCAGCGCGTCCGCGTCCGCGGCGCCGACCGAGGCGGGATCGCGCGTCAGCTTCACCGCGTAATCGCACAGCGCCCGCACCGGTGCCGCCAGCTCCGCCTCGCGGTAGTCGTGCGCGGCGTGCGCCGCCAGCTCTTCGTCTGCGCCCTCGGCACGGAGGTCGTCTGCGTGGGCACGTATTCAGTAGTGGCAGTCGTTGTGGCGGGAGACCACGGTCGCGAGCAGCTCGCGCTCCTGCCGCGAGAGCCCGCAGGGCCCGAACATGATCTCCTTGTAGAGGTCCATCGAGCTCTTCAGCACGCGCGGTCGAAGGCTCATCGACTTGACGATGTTGAAGACCTTGCCGGCGCGCCCGATGGCGGCGTCGTACTCCTCTTTCAGCAGCCCGTTTGCTTCGTCGACCTCGGTCAGGCGCAGATGCGGCATGCGCCGATCCTCGCACACCGGCCCGGCGGCGAGTGAAACGCCGCCGGGCCAGCGTGCAGTGGTGCCTAGCGCCGGAGGTCGACCGGGAAGGAGACCAGGCGGCGCGTCGAGACGCCGGCGAGGATGTCCTCGCCTGCCTTGCGGGCGCGGGCGAAGATCACCAACAGCGCCTGTCTGCTGGTCGCGGGGAACCCCGCCGCGCGATTCATCGTTATCGTTGCCCAGCCGTCGGCGCCGGTGGGGGCCTCCGCGGGCGTCGAGAACTGGTTGAACGGAACGGCGTCGCCGTACACGAGCGCACCCTGCACGGGCTTGCCCTTACACACCACGTGGAAGCGGAGCGTGATCGACGGCGTCGACTTGCCGACCACTCCAGGGCTGATCTGCTGCCCGTCGATGATGAGCCGGTTCGGCAGCGCGACGTTCGCGATCTGAATCGGCGCGGCGCCGTCGCACCCGCTCGGCGCCACCGGGGCGGCCCGCACCACCGCGGTCGGGACGGTCGTGAAGCCTGTCGAGCCGTCGCTGTTACGAGCGGTCACACGCACTCGCAGCGTGTTGCCGACATCGATCTTCTTCGGCACATACGTCTTCTCGGTCGCGCCGCCGATGTCGGAGCAGCTGCCGCCGTCTTCGTCACACCGCCGCCAGGCATACGTGAAGGAGGTCGGCGTCCCGGTCCAAGTGCCGTTGTTGGCAGTCAGGGTCTTGCCTTCCTCGGCGGTGCCCGAGATCGTCGCCGGCGACTGGTTTGACGGCGGTGCCTGCGGGGCCGCGCCGCCCGTCTCCGCCAAGCCGGCGATCGCCGCGAGCAGGAGCAAGGCGCCCGCAGCAGCCAGCGCAAGTGTCTTCATATTGCGTCGCATGTCCTTCCCTTCCTCGGAGGTTCTTCCGCCCCGTTCTCTCCCGTCGTGGCACCGAGGTAACGCGACTCGAGTGGTTTTCACAGGACGTTTACACCTGTGGCTAGGCTCCGCGGCGGAGCGGCACGGGCCCGGTGGCCCAGCCGGTCTTCAAAATCGGCCCGGTCGTGCAACCCACGGCTTGCTCGGTTCGACTCCGGGGCCGCTCCGTTACGCGATTACCGTCGAAGGCGAGCCGGAAGGCTACGGACCGAGGAGGATCTCGCAGTCCGCAGCGACGGTGTCGGTCGCGTCGAAGCGGACGACATCTGTTCCCGAGCCGCAGTCGACGGTGTCCGCGCCGCCGTCGAGAACGTCGATGTAGTCGCGGCCGGCGCCGCCGTGAATCGTGTCCGCAAACGCGTCGCCGATGATCGTGTCGTCCCCGCCACCGCCGCTGACGGTGAAGCCCTCGCCGCTCATCTGAGGAATCTGGCCGTGGATCGCGATGATGTCGTCACCGGCGCCGCCGGTTGCGGTGCCACCGGCCGGCTGGCTGACGATCGTGTCGTTACCGCTGCCGCCGTCCAGCGTCGCCAGGCCACCGAGGAACGACCGGTAGCGGACGATGTCGGTGCCGCTGCCGCCGAGCCCGGTTCCGTTGCCGGCGAACCCGCCCGCGTTGACGATGTCGTCGCCGGAGCCGCCGTCGGCCAGCTGCGATCCTTCGCCGCCGGCGCTGATCTCGTCGTCGCCCGCCTCGCCATAGACGCGCGTGAAGGCGCCGAACGAATCGGCGACCACGGTGTCGTCACCGGAGCCGGCCCAGACAGTCCCGACTCTGGAGAGTGTGAGGTGGGCGTTGTCATCGCGGTCCCTGAGATGCGCCTCGACGTTGGTCGCCTTCTCATCGCAGCTGACGCTCCCCTTCAGCAGCTCCGTGCAATCCGTCCCGGCAATCAGGAATGCGAGCGAGTCGAAGAAGACGAGGTGGACGAATTCACCGTCGAAAAACTCCGTCACCGCCAGGTCGTTCGTCTCTCCGAGCCCGGCACGAAAGACTGCTGCCGTGTTCGGGAAGGGCGGCGAGTTCTGAGGGATGAACACCCTGCCCGCCTGGGAGATGCCCGGGACGACCAAGAAGATCACGGCAATCAGTCCTCCCAGTCCCAGACGTCTCATGTCGCGAACCTACGACTCGCGCGTCGACGCCACAACTGAACGGAAGAGGTGACCGCCCTACCCGGAGGTGCAAACAATTGTCTGCGCTCCTACCCCCGCCGAAGGGCGGGGCGTAGCGCGCAGCCGCGCCACGCCCCGGTGCGTCTCTAGGTGACGACGGCCGTCTGAACCGACTGACCGGTTGCCGCGCCGAAGCGGTTGGTCGCGGTGACCGTGACGCGGAGCGTGGTGGCCACGTCTTCAGGGGCGACGACATAGGTCGGTGCTGTCGCACCCACGATGTCGGCGCACGCCGCGCCGGCGGCGTCACAGCGCTGCCACGCGTAGGTGAGCGTCGGCGTCATGCTGAACGTCCCGGTCGATGCAGTCAGCGTCTGGCCTTGCTGCGGCGTGCCGGCGATCGTCGGCGGCACCGTCGACACCGGCGTGAACTGCTGCCCGACGTGCGCGACGATCATGCCGCCCAGCTTTGCGACCGCCACCGGGCCGACCGGGCGGAGGCCGACGACCACGAGGAACGAGACCGCTCGGTCGACTCGGAACCATGTGATGGCGGAATAGAAGTGCCCCTCCTTGGTTCGAGATCGGAAGAGCACAC
>JAXIPI010000003.1:0-10790 GCA_045403015.1 Gaiellaceae bacterium | reverse complement strand
CACTCAGGACGGGCACGGAAGAGCCGCCCGGAATGACGGCCTTCAGCTCCCGCCCGCCAGGAATGCCGCCGCCGACGTCGTAGATCAGCTCGCGCAGGGTCACGCCCATCGGCAGCTCGTAGTTGCCTCCGTTGACGACATTGCCGGAGAGGGAGAAGACGCGCGTGCCGGACGAGTCCGGTGGGACGCCGATCTTCGCGTACTCCTTCGCGCCCAGCTCGATGATCCTCGGCACCGTCGCGATCGTCTCGACGTTGTTGATCAGGCTCGGCGAGGCGTAGAGACCGGCGATGGCCGGGAAGGGAGGCTTCGTCCGGGGCTGGCCACGCTTGCCCTCGAGCGACTCGAGCAGCGCAGTCTCCTCGCCACAGATGTAGGCGCCGGCACCACGGTGGAGAACGATCGTGACGCCGCCGAGCAGTTTCGCCTTGTGCACCTCCTTGAGCGCGTCACGCAGGAGCTCGAACTCGTGCAGGTACTCGCCGCGGATGTAGATGAACACGCGCTCGCACTCGATCGCGTGTGCCGTGATCAGGCAGCCCTCGATCAGCCGGTGCGGCACCCGGAACATGATCTCGCGGTCCTTGAACGTGCCGGGCTCCGACTCGTCGGCGTTGACGACGAGGTAGGTCGGCTTTCCGGTGCCCTTCGCGAGGAAGCTCGCCTTGCGGCCGGTCGGGAAGAAGGCGCCGCCGCGGCCGCGCAGGCCGGAGTCGAGAATCTCCTGCACGACCTGCGCCGGCTCCATCAGGCGGGCCTTCTCGAGCGCGGCGAAGCCGCCGGCCTCGCGGTAGTCGGCGAGCTTGAGGAGCGGCTTCTCCTGGGCGCCCTGAAGAACGACGTGCTGCTCAGCCGCCACGTCGGAGCTCCTCGACGATCGCCGGCACATCCGCGGCGCGCACGGGCTCGTGGTACAGGTGGTCGATGGCGACGACCGTCGCCCAGCCGCAGCCGCCGGCGCACTCGACCGTCCGCAGAGTCACCTCGCCGTCCTCGGTCGTCTCGCCGGCGTGGATCCCGAGCTGCGACTGGAAGGCCTCGAGCACCTGCTGGGCACCGACGAGCGCGCAAGAGACGTTCGTGCAGACCTCGACCAGGTGCCGGCCGACCGGCTTCAGGTGGTACATGTCGTAGAAGGACGCGACCGACATGCAGTACGCGGGCGTCTCGTCGAGCGCGTCGGCCACCTCGCGAAACGCCTCCGGCGAGAGCCAGCCGTACCGCTCCTGCGCCAGCCGGAGCGCCGGCAGCGTCGCCGAGCGGGAGACCGGGTAGAGCGCCCTGATCTTCTGGATCTCGTCGTAGAGCGTCTTCTCCTGTGCGCTCACCGGTCCACGTCTCCCATCACGGCATCGAGCGAGCCGACGACGGCGATCAGGTCAGCGACGGCGGCGTCCCGCACGCAGGCGGCGGTCGCGTGCAGCGCCGCGAACGACGGCGCGCGGAACTTGACACGCCACGGCTTCGGGCCACCATCGGAGACGATGTAGCAACCCGACTCGCCGCGCGGTGACTCGACCCCGACGTAGACCTCGCCTTCGGGAACCCGGTATCCCTCGGTGACGATCTTGAAGTGGTGGATCAGCGACTCCATCGAGGTATGGAGCTCCTCGCGCGGCGGCAGCACGACCTTGCGGTCGTCGGCGATCCACGGCTCGCCCTGCATCTCCTCGAGCCGATCGATGCACTGGGCGATGATCCGGGTCGACTCACGCATCTCGTCGACGCGCACCTTGTACCGGTCGTAGACGTCGCCGCCGTAGTAGACGGGCACGTGGAAGTCGACCTGGTCGTAGGCCAGGTACGGCCCCCGCCGGCGGAGATCCCAGTCGACGCCCGAGGCGCGGAGGTTGGGGCCGGTCTGGCCGAGCGCGATCGCATCGTCGGCCGAGAGCAGGCCGATGCCCTTCGTGCGCTCAAGCCAGATCTTGTTCGCGTTGAGGATCGCCTCGTACTCGTCGACCGCCTTCGGCATCCGCTCGCAGAACTTCCGGGCCTCCTCGTAGAAGCCGCGCGGGATGTCCTCGGCGAGGCCGCCCACCTGGAAGTAGCGCGTGTGCATCCGCACGCCGGTGACCATCTCGAAGAGGTCGAGCACCAGGTCGCGCTCGCGGAAGCAGTACCAGAACATCGAGATCGCGCCGATCTCGAGCGCGGAGGTACCGAGGTAGACGAGGTGAGAGTGGATCCGGGAGAGCTCGCCGAGCGCCATCCGCATCCACGTGGCCTTGCGCGGGACCTCGAGCTGGAGCAGCTTCTCGACGGCGAGCACGTAGACGAGCTCGTTGTACTGGAAGGAGACGTAGTCGACGCGAGCCGGGTAGGTGACGCCTTTCCACCAGGTCTTCTGCTCCATCGTCTTCTCGAATCCGGTGTGCAGGTACCCGATCACGGCCGCGATCCCGACGACGTGCTCGCCGTGCAGGTCGACGATCAGTCTCAGGACGCCGTGCGTGGAGGGATGGTTCGGGCCGAAATTGACGGTGAGGACGTCTTCGAGCGCGGGATCGGTCTGCAGAACGGTCGGGATCGGATGCGGGATCCGCGAGCCGGAGTAGATCGCCGGCCGTCGCTCGACGACCGCCACTATTCCTCCCCCGAGAAGCGCACAGGCTCGCCGCCGATCGGATAGTCCTTGCGCAGCGGGTGCCCTTCCCAGTCGTCCTCCATCAGGATCCGGGTCAGATTCGGATGCCCGTCGAAGGCGATGCCCATCATGTCCCACGCTTCCCGCTCGTGCCAGTCCGCGGTCGGCCAGACCGGAACGACAGTCGCAACCGTCTCACCGTCTTCGAGTCGCACCTGGAGCCGCACCCGCGCCGAGTCGTCGGCGAGCCGCAGCAGGTGATAGCTCAGCGTGAAGCGGGTCGGCTTCGGCTCGGGCGTGCGCTCGTAGCCCTGCGCCGCAGGATCGTTGAGATCGCGGCCCGAGGCCGTGCCGTAGTAGCCGGAGACCGGCGTCTCTCCCCAGCCGAGGTAGTCGGTCGCCGTGATGTCGACGAGGAGGTTGAAGCCGAGCTCGTCGCGCAGGTACAGGGACGCCTCGACCACACGCGCGGAATCGACGACGAGCGTCGTCTCTCCCAGCGCCTCCTTGGTTTCGACGAGCCCGGGAACCCCTTCGTAGGCCACTAGGACGCCACTCCGCGGATCTGGTACGCCGGCGGCACGCCGGCCAGCACCTTCTCGTGCAGCCGCAGGATCCCGTCCATCAGCGCCTCGGGCCGCGGCGGACAGCCCGGAACGTGGATGTCGACGGGAACGATCTTGTCGACGCCCTGCAGGATCGTGTAGTTGTTGAACATCCCGCCGGAGCTCGCGCAGGCCCCCATCGCGATCACCCATTTGGGCTCCAGCATCTGGTCGTAGACCTGGCGCAGCGGCGCGGCCATCTTGTGAGCGACGCGGCCGGAGACGATCATCAGGTCGGCCTGGCGCGGCGAAGAGCTGAACTTCTCCATCCCGAAGCGCGCGATGTCGTAGCGCGAGGAGACGATCGACATCATCTCGATCGCGCAGCACGCAAGCCCGAAGGTCGCAGGCCACATCGACCTCGTCTGCGCCCAGGCGACTGCCTTCTCGAGCGTGGACAGCCCGAGGGCGTCCTCCAGGTCCTCGACCTCCTCTTCGAAGACCGACTTCTTGGTCGGCCAGAGCAGGCGCTCGGACTGGAGGCCCGCCTTGGCGAGCGGCCGCCTGGAAGCGCGGTTGCGATCGACGGACTTGTCTAGTGCCACTCGAGCGCTCCCTTGCGCCAGATGTACACGTAGGCCACGGCGAGCACCGCGATGAAGCCGAGGAACTCCACCAACCCGAACCACCCAAGCCGCTCGAGGACGACCGCGAGCGGATAGAGAAACACGATCTCGATGTCGAAGAGGATGAAGAGCATCGCAGTCAGGTAGAAGCTCACCGTGAAGCGCTGCTGGGCCGGCGGGCCCTCGGACACGCCGGACTCGAACGGGAGGAAGCGCGCCTTCACCCGGCGCTGCGGAGGCTGGGCGAAAATGAAGGTGAAAGCGATCATCGAGGCCGGGATCGCAGCCGCGAGGAACGCGTAGACCAGGAACGGAAAGTAGTCGCCCAGCATCCGAGTCTGGCCTACGCTACCAAGCTTGCTCCCACCGCACGAAGAGAGGTGCAACGGCAGGAGTCAAGCGTGACACGGGTGTTACAAAGTCCCCCTTCTGGGGACGACTTTCGGCCCTGCTACCATCATCCTGTGGAGATCATCGAGCGCCCTGACACTCTCGTTTCACTGACCTCGAACGCCGCGGAGAAGATCCGCGAGCTGATGGCCGAGGATCCCGAGGGCGAGAGCTCGGTCCTGCGCGTCGCAATTCAGGGCGGCGGGTGCTCGGGCTTCCAGTACGGGCTCGGCTTCGACGCCGGCCCGGTCGAGGACGATCAGACGCTCGAGCAGCACGGCGTCACGATCGTGATCGACCCCTACAGCGCCCCCTACCTCAAGGGCGCGACGATCGACTTCCTGAACGGCCTCGAGGAGTCCGGGTTCAAGATCGACAATCCGAACGCCTCCGCGTCGTGCGGCTGCGGCCACTCGTTCACGGTGGAAGAGGGCGCTGAAGCTGCGCCCGACGACGCCGCTCACGCTGCCGGCGGCTGTGGCAGCGGTTGCTCGCACTAACGCTCTAGCATCGCCCCCATGAGCTTTCGGGTCGCTGTCGTCGGCTCCGGCCCGGCTGGGTTCTACGCTGCCGCAGCCTTGCTCGCAAGCGATCTCGCGGTCGAGGTCGACATGATCGAGCGACTGCCGACGCCGTGGGGGCTCGTGCGGCTCGGCGTCGCACCCGATCACCCGAACATCAAGGCTGTCTCGCGTGCGTTCGAGCGCACAGCCGCGCAGCCGGGGTTCCGCTTCTTCGGCAACGTCGAGGTCTGCAAGAACGTCTCGCAGGCCGAGCTCGCGGAGCTGTACGACGCGGTCGTCTACTCGGTCGGCGCTCAGACGGACCGCCAGCTCGGAATTCCCGGGGAGGACTTGCCGGGCTCCTGGGCCGCCACCGAGTTTGTCGCCTGGTACAACGGCCATCCCGACTTTCAGGACCTCTCCTTCGACCTCTCCGGCGAGCGGGCGGTCGTGATCGGGAACGGCAACGTCGCCCTCGACGTCGCGCGCATGCTCGCTCTCACCCCTGACGAGCTCGCGCCCACGGACACAACCGATGCCGCGATCGAGGCGATCGCCGATTCCGGGATCCGCGAGATCCTCGTCGTCGGCCGGCGCGGGCCGGTGCAGGCGGCCTGGACGCCGGTCGAAGTGGGAGAGCTCGGCGAGCTGGCCGGGGCGGACGTGATCGTCGATCCGGCCGAGCTCGAGTTGGACGAGGCCAGCGCGGCCGAGCTCGAGGCGTCGCCGCCAACAGTTCGCCGCAACGTCGAGCACCTGCGCGATTACGCGGCGCGCGAACCGAGCGGCAAACCGCGCGCGATCCGCCTCCGCTTCTTCTCCTCGCCCGTTGCGATCCACGGCGACGGCAAGGTCGAAGCGATCGAGCTCGTCCGAAACGAGCTCGTCGACGGGCGCGCGGTACCGACCGAGGAGCACGAGACGATTCCGTGCGGGATCGTCTTTCGAAGTGTTGGCTATCAGGGCGTCGCCCTGCCGGGCCTTCCGTTCGACGAGCGGTCGGCCACGATCCCGAACCAAGGCGGCCGGGTCGAGCCGGGCCTCTACGCCGCCGGCTGGATCAAGCGCGGCCCGAGCGGCGTGATCGGAACGAACAAGAAGGACGCGACCGAGACGGTGGCGCTTCTGCTCGATGACGCGCGCGCCGGCCGGCTGCCCACCCGTGGCGAAGGGACGCTCGAGGAGTTGCTCGAAGAGCGCGGCGTCGAGGCGGTCCTCTATGCCGGCTGGGAGGCGATCGACGCCGCTGAGCGCAACGCCGGCGAGCCGCTCGGGCGCCCTCGGGTCAAGCTCGCGAGCTGGGCCGACCTGCTCACAGCCGCCAAGGCCAAATAGGCGCTGCGCGGGCAATCCCCCGTTTCAGGGACGGCAGCACGGGCGTTCCGGCCGACAATTGAGCTGTGGATTCGCTCTCGGTCGAGTGTCTCCGCTGCGGACATGCGAGACAGTTCACCCCCGGCCCGCGGCGGCATGAGGAAGCAGGCGCCTGCCCGCGCTGTGAGTACGTGGGCTGGGCCTATTCGACCGACTTGAGCGAAAAGACGAGAAGGCTCTTCCGGGATCTCCCGCTCGAGCAGCGGCTGCGTCTCCGCCCGATCTAAGGCGCCCTGCCACAACGGCCGGTCGTATCCGTCCGCCGCGCCTCTCATTGTCTCTCCGCAGGAGTCAACCGAGGCCACAAGGAGACGGCAATGTCTGAGCCTGCGGCGCACGCCGGGGACACGTTCCTCGAGCGGCGCTTCCGCTTCGCGGCGAACGGGACGACGCTCGCGCGCGACACGATGGCCGGCGTGACGACCTTCATCGTCATGTCGTACATCATCTTCGTGAACCCCCAGATCCTCAGCTTCGCGGGAATTCCCGCCTTGCAGCCCCAGGGCCTTCCCTTCGCGCAGGTGCTTGCGGCGACCTGCCTCGTCGCGGGAGTGATGACGATCCTGATGGGCCTCTACACGAACCGGGCCTACGCGCTCGCGCCCGGGCTCGGCCTCAATGCGGTCGTGGCGTTCGGCCTCGTGGTGGGCGAAGGGCTGTCGTTCCCGGCCGCGATGGGGCTCATCGTCGTGGAGGGCGTCGCGGTCACGATCCTAGTGCTGACCGGGATGCGCGAGAAGATCATGGACGCGATCCCGCTCGACCTGAAGAAGGCGATCGCAATCGGCATCGGCCTCTTCATTGCCTTCATCGGCCTGACGAGCGCAGGCATCGTCGTCAGGGGAGACGGAACGGTCGTCGACCTCGGCCGGCTGACGACGTGGCCGATCGCGGTCACATTCTTCGGCCTGTTCCTGACGATCGTGCTGCGAGCGCGCGGCGTCCGCGGCGACCTCCTGATCGGAATCGTGGCCACGACGATCCTCGCGACGATCATCAACGAAGCCGACGACAACAAGGCCGGCTTCGTAAGCGGCGCGAGCTGGCCGGGCGACGTGTATGAGAAGCCAGACCTTGCGCTGCTCGGGAACTTCAACTTCGACGCCTTCACCGAGCTCGCGTTCATCTCGGCCGTCGTCTGGGCGTTCTCGCTCTTCCTCGCCGACTTCTTCGACACGATGGGCACGCTCGTCGGCGTCGGCAAGCAGGCCGGTTATCTCGATGAGGACGGCCGCATGGAGGACATCCGCAAGCCACTCCTCGTCGACTCGCTGGCCGCGGTCGCCGGCGGTGCGGCGTCGACCTCCTCGGCGACGACATACATCGAGTCCGCATCCGGCGTCGGGGTCGGGGGACGGACCGGCTGGGTCGCCGTCACCGCCGGGGCGCTGTTCTTCCCGTTCATGTTCTTCGCCCCGATCATCGGCATGGTGCCGCCGCAGGCGACGGCACCCGCGTTGATCCTCGTCGGCTTCCTGATGATGACCGCGCTGACCGAGGCGGAGGAGGACGCCGAGGGCAGGCTGACAGGCCGCAAGCTCGCCGGCATCGACTTCACCGACCTCGGGATCGGGCTTGGCGCGGCGCTGACGATCATGTTCATGCCGTTCACGTTCTCGATCACAGACGGCATCGGGATCGGCTTCCTGGCCTTCGTGACCGTCCGGGCGGCACAAGGCCGGCCGAGAGAGGTGCATCCATTCATGTGGATCGCGTCGGCCGCGTTCCTCCTGTACTTCCTCATTCCGTTCCTGCAGGACACGTTCGACTGGATCTAGAACGCGCTTGATACGGTCGCCGGGATGGAGCTCGCCTTCCTCCCGGCGACCGAGCAGGCTCGCCTCGTCCGGGAGCGAGAGGTCACGCCACTCGAGCTCGTCGAGCTCTACCTCGAGCGGATCGAGCGCCTCGACCCGGCGCTCGGCGCCTACGTCACCGTGTGCGGCGACGAGGCATTCGCTGACGCGCGTGCGAAGACGGACGCACCCGCCGAAACGCCGTTCCACGGAGTCCCGATCTCGCTCAAGGATCTCGACACGACGGCCGGCATCCGGACAACGTTCTCGTGCCCCGCGTTCGCCGCCAACGTCCCCGACTTCGACCTAGCCCACATCGCGAAGCTCAAGGCGGCGGGCTTCGTCATCCTCGGCAAGACGAACACGCCCGAGTTCGGAACGACCGCGTTCACCGATTCGGCGCTGAACGGGCCTTGTCGCACGCCGTGGGACCTCACCCGGACCTCAGGCGGCTCGAGCGGCGGCGCCGGTGCCGCGCTCGCGACGGGCCTGTGCGCGATCTCACAGGGGTCGGATGGGGGCGGCTCGCTCCGAATCCCCGGCTCCTGCTGCGGCGTGCTCGGCTTCAAGGCCTCGCGCGGCCGAATCTCGAACGCGCCGTTCACTCCCGGGATCGGACTCGGCACCACAGGCCCGCTCGCCCGCACGACCGCCGATGCTGCGGTCTACCTCGACGTTGTCGGCGGCTACGAGTGGGGCGATCCGTTTCCACCGCCACCACCGGAACGGCCCTACGCGGAGGAGATCGGAGTCGATCCGGGGCGGCTGCGCGTGGCATTGACGACAGCGTCTCCGAACGACGGCGAGGTGGACGAAGCCTGCGTCGCCGCGGCGCACGACGCGGCCGAGCTGCTCGTCTCGCTGGGCCACGATGTCGAGGAGGCAGCGCCCGAATGGGGCGGTGCCGAGCTGATGGAGAGCTTCAAGCCCGTCTGGCAGGTCGCGCCGTCGCTCTATCCGATCCGGGATCCGTCCGTGCTGAGCCCGCTCAACCAGGCGTTCCTGCGCGGCGCCGAGGAGACGTCGAGCGCCGTGTATGTGGCGGCGGTCACCCGCCTGCAGCTGCGGGCGCGGAAGATCGCGTCGTTCTGGTCGAGCTACGACCTGCTGCTGACGCCGACGCTCGCGATGCCGCCCGTGCCGGTCGGCTGGGAAGCCGAGCCGGAGGATCCGTGGGAGCAGTTCGACCGCGCCGTGCAGTTCACCCCGTTCACCGCCGCCTTCAACGTGACGGGGCAGCCCGCGGTCTCACTGCCGTTGTCCTGGACCGAGACCGGGCTGCCGATCGGCGTCCAGCTCGTCGGTCCGCCACTCGGCGACGCGCTCCTCCTGCGGGTCACCTCACAGATCGAGGCAGCGCGGCCTTGGGCGGACAGGAGACCCCCGCACTCGTAAAAAGGACGTCCGGGACGGTGATACCGCTCCGCGAACGCCCTTTGACGACGGAGACTTACAGACGAGCGCCGTTGTCGCAAGTCAAAGCCGGCCGACGTTGATCCTGATCGACTGCCCGGCGCGGGCGTGAAGCATCTCGGCCGCGTTGCCGTTGCTGATCGCCACCGACATGTTCCGGTAGCTGTCCTCGTAGAGCATGATGTCGCCCGCTCGCGCATCGGCGAACGTCCGCGCCGCAACGGCATAGAAGCGCTCGCCCCCGAGCTCGAGCTCGACTTGCGTGCCCGGAACGATTCCCACTTCCGCCACGTGCTCGCGCGTCACGTTGAGAGCTACGTTGCCGAACGAGTCAACATAGAGGACCGTACCCGCGATCCGGCTTCCTCCGATCTCCGGCTGTGGAATGTCGAGGCGCACGAGCGCGTCTGGAGCAAGCGGCGGGCCGAGCTCGTCGACGGGAACGCCGCGCGCAAGGTGAGCGGCCGCGGGCGAGAAGAGGTCGCGCCCGTGGAACGTGCGCGAGATGGTCTCGAGGGCGTACTTGGGGTTCGCGAGCTCGTGAGCGGCCTCGATCCCGGCCAGATCCGCCGCCGGCACCAGGAGGCCGTTGTCCGGGCCGACGAAATACCGCCCCTCTCGGTCGCGCAGTGCAAGCGGGCGGCGCGAGCTGCCGACCCCCGGATCGACGACGGCGAGGTGGACGCCGACCGGCATGTACGGCAGCGTGCTCGCGAGCACCAGGGCGCCCTGCAACACCTGCTGCGGGGGAATCCCGTGCGTCACGTCGATGATCTGGGCATCGGGCGCGATCTGCTTGATCACGCCGTGGCACGTGCCGACGAAGTCGTCCTGAAGCCCGAAGTCGCTCAGGAAGGTGACGAACACGCGCGGGAGGTTACCGCCGCCAGCAGGCCGGCGACGTCATGCGTGTCCGCCTCGGCGACGACGGAGACTCCGGCGTCGCGAGCTGCTGCGCTCGTCTGCGGGCCGATGCTGACTGCCGGCAGCGGAACACCGAGCCGGCCGAACGCACGAGCGGTCGAGGCGGACGTCAGCACCACGAGGTCGCCGACCGGAGGCTCCGGCGGCTCGAGCTCGCGCGTGCGATAGAGAGGGACGAAGGTCGCCCCAAGCTCCTCGACGAGCAACGTGCGTGCGCCTTCGGCCGCTGCGACGAGCACGCGTCCCGCGGGACGAGGGAGCTCGGCGAGCAGGCCTTCCTGCGTCGAGACAGCCGGTACGAGATCGGCCCCGTCAAAGACCGCCGCCGTGGCAGCTCCGATCGCGGCGACCCGCTTCGGCGTTCCCTGCATCCGGCGCCGCAGCTCACGCGCACCGTTGGGGCTCGTGACGATCACCCAGTCGTAGCCGCTGACGTCCCGCGGCTCGTCGCCCAGCGGCTCCAGTTCGATCAGCGGGCAGCGGACGACCTCGTGGCCGAGCGCCTCCAGGCCGCGCACGAGCTCCACCTCTTGGCCGCGAGGGCGCGTGACAACGATCTTCACGACACGAACGCGAGCAGCTCGCGCGCCACGGCCTCCGGGTCGGCGCCGGTGCGCCGCTCGATCCAGGCG
>JAXIPI010000416.1:0-7322 GCA_045403015.1 Gaiellaceae bacterium | reverse complement strand
GTCGCGACCTCGAAGTGCACGATCGCGCGCTCGCTGAGCGTGAACGAGATCTTGGCGGACTCCCGCAAGCGGTCGCCGTTGGGTGAGATTGTCGTGACGCGTGTCTTGTCGCCCTGGAACGGCTGGAGGCCTCGGTTGTGCGCAGTGATGTTCATCGCCCTGGGCGCGATCCGGTCGATCGTGAGCGGTGTCTCGGCGAGGACCCGCAGGCCGTCGACGAGCCGGACCGTGTACTTGCCGTCCGGCACCTTGGCGCCGGCGAGACGGCCGTTCCAGCGCAGCGTCAGGAAGCGGCGTCGCTGCGGTTCGGCGATCCAACCGACCGGCTTTCCGGCAGTCGTCGCGAGCTGGACGCCGACTCGCTGCGGCGTCGGGAGCTCCGCATGCACGCTCAGCCGCTTCTCATCGGGCGAGAACTCGCGCGGCACCGCCGTGAGGTCGGCCGCGCTTGCCGCCGTCGGGAGAGCGAGTGCGAGGAGCACGACGATCAGCACGAGGCGGCGCATCCGGCCGCCAATGGTAGATGGGAAACATGATGGATTCGTTCGCACCGCAGTCAACGGGTCGCGGCGACGGAGGTGAGCACCCGCCGTCGGCGCCGTGCGCGCACCTGCTCCGCGGCGAGGTAGCTCCCCACCACGAATGTGGCCGCACCGACCTGCCCAAGGAGCCCCTGCCAGGTGGGGTAGATGCCGAGCCAGGTTCCGGCCCAGTAGGGGAGACGCACGCCTTCGATCGGTGTGACGGGCAGCCAGCCGACGACCTGGAGTGTCTGGACCGTCGTCCCGACGAGGATCACGAGCACCCAGGTCATCAGGACACCGGTCGCGATCAGCATCTTCCGGTGCGGCAGCTTGCGCTCGAGCAGGATCGTCAGCCCGCCGACGGCGAACGTTGCCGCGAGGCCGAGCGCAACCCCGGGGAGAACGGCGAGCACGCCGGCCTCGAGCGTGAGCGCCTGGAGGAAGAGCACGGTCTCGAACCCTTCGCGGTAGACGCTCGAGAACCCGAGCGCTGCGAGACCGACGGTCTGGGCGGCGACGAGACCGACACCTGCGCCGCGGAGCAGCCGCTGCTTTCGCTGGTGGAATCCGGCCAGGTGCTCGTTCCAGTAGACGCGGTGGTAGAACCAGTTGAGGATCAGCAGGAGCACTGCGATCGCGATCAGCGAGACGACCGCCTCGAGCTTCTCTCCGTACTGCGCGAGCGAGCCGAGCACCGTCTGCGCGATCGCCCAGGTTACCGCCGACGCGACGAGCGCGAGGCCCACGCCGATCAGCAACGGCCGCCGGAACCTGCGGTTGCCGCCGACCATGCTGGCCATCAGTGCGGCGAGGATCAGCACCGCCTCGAGACCTTCGCGGAAGACGACGATCGCGCTGTTCGAGACGATTGCGCCGGTCGAGCTCGCTCCGCTTCCGACGCGCCGAGCCGCATCGGCGAGCTCGGCGTCGAGCGCGCCGAGCGACGCATCGAGCTCCGCGCCCGCGTCCTTCCGCTTGACGAGCTGGACGAGGCCCGCGTGGCCGCCGTCGCCGTACCAGAACAGTCCTTCGATGCGCTGGAACAGCGACGGTGCGATTCCGCGGAGCCGCTGCTCGGGACCGAGCTCGAAGATCCCGTACGCCTCCAGCCGCGCCTGCTCCGCGCGACTCCAGCTTCCGGCTCGCGCCGCGCTTGCGAGCCGGTCGAGCGACGCTGCGATCACGTCGAAGTCGGCGCCGGCGGCCGCGTCCTTCCATTCCGTGGGGAAGAGGCCGTCGATCAGGTCGAGCGAGCGCTCCGTCTGGGCAGAGACGCGCTCGGCCCGGGCGACTGCACGGCCGCCGCCGGCCGCATCGAGGGTGCTGCCGAGCGAAGCGAGGATCCGCGTCAGCTCACGTGTTGCCTCGGGGTCGTGCCGGAGCAGCGTCGGGGCGATGTCTGCAAGAGCAGCCGCGGCCGCGTCACGGAAGCTGATCGCCTCCTGGATCTCGAACGGAAGCGTGACGCGGCTGCCCTCGACGCCGCGGTCGTACTCGATCGGCACGAGCCGGAGGAAGCGGTCGAGCTGGCCGGCACGACGAGCCTGGTCGGCGGGGGAGAGGGGCGCGGCACGGAAGCCCTCGAGCTGCCGCTCGACGGCTCCGACGGCGCGTTCGACGTCTGCCCCGTCGAGGTGCGCCAAGGCCGTCTCCAACCGCTCGTACGCTGCGACGCCACGCTGTGACCTGTAGCTCGGCGCGAGGATGCGGGCATAGCCGCGCGTGAGCGCGACGGCCTCGGCGAGGCGAACGTCGAACCTGCGCCTGGCGGCGGCACGGACGCTCTGCAAGGTCGCGTGAAGCCGCGCTTCGTATGTGTCGAGCAGGTCCGCACGCACCGCGTGTGCCGCAGCCTCCGGCGTCACCTCCCCGCGGGCGAGGCCGGCGAGCGCATCGGTCGCGTCCGTGCTCGCGCGCGTAAAGCGAGTGGGGGCGCGGAACTCGCGGACGAGCAGCCAGCGGCGCGCCGCTGCGACGTCACCTCGGCGCGTGTCGGCGACGGCCCCGAGCAGTCCGGCGTAGAGGAGCGCTGTCCAGGCGTGTGCCTGCGCCGAGGCGAAAGCGGCGTCGTCCCTGCGCATCGCGGCGCGTCTGAGCGCGCCGATCGCGCCCTTTCCCATGGCCGGGGAGCTCCGGCCCGCCCGCTCGACGAGGGCCAGCGCTCGGTCACGGTCGCCGAGCATCAGGGCCGCCTGGGCCAGCCCGAGATCGCGGCGCGCGTCCACTGCGGCAGCCCAGCCCGGCGGCGTCTGCGCACCTGCCGGCGAGGCGGCCAGTCCGACAGTGACGGCGGCGGCAACAGCCGCGAGCAGCAGCGCCGGTCGCATCGCTACTGCTGGATGTCGACCGCGAGCTGAGCGGCGTGCTGGGTGACCTGACCCGCGACGGCGCTGCCGCGCCCCTGCGCCTCGACACCAAGCTGGTCTGCCTGCTCGGGTGCGAAGCGATGGCCGGACGACTCCTGTGCGCGCAGGTCGCCGATGAACGAGGCCAGGGCGGAGAGCTCATCGCGCGTCTGGGCGGCGCCGGCCGCGTCGATCTCGGCAATCGCCGGCTCGACCCCGTCGTAGACGACCTCCAGGCCGGAGATGATGTCGCCGATGTCCGAGAGCCTGGAGACGACGTTGAACGAGTCGCCGGTCGCTGCGTCGCCGCGGACGAAGCGCGATTCCTTCCACTGGCCGAAGTACTCGCTCATCGTCGGCACCATCACCACGAGCGCCGTGAACGCGTCCGACGGCGTGGGCTGCCAGGCCTGTGCCTTGGCGTCGAGCTCGCGGGCGTAGCGGTCGAACGCGTCCGCAGCTGCGGTGAAGACATTCGCGTCCGGCAACGCCTCGCCGAACGTGACAGTGCCGTCCGCGTCGAGATCGGCCTTCGCGCGGGCCGTGAGCTCGGGCAGCGTGCCCCAGAGCATCCCCTCGGTCAGGTTGTAGAGATTGCCGGGCTGTTCGAGCACGCGCCCGTCCGCGAGCTTCAGGTCGAAGGGCACGGCGCTCTCGGGGTCTTCTGCCTTGCTCGAGCCGGCGTCGAGGATGATGTCGTACTCGGCGAGCGACGGTGTGCCGGCGACGATCCCTTCCATGCGCTCGTAGTACGGATTTCCTTCGGTCCAGAGCGCCTTCGCCTGCACGAGCAAGGGCGCGATCTCGGCGCGATGCTCGTTCAGGAGCCGCGCGTGGTCGTAGTCGACGCCCGCGGCGAGCGTGTCGTACTCCTGGGCGAGGGAGCGGAAGCGCGCAGTGAAGTCGACGAGCTGTGCCGTGTGCTGCGTCAGATACGTCTTGACGCCCCTGAGGTCGGCGGCAGCCAGCGGGCCTGCGGCTTCGACGACGGTGGTCGCCGTCGTGCTCGCCTTGTCAGCCGAGTCGTCGCCGCCGCAGCCCGCCAGGATGAGCGCTGCGACAACAGACGTAAGGGTAAACGCACCTCGCATGTAAGGCGCACCTTACATACCTAGCTCGACATGTGCCGCCAGAGGTTGTCGAGCATCCGCCAGACCGGCTGAAAGGTGATCGAACCGCTGAAGTCGAGCGCCCCGGCACAGAAGACGCGCGCCCCTTGCTCTGTCTCGTAGTAGGTCATCTCACCGGTCAGCCCCGGCCCGAACAGGTTCGGGATCTGCGCCAGCACCCTCGTTCCGGGAGGCGAGAACGGTGTCGTCGAGTCGATTTCGATTCCGTAGCCGCCCACCATCTCGCCGAGCGTGCTGCCGTTCACGAGGCCGGTCCCCTCGAAGAGCCACGGCGCGCCGGCCGTGTCGAGGATGTTGTAGACGCCCTGCTTCGTCCCGTTGTCGTTCGCCCGGTATTGCGCCCCGATGAGCGCGGCCTCGGGCCGGCCGAGGTTGCGCCAGAGCGCGATCCGCTTCATCCACTGCCCGTTCTTCTCGACCTTCCAGAAGAAATTGTTCGCCGTCAGGAAGATCAGCCGGCCGCCGAGGTCGCGGAACCGTTGGACGACGTCGTACGCATGCTCGGTGACGTACTCCGTGTGACCCGGGAAGACCACGAGGTCGTACAGGCGCCGCAGCTCGTCGCCGCTTGGGAAGGCCTCGAGGTCGTCCTCGGAGAGCACGTCCGGCGTCCGCCCGGTCTGGCGGAGGAACTTGAGAAACGGCACGTCCGAGCGGCGGAACCACGGCGGCGTGCCTCGCTGCCGGTACGGCCGATTGAGGCGAACGGGCGGGGTCCCGCCGGCGTACCAGGTGTCGCCCCAACCGTCGCCGTCCGAGTCGTCGAAGTTGTACGCCTGCCAGGTGTTCGTCGGCATCACGACCGCCTGGCGCACGGTGCCGAGCGTGGCGGGCCGGAGGATCAGGGGTGCGAAGCCGACTCTCCCGTCGTCGGTGGTCAGCTTGGCGGCGTAGACGCCGCTGACCCAGGCGCCGGGGTTGACCACGATCGTGTGCGGCGCCGACCGCTTCCTCGACCAGCCGTACGAAAGCGCCGGTCCGATCGGCTGGCCGCGCATCTCGTCGGTGCGGTCCGTGTACTCCGTCTCCGTGCCGCAGGCCAGGAACTGGAGCGTGATGCGCTCGGCGTCGGCGGTGATCGTCAGCTGGGCCGGCTCGAGCGGCGCGTAGCTGCGCTTGTCGAATGCCGCCTCGACGCCGAGGACGCGTACGACCGGAGTCCTGGAGCGCGAGGCCGACGCCGGCCGGCTGCCGCCGTACGTCTTCCTGTTACCACTCTCGTCCTCGACCGTCAGCCGCATCACGTAGGTGCCCACCGCCGTCTTCTCGTTGGGCCGCCACCAGAGCCGGTGATAGCCAACGTCGAAGAACTGCTCCGTCTGCCAGACCGTCGTGCGCTTCCGCAGCGCAGTGCGAACCGCCTCGAGCCGGACCGTCGCCGGACGGTCGAGCGAGAACGCGACCGATGCGGTATCTCGGCCCGCGACGCCGGGGCTCACGCTTGCAAAGAGCCGGCGGTCGCCGAAGTACTGCTTCCCTCGGTTGCGGACCGAGAGACGGGCCAGCGAGGGTGCGCGCAGCTGCGCCAGCGCGGCCCGTGGGGAGACGAGCAGCGCACCGGCCGCGGCCAGCCCGAGCTGCAGCAGGCGAGTGCGGGAGACGGCGGAGTTCATCGAGGCCGCATCGTAGACAGGAGAAGTGACGGAACAGTTAGCTACAGCTGGTGAGCCGTTCGAGCATCATGGACGTTCCGGCAATCGTCGCGTACGCGCGGCAGGGAGGCTGTTCGGGCATCGCTAGGCTGTACCCAGATGGCTGATCTCAAGACCTCGGCTGGGTACGTTCCCACAGGCGACCAGCCGCGGGCGATCGACGAGATCGCGCGCTCCCTCCAGGGAGGTGAGCGCTACCAGACGCTGCTCGGCGCCACCGGCACCGGCAAGACCGCGACGATGGCCTGGATCATCGAGAAGCTGCAGAAGCCGGCGCTCGTGATCGCGCACAACAAGACGCTCGCCGCGCAGCTCTGCAACGAGTTCCGGGAGTTCTTCCCGCACAACGCCGTCGAGTACTTCGTCTCCTACTACGACTACTACCAGCCGGAGGCGTACGTCCCGCAGGCCGACCTGTACATCGAGAAGGACAGCTCGCGGAACGACGACATCGACCGGCTGCGCCACGCCGCGACCTCGAACCTCCTCCAGCGCCGCGACACAGTGATCGTCGCGTCTGTCTCCTGCATCTACGGTCTCGGCTCGCCGGAGGAGTACGAGAAGCGCGTCGTCTTCCTCACGGTCGGCGAGGAGACCGATCGCGACGTGATGCTGCGGAAGCTGATCGACATCCAGTACGTCCGCAACGACACCCTGCTCGGTCGCGGCCGCTTCCGGGTCAAGGGCGACGTGATCGAGATCCAGCCGGCGTACGCCGAGACGGCCTACCGGATCTCGATGTTCGGCGACGAGGTGGAGCAGATCACGCACTTCGACCCGCTGACGGGCGAGGTGTTCGCGAAGCTCGACACGATCACCGTCTTCCCGGCCACGCAGTACGTGACCTCGAAGCCGACGATCGAGCGCGCCCAGGACGAGATCCGGCACGAGCTCGAGCAGCAGGTGGGCCTCTTCGAGAGCCAGGGCCGGATGCTCGAGGCCCACCGGATCCGCCAGCGGACGGAGTACGACATGGAGATGATGCGCGAGCTCGGCTTCTGCAACGGGATCGAGAACTACTCCCGGATCCTCGATGGACGCCCCGCGGGCTCGGCGCCGCACACGCTCCTTGACTACTTCCCGTCCGACTACGTCGTCTTCGTCGACGAGTCGCACCAGACGGTTCCGCAGATCGGCGGCATGTACGAGGGCGACCGTTCGCGCAAGCAGACGCTCGTCGACCACGGCTTCCGGCTCCCGTCCGCGCTCGACAACCGGCCGCTCCGGTTCGACGAGTTCCTGGAGAAGGTCAACCAGCTCGTCTTCGTCTCGGCAACGCCGGGCGCGTTCGAGCTTCGCCACTCGACGGTCGTCGCCGAGCAGCTGATCCGGCCGACGTACCTCGTCGATCCCGAGGTCGAGCTGCGCCCGACGAAGAACCAGATCGACGACCTCCTGAACGAGATTCGCAGGCGCGAGGAGGTGGGCGAGCGGGTGCTCGTCACCACCCTGACCAAGAAGATGTCGGAGGACCTGACCGACTACCTGCTCGAGGCTGGCGTCCGGGCCCGCTACCTGCACTCCGAGATCGACACGCTGGAGCGGATTCAGATCATCCGGGAGCTCCGCCTCGGCGAGTATGACGTGCTCGTCGGGATCAACCTGCTGCGCGAGGGGCTCGACCTGCCCGAGGTGTCGCTGGTCGCGATCCTGGACGCCGACAAGGAGGGG
>JAXIPI010000430.1:0-5426 GCA_045403015.1 Gaiellaceae bacterium | reverse complement strand
ACTGGCATCGAGGGGATCCTCGGCCTCGGGCCTGCGATCGTCCTCGTCGCCGCGGCGCTGGCCGCGCTTCCCGCGGGCAGGATGATGGACCGCCTCGGCCGGATCCCCGTGCTGGCAGGCGGCTGCGTCGCCGGCATCCTCGGCTGCGCCGTCACCGCGCTCGGCTGCGAGGTCGAGTCCGCCACGATCGTCGTCACGGGTTTCGCACTCGTCGGCGTCGCGCAGGGAACGGTGCTGCTCGCACGCGCTGCAGCCGCCGACATGTACCCACCCGCGCGGAGAGCCCGCGGCATCTCCTTCGTTCTCTTCGGCGCGCTCTTCGGCGCTGCGCTCGGCCCGCTCGTCTTCCGCCCGCTGTTCGCAGGCAAGGAGCTCGACACCGAGGCGCTGGTCGTCCCCTGGCTCGCAGCGGGCCTGATCATGGCCGTTGGGCTCGTGCTCGTCCTGCTCGTCCGCCCCGATCCCCGCACGATCGCGCAGGCGCTCGACGCCGCCGAGACCGACGTCGAACCAGCGCCGGCGGCGCCGCTGCGCGAAATTATCCGCCGTCCCGGCGTCGCGTCCGCCCTCATCGCCGCGGTCGCGAGCTTCGCGGGGATGGTCTCGGTGATGAACCTCACCGGCTACGTGGTGATCGATCACGGCCATCACCAGACCGACGTCTTCACCGTGATCAGCCTGCATATCGTCGGGATGTACGCCCTGGTGCTCGTGATCGGCGAGCTCGTCGACCGGGTGGGGCGCGCGCCCTGCCAGGTCGGGGGCCTGCTGCTGATGGGGGCCTCGATCCTCGGGCTGGCGTGGTTCGACAGCGTCCTGTGGATGTCTGTTTCGCTCTTCGGGCTCGGTCTCGGTTGGAACATCTCGTACGTCGCAGCGGCGACCGAGCTGGCCGATCGCGCGCTGCCGTCGGAGCGAGGGAAGCTGATCGGCTTCTCGGACCTGCTCTCGACTTTCACCGCGGCAGCGCTCGTCCTGGTCGGTGGGCTGATCTACAGCGAGGTGGGAATAGGCGCGCTGGCGTTCGGCGCAACGGCTTTCGTCGCCCTGCCTGCGGCCTGGATTCTGGTACGATCCGCCGCCGGCGCACCCGATGTGCGCCCTCTTTCTGTGAAATGAAGGCCGTGAATTGAAGACCTACAGCGCAAAGCCAGGCGAAGTCTCGCGGGACTGGTACGTCGTCGATGCCGAGGGCAAGACGCTCGGGCGACTCGCGACCCAGATCGCAGACACCCTCCGGGGCAAGAACAAGGCGGTCTACACGCCGCACGTCGACACGGGCGACTTCGTGGTCGTCGTCAACGCCGAGAAGATCGCGGTGACGGGCCAGAAGCTCGACCAGAAGCTCTACCACCGGCATTCCGGATTCCCGGGCGGTCTCCGCACACGTACCCTGCGTGAGCAGCTCGAGCGACGGCCGACGGAAGTGCTGCGCAAGGCGGTCAAGGGGATGCTCCCGCGCAACCGCCTCGCGCGCCAGCAGATCAACAAGCTCAAGATCTACGCCGGCCCCGTGCACCCGCATGAGGCACAGGCCCCGAAAACGTTGGAGGTCAAGTAGTGGCACAGCAGGCGCAATACCTCGGTACCGGCAAGCGCAAGACCTCGGTCGCGCGCGTGATCCTGCGACCCGGTGACGGGAAGACCTGGTTCAACGGCCGTACGCTGGAGGACTACTTCCCGCGGATGACCCATCGCATGCAGGCGCTCGCGCCGCTGAAGACCGCCGGAGTCGAAGGGACGTTCGACCTGCGGGTCCGCGTTCACGGTGGCGGACCTTCGGGCCAGGCCGGAGCGGTGCGCCACGGGATCGCCCGCGCGCTCGTCGAGGCGGATCCGGAGCTCCGGATCCCGCTCAAGCGCGAAGGGTTCCTCACGCGCGACGCCCGCCAGGTCGAGCGCAAGAAGGCCGGGCTGCACAAGGCCCGCAAAGCTCCCCAGTTCTCCAAGCGTTAGCTCTCCCTTGCGCCGATTTTTCGGCACGGACGGGGTCCGAGGTGTTTTCGGCGAGGACCTGACCGTGGAGCTCGTGGAGCAGCTTGGGAAGGCCTCGACACTCTGGTCCGGTCGCGGCCGCGTCTTCGTCGGCCGCGACACCCGCGGCTCGGGGCCCGAGCTCGAGGAGGCGTTCGCACGCGGTGTCGTTGCCGCAGGTGGCAACGCTGTTCTCGCCGGCGTGCTGCCGACGCCCGCCGTCGCCCTGCTCGCTCTCGACCTGGGCGTCGTGATCACCGCCTCGCACAACCCACCGGAGTACAACGGCGTCAAGTTCTTCAACAGCGACGGAAACAAGCTCACGGACTTCGTCGAGGAGGCGATGGAGGCGCTCCTGGACGCTCCTGCGCACGGCGGGGGTTCGATCGACCGCGTGAGCGTCGCCGAGGACAGCTACCTGGAGCACGTGGTCGAGCGCTTCGGCACCGACCTGACCGGGCTCCGGATCGCAGTCGACTGTGCGAACGGCGCGTACTCCGGGATCGCGCCGGAGGCGTTCGAGAGTCTCGGCGCCGAAGTCACCGCGGTGGCGGCGTCGCCGAACGGTGAGAACATCAACGAGGGCTGCGGCGCCACCGATCTGTCACTGCTTCAGGCCACCGTCCGCGCCGGCGGCCACGACCTCGGCATCGCGTTCGACGGCGACGGCGACCGCATGCTCGCCGTGGATGGTGACGGGAACCCGGTCGACGGCGACCAGATCCTCGCCGTCCTCGCCCTTCATCTCGGCGTCGACGCCGTCGCCGTGACGGTGATGACAAACCTCGGGTTCCACCGCTTGATGGAGGAACACGGGATTCGCGTCGTGACCACGAACGTCGGTGACCGGTACGTGCTCGAGGCGCTTCGGAGCGAGCACGCAGTTCTCGGGGGAGAGCAGTCAGGGCACGTGATCTACCTGCGCGACCACGTCACGGGAGACGGCCTTGCCGCCGCGCTCCTCCTCTGCGGCGCGATCCAGGGCACGACGCTCGCCAAAGCCGCGGCTGTGATGCCACGATACGCTCAGGTGAAGGAGAACGTGCGGCTCGCCCGCCCCGAGGTGCCGCCTGCAGTGCTTGCGGAAGCGGACCGCATCAACGCCGAGCTGGCCGGAAGCGGCCGCGTTCTTGTCCGCGCGTCAGGCACCGAGCCCCTGATTCGCGTGCTGGCCGAGGCGGAATCCGAGGAGAAAGCGCGAGAGCTCTGTGGTAGGATCGCCTCCCTCGTTCAGAGGGAGCTCGGCTAGCCCGCGATGCTGCGGAAAGTGTGGTTTTGCAGCGAAGAGCGTGCCGGGCTCTTATGCGTTCTCGGGAGTTATTTTGCGGTTCAGATTGGGAAAAGGGGGGCCTGAATGTGCGGAATCATCGGATACGTCGGACCGCGAGAGTGCAAGCCCCTTCTGCTCCAGGGCCTCGAGCGTCTCGAGTACCGCGGCTATGACTCGGCGGGGATCGCGCTCCGTGAGGAGGGCGGGCTTGAGTACGTTCGCGCCGTCGGGAACCTCCAGAACCTGAAGCAGGCCGCCGGCCCGAACGGGTCCACCTCGACCCACGGGCTTGGGCACACGCGCTGGGCCACGCACGGCGGCGTCACCGAGGCGAACGCACACCCGCTGGCCGGTTGTGACGGCGCGAAGCTGTCGATCGTCCTGAACGGGATCGTCGAGAACTACCGTGAGCTCCGCGACGGCCTCTTGGCCGAGGGTCACACCTTCGCATCCGAGACCGACGCCGAGACGGTGACGCACTTGATCGAGCGCCACTACGAAGGAGACCTCGCAGAGGCGGTCCGGCGCACGTTCAGCGAGCTCGAAGGGCATTTCACCTTCGTCGTCATCCACCACGACCATCCCGACCTGCTCGTCGCAGCGCGCCACCAGACGCCGCTCGTCGTCGGGATCGGCAAGGACGAGATGTTCCTCGCCTCGAACGCTGCGGCCTTCCTGCGCGAGACGCGCCGCGTGGTCTTCCCGGACGACGGCGACATCGTCGAGATCACCCCCGCCGGCGCCGTCTACACGCGTCCCGACGGCACGGAGGTCGAACACGACACCGTCGAGCTCGACTGGGACGACGAGGGCGCCGAGAAGGGCGGCTACGAGACGTTCATGCTCAAGGAGATCTACGAGCAGGGCGAGGCCGTCGCCGAGACGATCGGCGATCGCGTCCGTCACGGAACGCTCGTCCTCGAGGGGCTCGGCCACTCGGAGGACGAGCTGCGCGAGCTGCGCCGCATCGTGATCCTCGCCTGCGGCACCGCGTACCACGCCGGCGTCGTCGGGCGGTACGTGATCGAGGAGTGGGCGCGCATCCCGGTGGAGCCGGACATCGCCTCCGAGTGGATCTACCGCAATCCGGTGATCGACAAGGACACGCTCGTGATCGGGATCTCGCAGTCCGGCGAGACGCGCGACACGATCGAGGCGATGAAGCTCGCCCGCGAGCTGGGCGCACGGACCGTCGCGATCACGAACATGATGGGCTCGCAGATCACCCGCGAGGTCGACTCGGTCCTCTACACACGCTGCGGGCTCGAAGTGGGTGTCGCCGCGTCGAAGACGTTCACCGCGCAGGTCTCGCTGCTCTATCTCGTCGCGCTCAAGCTCGCGCAGATCCGAGGCACGATGCCGCCCGGCGAGATCTCGTTCATCCTCGACAAGGTCTACGACCTGCCGAAGAAGATCGACGCGTTCCTCGACGGCGACCACCCGATCGAGGAGATCGCGCAGCGGTACTATGACCGGCCCTTCTTCCTCTACCTCGGGCGCCACATCGGTCTTCCCGTCGCGCTCGAGGGCGCGCTGAAGCTGAAGGAGATCAGCTACATCCCGACCGAGGCTTACTCGGCCGGCGAGATGAAGCACGGTCCGATCGCGCTCCTGGACGAGGACACGCCCGTCGTCGTCGTGGCCACCGACCTCCACGTCTACGACAAGCTCGTCTCGAACATCCAGGAGGTGCGTGCCCGCGGTGCGCACGTGATCGCGATCGCCACCGACGGGAACGAGGACATCCAGCACCATGCGGACGACGTGATCTACGTGCCGAAGACGCCGAACTTCCTACAGGCCGTGCTCGCGATCATCCCGCTACAGCTGCTCGCCTACCGGATCGCGCGCCTGCGCGAGCTCAACGTCGATCAGCCCAGAAACCTCGCGAAGACCGTCACAGTCGAATAGCGCGTGAGGACCGCGCGCGCAGTCGCAGTCGCGCTCGCGATCGCAGCGGTTGTCGCAGGGTCCGCCGAAGCGCGTCGGGCCCCGACCGTCGCCGAGCGGGCCGAGATTCGCGGCGCGACGGCGCTCGCCCTGAGTGCCGCCCCGCCGGCCTGCTACACCGCCGTCGTCCACGTGTCGACGATCAACCGGCGCTATGCGTACTCGGCGCCGCGCTGGAAGACGACCGCCAAGTGCATCCAGTACGCGAGCAACGGCTTCATCATCCTCCGGC
>JAXIPI010000134.1:0-3605 GCA_045403015.1 Gaiellaceae bacterium | reverse complement strand
CGACGCCGAGCCGTGTCGCGATCCGCGCGGCCAGATCTGCGACCCGCTCGGAGTGAGAGCCGGTGTAGGCGTCGCGTGCGTCGACCGCCTTGGCGAGGCTCGCAGCGGCACGGAAGCGCGCCGCGCGGTCAGGCCCGGCTGCCAGCCGCTTCAGCTCGGCGATCTCGACCACGTCGGGGCGGTAGACGCGCACCTGGTTCTTGCCGTACTCCTTCGCCCAGTAGAGAGCGCTGTCGGACCGGCGGACCAGCTCGTCGCGGCCCAGCTCGTCCTGCGGGGCGGTCGCGATCCCGGCGCTCACGGTGACGAGGCCGGCCGGTTCCAGCTCGATCACCGAGATGCGCTCGACGATCGCTTCAGCGGCGATCCGCGCGCCGTCCTCGTCGCGGCCCGGAAGCAGGATTGCGAACTCGTCTCCGCCGAGCCGGAATGCCTCGCCACCCTGGCGGAGATTCGTCGCCAGCTGTGCAAGCACCTTGTCACCACCTGGATGGCCGAAGCGGTCGTTGATCCGCTTGAAGTCGTCGATGTCCACCAGGCACAGGCTGAGCGGATAGCCCTGTGCGCGGGAGTCTGCGATCTCGCGCTCAAGTCGGTCGTGGAAGTGGCGGTGGTTTCCCAGCCCGGTCAGCGGGTCGGTGAGCGCGAGCCGCATCGCTCGGAGCTCGCGGAATGTGGAGCGCTGGTAGAGGGCGATCGCGAGGAGCGGTCCCACGAGTGCCGCGGACAGGAACGGCGACCGCTGCCAGAGCACGACGAGCATCAGCGCCGCGGACGACATCAGCGCGAAGGGCAAAATCGTGATCTCGACGCTCGTCCGCGCGACATCGAGGAACGGCTTCCGCGCGCTGACCCCGACGACGAGGCTGATCAGCAGGAGGTTGACGCCGAAGTGGGTGAGCGCGGCGACGACGACCTGCGCGAGGACGAGCACGGCCTCGTCGCCGCGGAGCGGGGCGATCGCGAGACCCGCTACGACCGCCGCGATTGAGAGCACGGACGCGTTGTATCCGACCCTGATCGGCGGCCGGTGCTCCAGAAGCTGCATGATCGGCGCGGCGAAACCGACGATCACGCCGGCCTGCCAGCCGTAGAGCACGATGCCCGCCGTGCAGAACACGAAGCCGAGGGAGACGCCGCCGGTGTCGATGCCGTCGAGCGGGACCGGATAGCGCTCGGCCAGCGTCGATGCTGCGAGCAGGCCGGCGATACCGGCGAGCGTCATCGCATCGCGCGGATTGACGGCGAACGAGATTGCGGCCGCCGCAGCGACCGCAAAGCCCAGCAACCCAACCGGCAGAACAACCGCCGCGAGCCGCGGGGGCATCTTGGCCCCCATGCTCACAACGCCGGCCCTACCAGCCCCAGGTGAAGAGTTCCCAACCCCAGTTCCCCAGAGCAACCGAGAGACTCACGATGGTGACGAGCACCGCCGCAAGTCGAGCATTCTTCCATTGCAACATTGCCGCTCCCTCCTAACACCGCAAAACAGGACGCCTGACAGAAAGGGGATTCTGAACCGCGGGCCAACCCAGGTAATCCCTCGAAAAGGTGATTTCACGTGATCCCAGTTACAAAGGGGGTCGGTGTAGGGTTTGACGGTGCCCGTGACGATCGAGCCGGAGCCGCCCGAGCAGGAGCGTGAGGCGATCGTCGTGGCCCTCGCCGGGGAGGAAGACGACGTCGGTGACTGGTCGCGAGCAGCGCTCGCCGAAGGTGTCGAGGAAGCCGATCTCGACCCGTAACCGCCAGGCGGGCGGAGCCGTTCTAGGAGCACCATGTGCTGCCGCTGTGGAGATCATCCAGCCCGCTCCGTCGATGAGCCCTTCTGCCCGATCTGCGTGATCTCGATCAAGGTGGAGGTGGCCCGCGGACTGACCCAGCTGGCCGGCTATCTCGCCGCCTGGGCGGCGTTCAACGAGTGGTGCGACTCGCGACAGCCTGCCTAGACGGCCGTCCCGCGGAGGAGCCGCGGAGCGGTGCGGGCGTAGTCGAGCCCGGACACCCAGGTCAGCACGAGCGCGACGAGCAGCGCCCACCAGGCGATGCTGTCGTCCCAGGCGCCCGCGGCTGCAAAGCCGCCGAGCGCAGCGGCTATCGCCTGCGCCCAGGTCTTGAGCTTCCCGAGATCGCGGGCGGCGATCACGACGCCTCGCTCGATCGCTGCGAGCCGTAGCCCCGAGATCAGGAGCTCGCGCGCCACGATCGCAGCGACCATCCACGCCGGCCAGACTCCATCCTCGATCAGCATCACGAGCACGGCGAGGACGAGCACCTTGTCCGCGATCGGGTCGAGCAGCGAACCGAGCTGCGAGGTCACGCCGCGCCTGCGTGCGATGCGGCCGTCGAGCCAGTCGGTGGCCATCGCGACACAGAAGATGGCCGTCGCCCAGTACTCGTTGTTCGGGAAGTCCCAGGCGTAGAGGAGCACGACGACCGGCACGGACGCAACGCGGGCGAGGGTCAGCTGATCCGGAAGCGTCATCGAGAGATGAGAATACGCTCCGGCATGGCTCACTTCTCGAAAGTGCTGGTTGCAAACCGCGGCGAGATCGCGATCCGGATCTTCCGGACCCTGCGTGACCTCGGCATCGTCCCCGTCGCGGTCTACTCGGAGGCAGATCGCGACGCGCTGCACGTTCACGCTGCGGACGAGGCCTACCTGATCGGACCGGGCCCGGCGGCCGAGAGCTATCTCGTGGGCGAGCGGATCCTCGACGCTGCACGGCAGGCGGGCGCGGAGGCGATCCATCCGGGCTACGGCTTCCTCGCTGAGAACGCGGCTTTTGCCCGCGACGTCGAGGCCTCGGGGCTGACCTGGATCGGACCGCCGAGCGAGGCGATCGAGCTGATGGGGTCGAAGACCCGCGCGAGGACGGCGATGCGTGAGGCCGGTGTGCCGATCGTCCCCGGCGCGACCGACCCGGTCGAGACGGTCGAGGAGGTGCTGCGCCTCGGCGCGGAGGTCGGCTATCCGCTGATCGTCAAGGCTGCGGCGGGGGGCGGCGGCAAGGGGATGAAGCTCGTCGCCGCTGCGGACGAGGCGGAGCGAGCCTTCGAGTCGGCCCAGCGCGAGGGAGAGAAGTACTTCGCCGACAGCCGCGTCTACGTGGAGCGCTACCTCGAGGATCCGCGGCACGTCGAGGTCCAGGTGCTCGCCGACGCGCACGGGAACGTGATCCACCTCGGAGAGCGCGACTGCACGATCCAGCGCCGGCACCAGAAGCTGATCGAGGAGACGCCGTCGCCGGCCGTGGACGACGAGCTGCGCGAGCGGATCGGGCTGATCGCCGTCGATGCCGCTCGGGCCGCGGGCTACCGCTCGGCCGGAACGATCGAGGGGCTTCTGACAGCGGACGGCGACTACTACTTCATGGAGATGAACACCCGCATCCAGGTCGAGCACACGGTCACCGAGGAGGTGACCGGGATCGATCTCGTGCGCGAGCAGATCCTCGTCGCTGCGGGCGAGCCGCTCTCCCTCCGCCAGGAGGACGTGCAGCTGCGAGGGCACTCGATCGAATGCCGGATCAACGCCGAGGACGTCGCCAACGGCTTCCTGCCGGCTCCCGGACGTATCACCGCCTACCGCGAGCCGAGCGGCC
>JAXIPI010000049.1:0-2868 GCA_045403015.1 Gaiellaceae bacterium | reverse complement strand
ATCACGGACAGGACGTTGCTCTCGGCGGTGTTGCCGAACGCGTCGCTCACGACGACTTTGAACTCGTGTGTTGTCGAGGGGGCGAGATCCAGGACCGAGATTCCATTGCTCCCGATCAGATTCCTCGTGTAGGGGGTTCCGTCGGCGAGGAGCGTGGACCAGACCTGACTCACATTGTCGGTCGACTGCGTCCAGGAGAGCGTGATTCGCGTCGGCAACACTGTGTTCACGCTGAGCGTCGGCGCCGTTGGCGGTGTGACGTCGGCTGGCGTCGTGTAGCTGACCGTGTTGCTGCTTCCCGAACGATTCCCGTTGGCGTCGATCGCGATCACCGAGTAGTTGAACGTCGTGCTCGGCCACAGCTTCGGGAAGGTGAAGGTCGTCTGCGGCGGGTCGACCCTGAAGCATCCTTGGCCGTCCCGGCGCACGCAGTACCACCAGTTGCTGGATTTGTCGGTACCGGCGTTCCATGCCAGCGAGACGCTGGTCGGCGTGCTAGCCGTGATGTGGAGGTTGGTCGGCGCCGTCGGCGCGCTCCGATCGCTCGGCGCGCGTCCTGCCGAGGCGGCAGCGACGTAGAAGACGAGTGAGAGCGCGACGACGCTCGCAGCCAAGACGGTGCTTCGAACTGACATGGCTCCTCCTGGACGCGGTTCGGGTCGTCCTGTACCTACGTCGACCGCTCGGGGCCGGATTTCTCCTTCAACGCATAGGAGTACTGAGCGCCGGCATGGGGCACACTGAGCGAGATGCTCGCCAAATGCGCAACGGTGATCGCGGTGCTCGCGCTGGGCGCGGGGTCTGCCGACGCCGTCACAACGAACGGGCTTCGGGGCGTCGTCACGCGCTCACCGACCAAGCCCGTCTGCGAGGTAGGCGTCCCTTGCTCGGCACCCGCCAAGAACACCCCGCTCAGCTTTGTGCGGCGAGGGACGATCGTCAAGACGCGCACGGACGGCACCGGCCACTACCGGGTTTCTCTGGCCCCGGGCTGGTGGACCGTCAGTACGAAGTTTGCGCCCCGGATCGGCTCGGGCATCAAGCCGCGCGCGGTCCGCGTGCTGGCCGGCCGCTTCCGCGTTGTCAACTTCGACATCGACACCGGCATTCGCTAGAGGCGAGCCGACGACCATCTAGAGTGCCTCGCATGTCCCCCGCTCGAGCCAGGGGAGATTCCAAGGCTGCACCGACGCAGGGCTCGGGTCACCTCGAGCGCGGCCGGAGGCTCTATGCAGCCCGGGAGTGGCTGGAGGCGTACGACGCGTTCTCGCGCGCCGACGAGGGTGCCGCGCTGGAACCCGAGGACGTGGAGCTCCTGGCGACGTCGGCCTACATGCTCGGCCGCGACGACGAGTGGATGCGTGAGCTCGAGCGGGCTCATCAGCTCTACGTCAACAGAGACGACACGCAGCGTGCCGCGTGGTGTGCGCTCTGGGTCGGCATCAACCTGGCGCTTCGAGGAGAGGTCGGCGGCTCGACGGGCTGGGTCGGACGCGCTCAGCGGCTGCTCGAGCGAGACGGTCGCGAGTGCGCGGAGCGCGGCTACCTGCTGCTGCCCGTGATGTTCGAGCACGAGGCGGCGGGTGATTTCGCGGCTGGCGCCGCCGCGGCGGCCGAGGCCGCGGAGATCGGGCAGCGCTTCGGCGACGCGGACCTGTTCGCACTCGCGGCTCACGGGCAGGGCTACATGCTGATCAAGGACGGGCAGGTGAAGCAGGGCCTGGGCCTGCTGGACGAAGCCATGGTCGCGGTCACGACCGGGGAGCTGTCGCCGATCCCAACGGGATTCGTGTATTGCGGCGTGATCATGGCGTGCCAGGAGGTGTACGAGATGCGCCGGGCCGGCGAGTGGACGGCGGCCCTCGCCCGGTGGTGCGACGAGCAGCCCGACGTGGTGGCCTTCACCGGCCGCTGCCTCGTGCACCGGGCGGAGATCATGCAGCTGCGCGGTGCCTGGGGTGATGCCCTGGAGGAGGCGCGCCGGGCCGGGCGTCGCTTCGAGGAGACAATGAACCCGGCTGCGGGCCTGGCCTTCTATCGCCAGGGAGAGCTGCTTCGCCTGCAGGGTGAATTCGGGGCTGCCGAGGAGGCATATCGAGAGGCCAGCCGATGCGGCTGGGAACCGCAGCCCGGGCTCGCTCAGTTGCGACTCGCACAGGGGCGAGCCGACGTCGCGGCGGCGGCGATCGGCAGGGCGGCCGGCGAGGTTTCCGAGCCGCTGAAGCGTGCTGGTCTCCTGGCTGCGTACGTCGAGATCATGTTGGCCGTCGACGAACGCGACAAGGCCCGCGCGGCGTGCGACGCGCTCGGTGAGATCAGCGAGCGCTACGAGAGCGGCATGCTGGCGGCGATGGTCGAGCATGCCAGGGGAGCCGTCGACCTGGCCGACGGCGACGCGCAATCGGCCCTCGTCTCGCTGCGTCACGCGTTGCAGCAGTGGCACGACCTCGAAGCGCCGTACGAGGCGGCGCGGGTGCGAGTGCTCGTCGGGCTCGCCTGCCACTCCCTCGGCGACGAGGACACGGCCGCGATGGAGTTGGAGGCGGCGCGGAGCGTCTTCGCACAACTTGGAGCGGCGCCTGACCTGGCCCGCCTGGACGCTCTGGGGCTGGCCGGCAGGTCTGTCGCCGCGTACGGTTTGACGCCGCGGGAGCTGCAGGTCTTGCGGCGGGTCGCCGCGGGCTCGACCAACAAGGCGATCGCGGCCGATCTCGTCCTCAGCGAGCGGACGGTGGACAGGCACGTCAGCAACATCTTCCTGAAGCTGCGCGTGTCGTCGCGTGCCGCGGCCACCGCGTTCGCGTACGAGCATCAGCTCGTCTAGGAGGGTTTGGCGGAATGTCGCTCGTCGCCGGGGTGCGATGCTCG
>JAXIPI010000112.1:0-5826 GCA_045403015.1 Gaiellaceae bacterium | reverse complement strand
GTTCGTGAGGAAGCTCTGCACCGGCGCGCCCCCGTTCGGGGAGAACGGCTGTCCCATCGCGACCAGCGTCTCCGCCTCGTAGACCTTCCCGCCGCCGAGCGCGAGCGCGAACCCGATCAGGAGCCCCAGCACGACGCCGAGCACGGGCAGCCACCAGCGTGCGGCGATCCGCTCCCAGACCGAGCGAAGGTCGAGCTCCTGCTCGGCGTCGAGGTCAGGCGGCGTATTCACGCGGGCGACTCTACCGCCGCCCACTCCCATTGGGCCTTTAGGCCCTCTTCCAGCGAGGTCCTCGGCTGCCAGCCGAGGTCCTCCCCGATGCGCGTCGTGTCGGCCTTCGTCCTGCGCTGGTCGCCCTCGACCGCCTCGCGGCGCTGCACCTCCAGGCGCCGTCCGGAGATGCCCTCGAGCATCTCGATCGTCTCGTTCATCGTCGCCTCCTGTCCCCCGCCGACGTTGTAGACCGAGCCGGAGACGGCTTCCTCCATCGCGAGCATGCTCGCCGCGACGACGTCGCCGACGTACGTGAAGCTGCGACTCTGCTCTCCGTCGCCGTAGAGCGTGAAGGGACGCCCCTCGACGAGCGCGGCAACCACGCGCGGAAACGCCATGTCAGGCCGCTGCCGCGGGCCGTAGGCGTTGAAGTACCGAAGGACGATCGCATCGAGCCCGAAGCTCTGCCCCGATGCTCGTGCCAGGTGCTCGCAGGCGAGCTTCGTGATCCCGTACGGGGAGAGTGGCCGCGGCGGCGTGTCCTCCGGGGTCGGGTACTGCTCCGCCTCGCCGTAGACGGACGACGATGACGCGAACACCACGCGCGCGCCCGCAAGGGCGGCGGCCTCGAAGACCCGCTGGCTCGCGAGCACGTTCCGCTCGACGTAGAGCGGGAAGACCTCGCCGAAGCTGCGGACGCCCGGCTGGCCGGCGAGGTGGAAGACGCCGTCCCAGTCCGTGAAGTCGAGCTCGTCATGGGCCAGGTCGAGCCGGCGCACGTCGAGGCTGCCCGCGTTCCGCTCCTTCACCGCCGGGTCGTAGTAGTCGGTGAAGCAGTCGATGCCGAGCACCTCGTGGCTCGCGCTCTGGAGCGCCTCCGCCAGGTGCGAGCCGATAAAACCAGCGGCTCCCGTCACGATGTATCTCATAGGGTTCGGGGCGTCATCGCTCGGACGCTACCTTGAACGCCCGCTTCGTCGCGGCGCTCGCACTCGCGCTGTCCGTGGGTGCAGCGCTCGCGCTGCCGGCGCTCTGGTGGGAGCCGCTGCACCTCGACGAGGCGATCACGATGGACTACGCGAGGCGGTCGTACGCGTCGATCGTCACCGACGTGTTCCTCGATCGCGGGGGCGCGCCGCTGCACTTCTTCGTCGAGCACGTGACGCTCGCGGTTCCGGGTGGGATCGAAGGACTTCGGCTGCCCTCGGTCGTGTTCTTCCTCCTCTCGCTCGTCCTCGCCGCCTTCTTCGCGCGCGACCTGGCCGGGGAGGCGGTCGGGCTCCTCACACCGCTCCTGCTCGCTGTTGCACCGCTCGGTGTCTCGCTCGCGACCTTCGCCCGCATGTACTCCCTCTTCGTCGCCGCGGGGCTCGGAGCGACGCTGCTCGCGCTCCTCGCCGGCCGGACCGGAAGACGTGGCGACTGGATCGTGGCCGGAGCCGTGATCGGCGCGCTCGTCTACGTCCATCCGATCGCACCTCTGTACTGCGCGCTCGCCGCCGCCACCGGCTTGATCGTCGCCGATCGGCACCCTCGCGTGCTCTGGCGGGAAGCGTGGCCCGGGGCAGTGGTCGCCGTGGTGGTCGCCGCGCCGTACGCCTACGCGCTCGCCGTACTCAGGTCGAGATATGACGTGGGCCTCGAAAGCGGCCGCCTGCGGACGACTGCAGGCCGCTCCGTCCCCGAGGAAGCACTGCACGCCCTCACCCCCGGCGGCACTCTCGGCGCGGTCGCTCTCCTCGTACTCGCGGTCGTAGGACTGGGCTGGCTCGCCGGTCACCGGCCGCGGGCCGCGATCGCGCTCGCGCTCTGGCTCGCCGTGCCCGTCCTCTTCTTCACGGTCGTGCCCTCGTCGACGCGCTTCTTCGGCCGCTACCTGGCCCCGGCCGAGCCGGCCCTCTACGTCCTCGTGGCGGCGGGTTGCTTCGCGATTGCCAGACGCCGGCTCGTCGTCGCGTCGGCTCTCGTGGCCGGCGTCGTCGCGCTCTCAGTCTCCGAGCGGATCGACCGCCTGCGCACGCTCCACGACCTCGGGCTCCGCACTCTCGCTTCGACAGTCGACCACCAGGGAAGCCTGTTTTCTTCGACGGGCACGCCGGTCTCGGACCGGCCACCCGAGCTGCTCGACGACTACCTCGACCTTGAAGGACTGGCGTCTCGGCGAGTGGAGGAGCTGCCGGGGATCGACCTTCGCTTCGAGCCCGACCTCGAGCGGCACGGCCGGGAAAACGTTGCCGCCTTCGTGAAGCGAGGCGAGGGAGGCCGCGGGTTGTGGGTCTTTCGAGGCCCGGAGCGGCGCGTGACGAGGGCGATCCGGCGTCTCGCGGGCGACGCGGAGCTCGTCGCCGAACGACCATCGGCGACGCTACTCCTCATACGCTCCCGCAGGGCGGCGGCACCGCCTGCCCTGATCGAGCAGGGCATCCGCGCCCGCACCGCCTGGACGCTCAACGCGCCCGCCGACCGCTGGACGACCCTGCTGCTCGAGATCGGGCGGTCGGCGAGGCCCGGCCGCTAGGCGCGCGCTTCGACCAAGAGGATGTCCCCGAGCGGGTGCGCCGGCAATGCACTGTCGAGCGCATTCAGTACTTGCTGGACGGTACGTGGGGCGCCGGTGCAGTGGAATCGAAACGTCTCGGTGCGCTTCACCTCGAAACCCGCGTCTCGGAGCAACGCCTCGAACTCGTCCTTCCCGAAGGAGCGGTGCGGGAACTCCACCTTACGACGCCGACCCTGCAGCCCGAGAAGCCGGATGACAACGGCTCGTGGAGCATTCAGCACCTGTGAGACGCGGGCGGCCGAGTTGTCGGTGGAGATCACGAGCGTGCCGCCGGGCTGAAGCACTCTGCGCAGCTCGCGGAGCGCGAGCGGCACGTCGAGGACGTGCTCGATCGCCTGGGTGCAGAGGACGACGTCGAAATGGCCGTCCGCGAAAGGAAGCGCCTCGAGGTTGGCACGGACGAGCTCGGCGTCCACGCCCGCGCCACGCACGGCAGCCGCAGCGGTACGCAGGATCGAGTCGGCGATGTCGATCCCGACGACCCGCGCCGGCACAGGGCCGAGCGTCGGTAGCGCTGCAAGGTAACGCCCGTCGCCGCAGCCGGCGTCCAGGAGCGATGCGCAGGGCAGGGTCGACGCGAGCGCAGCGGAGACGGACGCGAACTTGCGGTCGATGGGGTCGGGCAGCCCGGGGGGAACGGAGTACTCGAGCTCGCCCCGGCGCTCGTAGACCTCCCGTAGCTCGTCGGACGGGGCACTCACACGTCGCCGGGCTCGCCGGCAACCGGCTCCGGCACGTCCTCCGCGAACGGAACGAGCGTGCCGCCGCCGTCGGTCGTCAGGCACAGATGTGAGAAGAATCGTGTCATCAGCACTCCGGCGCGGAAGTCGCCCAGCGTCGGTTCCGGCCGCTCGCCGTTTGCGAGCTGGAGCGCGAGCTCGGGGTAGCGGCTTCCCGCGGCGAGCGGCAGCGGAAACGCCCCGCCGAACCGCGGGTTCACGTCCGTGACCGGCAGGGTCCCATCGGGCTCCCGGAAGCACTGGATGTTCGCCGGCCCGACGATGCCAACGGTCTCCGCGACTCGTCGCGCGTGATCGATCAACTCCCAGTCCTTGATCGACGCGCCCTTGATCGACTCGCCGCCCTTCGACTGGATCATCGTGCGTGGAATCGCGTTCAGGCAGGTGCTCTCGAAATCGCAGAACACGTCGATGGAGAACTCCTCACCCTGGCAGAGCTCCTGCACGAACGAGTCGACGGTCGTGTAGCCCAGGAAGAAATCGAGCTCGGCTCGGTCCTTCGCCCGGTAGATGTGACGCGAACCGAAGCCCTCGCGGACCTTGACGAGGAGCGGGTAGCGCGCATTGTCAGGCACGTCATCAGGCAACCAGCTGCGCGGGCTTGCGATCCCGTTGGCCTCGAAGAAGAGGTGCCCCTCGTACTTGTCGCCCATCGTCCGGCAGACCTCGGGCTCGGGAACCAGAGCCAGCGCGGGCGCGAGCGCGTCGCGCGACTGGGCGAGGAGCATCTGGTCGAGGTCGGTCAACGGCACTACCAGCTTGACGTCGTGCTCCGCAACCAGGGCGGCGAGCGTGGGGACGTAGCCCGGGCTGTCGATGCGCGGCACGAGCGCGAAGGCGTCCGCGTGATAGAGCGCCGGCGCCATCGGGTCGGCATCGGTGGCAACCGTCGTCGCACCCGCGCGCGTGAAGGCCGAGACGATGTCGACGCGCTGCCCGGCACAGGTGAAGAGGACCGCAGTCACCGGTCGAGGTTAGCCCTTCCACCCACCGGATTCGCCTTTGTAGGTGCCGCCAAAGAGTGCGAGCGGCGTGCGCACGAGGATCAGGAGGTCGGTGAGCGGCGAGCGGTGCTCGACGTACCAGACGTCCAGCTCGATCCGCTCGTCCCAGGAGAGCGATGCGCGGCCGTGGATCTGCGCCCAGCCCGTGATCCCCGGCAGGACGTCGAGCCGCTTTCGCTGGCGCTCGGAGTACTTCTCGACCTGATAGCGGAGGGTGGGCCGCGGCCCGATCACGCTCATCTCACCGCGCACGACGTTCCAGAGTTGCGGCACCTCGTCGAGCGACGTGCGGCGGAGAAATCGCCCGACACGCGTGATGCGGCTGTCGCCCCGGTCGACCGCGTAGCCGGCCCCCTTTGTCTCGGCGCCGACGACCATCGTCCGCAGCTTCAACAGCTCGAAGTCCTCGCCGTCTTTGCCGACGCGGGTCTGCTTGAAGAGCACCGGCCCACCGTCTCCGAGCTTGACCGCAAGCGCCGCGAGCGCGAGCACGGGACTCACAAGCGCGAGACCGGTGCCGGCGATCGCAACGTCGAGCGTCCGGTTCAGCGGGTGCCCTCCGCCGCCTCCCACGTCGCGGGCACGCCACGGCGGAGGTAGTTCCAGAGCGCGACGACGGTGGCCCAGGTCACGAGGGTGTAATAGCGGGCGATCCCGACGCCGGCCAGCGCGGCCACGATCAGCGCGAGCTGCGCGCCGAGCGCGACCTGGTAGACGAGGCCCTCGCCGACGAGGGCGACCGAGGTCGCCAACAGGACGATGTGGAGGACCCCGCTCCCATAGCGAAGGATCCGGTGCGAGAACACCTCCACCAGGTAGCCGAACGGCAGACGCTTCAGCATCGAGCCGCGCAAGGTGATCTCCCAGCAGTGCTCGAACATGCGCACCTTGCGGGCGTATTCCGTCTCGTTCGTCGGCGTCGGCTTCTCGAACGCGACCGCTTGCGGCTCGTAGACCGCGCGCCTCCCTGCTTGCACCATCCGGTAGGGGAACGCGAGGTCGTGTCCCCACCGTGGGTCGACCTCGACGTAGTCGCCGCGGCGGAGGGCGTAGATCGAGCCGTTTCCGCCCGTGATCGAGCCGAGGCTGGACTCCTGCTTGCGCAGCCAGAGCTCGTAGCGCCAGTAGAGCCCCTCCCGGTTCGAGCCTGTCGCGTCCTCGAGGCGGAGCCGTCCGCAGACGTACGCGACATTCGGGTCGGCGAGGCTCGCCACGAGCTGGCGCAGCGCGTCCGGCGCCCAGGTCGCGTTCGCGTCGGAGAACGCGACGATCTCGCCGCTCGTCTCGCGCACCGCCCGGTCCTGCGCCG
>JAXIPI010000331.1:0-3313 GCA_045403015.1 Gaiellaceae bacterium | reverse complement strand
ACGCCGCCGATGCTGGTGGCATCGGTGGTGGCCTGGCGACGCGAAGCGGACGGCGCGGCTGGAAGGCCGCGCAGCGGCCTGGAAGCCGGGCCGGGAGCGGCCCAGACACGCCAGAGCGCGCCCCGAGCACACGAGATCGTGGCATCAACCATCTAATGGCGGTCGTGCTCGGAGCGGGCTGGATCACTCCCGACCGCGACTTCGACGTCACCAAGCACCTGCAGCTGCGCGGCCTGCGTCCGCTCGCTCGCGCGAGCCGCCTCGCCTGCGTCGCTGCGGCAGCCGCGCTCCGTCATCCGGAGCCGCTGCCGGCGGCGCCGGAACGCTGCGCCGTTGTCCTCGGGACACGGTTCGCAAGCATCGAGCCGCTGGTCGAGTTCAATCGCGCGGCCCTCACGGATGGGCCTGGGCTCGTCAACCCGTCGAGCTTCCCGAACGTGGTCGTCAACGCCCACGCCGGCTACCTGGGGATCCTCTTCGGGCTTGCCGGCCCGAACGTGACCCTTTGCGGGGAGGCAGCCGGGCTGGATGCGTTCGCTCAAGCGCTCGACCTGCTGGAGCTCGGCCGGGCCGACGCCGTTCTCGCCGGCGGCGTCGAGGCATACGGGGAGACGCTCTTCGAGGGGCTGCGCCGGGCGGGAGCCGACGAGCCCGAGGAAGCCGCGGCGTTCCTGCTGCTCTGCCGCGACGGCCCTGGCCCGAAGCTCGGCCACGCCGAGATCGCAGCGGCTGGGGTCGGCGCGGCAGCCGGAGCGCTCACGGTCGTCCAAGAGCTCGAGCGACAGACCCGCCAGGCCGCACCCAGGCGACGTTCACGCCGCGGCCTGGACGGTCGTCAGCTCGTGCCAGGTGCGGTTCTCGGCCCAGACTCCCTCCGGAGCCACGAATGAGCCCGCGAGTCCGCGGTCGTCGAGCCATCCCGGACCTTCCTCGGAGAGGATGAACGCGGCCCGCGCGGCAACGTCGGCGGCAAGACACGAGCCCGCGGCGACCGTCACGTCGGTCCAGCACGACCGTGCCGGCCGACCAGTCCGCGGATCGATCAGGTGATGCTGGAGCTCGCCGCCGCGGATCCAGGTCCGTCTCGAGGAGCCGCTCGTCGCGATCCCGCCGCCGCGGAGAGCGACCGTTGCACCGGAGGGCAGCAGGACGTCCAGCTCGCCACGCGTCGCGAGGTCGCCGCCGGCGGACACGTATCCGTCGCCGGGCAGTAGAGCGACCGCGTCGTCGACGGCCATGCTCTTGACGACGCCGTTCAGGTCGAGCTTCGTGCCGACCGCGCGGAAGAGGATCCCGCCGACGATCGCGAGCGCCCGCCACGAGCCTGGGTGAGGAGGCCCCGGCGGGCGCTCGTCCGGGACGAGCTCGTCGAAGTTCCGTTCGTAGCCGGCGGCCTCGATCGCCGCTCCGAGGCTCGGGTCGACCAATCCGTGGGTCTGCTCGGCGGCGCCGAGAGCCACCGAAACAGCACGGGCGAAGATGGGAGTGACCTCGATGACCGTCGCATCGCTGCGGTTGACACGCGAGAGCTCGCTGCCGCTCCGGAAGCGGCTGAAGACGGCTTCGCGCGCGGCGAAGAGCTCGCGGACCTGTTCGAACGCAGAGCGGTCCGCCCCACCGACTTCGACCGTGACTCCCATCGCTTCGAACCTCTGCGGTTGCTCAGGACGCATGGGTAACCACGCTCGCGCCGGAGCCACTCCCGTCGGACGGGCCGATCTCGCTCTGGCCCAAGTCGAAGCTCTGGGCCTGAGAATCGTTCGCGGTCTGATCGACGGACGTCGCGCTGCTCCCCGCCGTCGCGTCACCTGGGTGGCTCAGGCGGACGCCGACGAGGATGGTCGCGAAAAGCGCCGCCGCGGCGGCGAGCACCTTCTTCGCCGCCGCGGCTCGATCGCGTGCTGCCTGGATCCGGGAGGGTTCGGTATCCATGCGGCCAGTGAAGCGGGCCGGCCTAAGAGGAGGATGAAAGGCGCCGAAAGGTTCTCTAAGAGTGGCGGCCGGCGCGGCGGCCCAGCTCTTCTTCGACCAGCCGCGGGTCGAGCCCGCGTGCGGCCAGCAGCGCGTAGCTGTGGAACCAGAGGTCGGCGAGCTCCTCCACGAGCCGCTGGTCCGACTCACCGGCGCCGGCGAGCGCAGCTTCGAGCCCCTCCTCTCCCACCTTTCTGGCGGCGAGCGACGGGTCGTCGAGCAGCGTCACGACGTACGAGCCCTCCGGCCGCTGCAGCGCACGTTCGGTGATCACGCGCCACAGCCACGGCGCGAAGCACGACTCCGCGCCGGTATGGCACACGGGGCCGGCCGGGCGCACGCGGAGGAGAATCGTGTCGCCGTCGCAATCCTCGCGAAGCTCCTCGACGGCGAGCGTGTTGCCGGAGGTCTCGCCCTTGCGCCAGTAACTCTCACGCGAGCGGCTCCAGAACCAGGCTTCCCCGCTCTCGCGGGTGCGGCGGAGCGCTTCCTCGTCCATCCAGGCGAGCATCAGCACGCGGTTCGACTCGGCGTCCTGCACGATCGCCGGCATCAGATTCGAACGTTCCATCCCGCCTCCTTGAGCTCCGCCTTCAGCTCCTGCACGCGCTCCGGGCGCTCGTGCACGATCGACGCGACGAGCGCCGCCTCCGCACCAACGGCAAACGCCTCGGCCAGGTGCCGCGCCTCGCCCGCGCCGCCCGAGGCGATCACCGGCACGTCGACCGCGTCCACCATGGCCCGCGTCAGCTCGAGGTCGTAACCCTCTCTCGTCCCGTCCGCGTCGATCGACGTGACGAGGATCTCGCCCGCCCCCCGCGCCACCGCCTCGCAGGCCCAGTCGACTGCATCGGCGTCACGCTCCGTTCTACCGCCGTGGGTGACGACTCGGCCGCCGCGCGAGTCGACCGCGCAGACCACCGCCTGCGCGCCGAACTCGGCTGCCAGTGCGGTCAGCAGTCCGGGATCGTCGAACGCCGCCCGGTTGACGGCAACCTTGTCGGCCCCGGCGCGAAGGAGCGAGCAAGCGTCCTCGAGATCCGAGATCCCACCGCCCACCGTGAACGGAATCGTCAGCCGCTCCGCAGCGCGCTCCACGAGCTCGAGCATCGGCCCGCGCCCGTCGACCGTCGCAGTGATGTCCAGGAAGACGAGCTCGTCGGCGCCGACATCGGAGTAGCGCTGTGCGAGCTCGACCGGATCGCCGACATCGCGTAGGGACTCGAAGCGCACACCCTTGACGACGCGCCCGCCGGCGACGTCGAGGCAGGGGATCAGGCGCTTCTTGACCACTGCAGCACGTTGTCGAGCACCCGCGCAGCGGCGCCGCCGGTGCGCGAGA
>JAXIPI010000472.1:0-2449 GCA_045403015.1 Gaiellaceae bacterium | reverse complement strand
CGTCGCCGCCAAGATAAAGTCCCACCACAACGTCGGTGGCCTCCCTGAGGACATGGCGATGGACCTTGTCGAGCCGCTGCGCCTCCTCTTCAAGGACGAGGTCCGGCGTGTCGGCGAGGAGCTCGGGATGCCCGAGCGGATGGTGTGGCGGCAGCCGTTCCCAGGGCCTGGGCTCGCGATCCGGATCATCGGCGAGGTGACGCCCGAGCGGCTCGAGATCCTTCGCGGCGCGGACTCGATCCTGCAGGAGGAGGTGCGCCGGGCGGGCCTCTACCGCGATCTCTGGCAGAGCTTCGCCGTGCTGCCCGCGATCAAGTCGGTCGGTGTCCAGGGCGACGAGCGCACCTACGCGTATCCAATCGTCATCCGAGCGGTGACCTCGGAGGACGCCATGACCGCCGACTGGGCCCGTTTGCCCTACGACCTGCTCGAGACGATCTCGAGCCGGATCATCAACGAGATCCCGGGCGTGAACCGCGTTGCCCTCGACATCAGCTCCAAGCCGCCGTCGACGATCGAGTGGGAGTGAGGCTACCCTGCGGGCTGTCGTGGCCCGGATCGTCCTCGGACTACTCACGTTGGTCTTGCTCGCCTCGCCGACACCGGCATCAGCGAGCGAGCACCTCGGCGATCGCGACGTCGACTTCCTCTCGCTGAAGGTCAACGCGCGCGGCGAAGCGCTCGTCAGCTACCGGAGGGCAGACGGCGCTCGGCGCGACGTCCTGATCTGGGGCGCCGTGAACGCACGCGCGCCGGACGAGGACCGGCCACAGGTCAGCTTTCGGTACGACTACAGCGGCGGGTGGAAGTCGCATGGCACCGCGGAGTACGCCCGCTTGTTCAAGGACACGTGCCGCACCTACGACGGTCCCAGGCTCGTTCTCCTCGTCGCCGCGTGCAAGGCGCCCGACGGGTCGTACTGGGCGTTGCAGAGCTGGCGGAGGCTCGCACCGATGCGCGGTTTCGCCCCGTTCCGCCCCGAGCAGGACGCCTACGAGCTCCACGTCTCGCACTGGTCGGGCCAGCTCCCGGCGCTCGAGGTCTCACCGAACTGGACGTACGGCGGGACGCTGCAGGGATTGTTCGGCCGTTTGACCTACCGCGGCGAGGCCGTGCACGGCTTCCGGACACCGTCGGCGACGAGACGGGATTCGTACGCGCGCTTCGTCTACATCGACACCTTCAACTCCGTGTACGGCCGGGGCTGGAAACGCGACACGGGGATCGTCACGCATCGGCGAAACGGGGCCTTCTGTTACAGCTTCGTCGCGCAGGCGCCGCCGCCGGGCTACCCGTCGAGCGAGCCGCGCGGTCCCGGCAACGGCGAGCGTCACCGGGTCCGGGTGATGGGGCCGGGAGTGACGCCGGTGGTGGAGTGGGAGGGAGCCGGCCTGCGCCGTTACAGCGCGGCGTCAGACCGGGTGTTCAACAAGCGCTTCGACCGGCTGGTCGGGCCGAGCGACAGGGTCTGTACGCGCGAGCGTTAGCGCACGGCGAATCCGTCGAGCCCTTCCGGCTCCTCGCTGACCACGTCGACCCAGTCCACGCGCGCGCCGCGCGGCCCTTCGCGGGCAAACTCCACGAGTCGTTCGACGGCGTCGCGCTCGCCCTCGAACACGGCCTCGACGGTTCCGTCGGGCAGGTTCCGGGCCCAGCCGCTGACACCGGCCGTCTGCGCGCGGCGGCGAGTCGTCTCGCGAAAGAAGACGCCCTGGACGTGACCCTGGACAACGACGCGGCGGCGCTGCACGGCTCATAGGCTAGTGCGATGCAGAGCTTCGTCGAGCGGCTCGCGGCCGCGACGATCGGCGAGACCTTCAACCAGTACGCCGACTCCCAGCTCCGGCGCGATCGCCTTGCCGCCTATCTCGCCGAGAGAAGCGCCGCGCGCCTCCTTCTCGTCGCCGAGGCGCCCGGGTATCGCGGAACGCGCGTCTCGGGCATTCCGCTGACCTCGGAGCGCCAGCTCACCGGTACCGGGCCGGCCGAGGCGACCGCAACCATCGTCCACGCAGTGCTGTCAGAGCTCGGGATCGAGAACGACGTCCTCCTCTGGAACGTCGTGCCGACCCACCCGGGCACCGAGAGCTCGAACCGGCCGCCGACGCGAATGGAGATCGAGGCGAGCGCGCCTTTCCTCGCGGCGCTCTCGGACGGCCGGCGCGCGATCGCGATCGGCAGGGTTGCCCAGGCGCGCATCGGCGGGTCGTACGTCCGCCATCCCTCGCACGGCGGCGCCGCGGCGTTCCGGATGGGGTTGGCAGCAGCACTCCGATAGGGTCGAAGCCGTGGACGGCTTTCCGATCGGGCGGAACACCGTCCTCCTCGCGGCGACCCTGACGTGCCTCTCCGGCATGGTCCAGCTGGCGGTCGCGGTCGCCACCGTCACCCTCGTCCTCGTCACTGGCATCGAGGGGATCCTCGGCCTCGGGCCTGCGATCTTCCTCGT
>JAXIPI010000315.1:0-18418 GCA_045403015.1 Gaiellaceae bacterium | reverse complement strand
AGCGCCCGTAGCTCAGGGGATAGAGCGCTCGCCTCCGGAGCGAGAGGTCGGAGGTTCGAATCCTCCCGGGCGCATGCTTTCCGTCGCATGCCTGAGCATCTGCGGAAGCAGATGCTCAGGCGCGCAGACCCCTGAAGGGTCGCTTCGCTCGCGGGTTCGGCCTGTCCAGGTTTGCGCCGGCGTCAATCAGCGTGGGTCCGCGCGCCGCAGGAGCGGCGGACGACGAGCTCGACCGGGAGCACGAGCGCGGGTGGCGGCGCTGTGTCGGACTCGATCAAGCCGACGAGAGCCGTGGCGGCGGCTGCGCCGATCCCGAACTTGTCCTGCCGCACGGTCGTGAGGGGCGGGTCGGCGTGCGCTGCGAGTGGCGCATCGTCGAAGCCGACGACCGCGACGTCGCCCGGAACCGAGAGACCAAGCTCCCGGGCCGCGCGGATCACACCGAGCGCCATCATGTCGCTCGCTGCGAACACAGCGGTCGGACGTTCGTCCGCGCCGAGGAGGACGAGACCCTCCCGGTAACCGCTCTCGACATAGAAGTCGCCCTCGCGCACGTCGTCGGCACGTTCGGTGAGGCCGAGCGCCACCAGCTCGTCGCGATAGCCCCGCAGCCGGTCTCCTGCCGGTGGAAGCCGCGGCGGTCCCGTGACGGTCGCGATCCGCCGGTGCCCGAGCGCGTGCAGATGGCGGACCGCGAGCCTCGCGCCGTCGACGTTGTCGGAGGTGACGTACCCCACCCGCTGCCCGGTGACATCGAGGTCGACGGCGACGGCCGGGATGCGGCGCTCGAGCAGCCGGGCGAGCTCCGGCTCACGCCGGTCGACACCCATCAGGATCAGGCCGTCGACCCGGTGGTGCAGCGCGCGCCGGAGGAATTCCTTCGGCCGGTAAGCGGCGAAGACGAGCAGGTCGTAGCCGAGATCGCCCGCCTCGTGCTTCAGGCCGGCGAGAACGTCCTGGAAGAACGGATGCCCGATGTCGGGATGGTCCTCGCCCGTGTTCAGCACGATCCCCAGGATCTGGGAGCGGCGGGTGACGAGCGTGCGCGCCGCGGCGCTGGGGACGTACTCGAGCGCGGCCGCCTGCGCGAGGACGCGTTCGCGGGCCTCGTCGCTCACCTTCGCCGTGCCGTTGAGAACGCGCGAGACGGTCGCAATCGACACGCCGCTACGTCGCGCTACGTCGCGGATGTCCGCGATCGGTCCACCTCCTCCGTGGACGCCCGATTGTAGACCCGGGCTCGGGCGGGGCGGCTCGCGCCGTCCCGCCCGAGAAGTCCCGCGAACGTCGATCAGCCCAGGAGCGGCGGGCTCGCGAGCTGCGCGAGCTGAAGCGCCTGTTGCGGGAACCAGGCTCCGGCCGGCGGGTCGACCATCCCCCACTCCGGATCCGTCGTGGAGCCTGGAATGCCACGATTGCAGGAGCCGTCCGACTCGCCGGGGACCTTCACCCAGAGATACGCATCGACGATCTCCTGGCCGAGCGCGGGCGGCACACCCGTGTTGGCCGTGGGACGTGCGCCGAGCCCGCGGCCCGGCGGGTTGCACCAGTCCTGGGCGTCCGGGTACGACACGGTCGGATGCCACGGCCCCTGCGCGTTGCGGCTGGTGTCGACCACGAAGTGCGTCAACTCGACGCCGGCGATGTTCGGATCGACCTCTGCCGCGTACTTCTCGTCCGTCAGGTGCCAGGTCGAGTAGTCATTCGAGGTCGCAGGGTAGTACTGGCTGCCGCACCAGTCGAAGTGCCCGGCCGCCCACTCGGGTCCGCTCGTCGCGAAGGCGATGCACTTCGAGATCCACGTGCCGTACTGAACGAGCTGCGGCGTCGGCTGGTAGTTCGAAGCATTGACGAAGAACCCCTGCGCGCGGAGCACGCCGCCCTTGACGAGGCGGTACGCGGCTTCGCCGGAGCCCAGCCAGTTGCTGTGGGTGCCGTCGAGGTAGACGCTCGCCCGGGGCTGCTGCTCGAGCCGGTCGACGGCTGTGTTCAGCTGCACGTATCGCGCGTCGGCGAGCGCAGCGGACCCGCCCGGAGGCTGGCACCACTCGTGCACGCCCTGCAGATCGACGTTGTAGGGGATGATTCCGAGCCCGTCGGGTTCCAGGATCACGACCGCCTTGCCGCTGCCGATCCCCTTCGCGACACCGTCGATCCAGGCGACGTACTCCGCGGTATTCGTCGCGCCGCCGGCCGAGAATTGGCCGCAGTCGCGGTACGGGACGTTGTAGGCCACGAGTACGGGAACGCGGCGCTGGAACGCGGCCGCCTGCATCGTCCTGCGCACCTGCCTCTCCACCTCGGCCGGCGTGCCGCCGGTGAACCAGACGGCATGGCCCTGCGCGATCATCGCCGCGAGCTGCAGCGCCCCCTTCACGTTTCGGTGTACCAGCAGGTCGATTCCCTGCCGCACCGCGTCCGCGCTCGGTGCGGGCACGTAGAAGCGGGTGGCCGAATCGAGTGCTCGCGGCTCGGAGGCGCCCGACGCGGCCGGTGCCAGCACGACCACCGCGATTGCGACGACGGCGCAGCGGAGCGCCGTCCAAGTCATGTTCCTCACGGTCTTCCCCCTCGTGTGGATGCCATGTAAAGGTTTACATCGGCGCGACCGTCCCATATCTCGCGGCGGCCGTCAAGGCGAGGTCAATCCGGCGAGCGCCGCGAGGAGCCGCTCGACGTCCGCGGCCTCGTTGTACGGGGCGATCGAGACGCGGAGCAGGCTCTTCCCTTCCCACTCGCTGACGACGACTTCGATCCGGTGCTCGTCCCGGAGCCGGCGCTGGAGCGCATCGGGAGCGTCGACGGCGAGCTCGGAGGCCCACATCTGCGGGGCGGGCGTCCCGCCACACGGCGGCAGGCGGTCGTGGAACGACGCAGCGAGCCGCCGGCAGCGCTCCAGATCGAGCTCCCGGTGCGCCTCGATCGCCGCGGGCACCGTCAGGGCCGCCGCCGGATCGCGCGTTCCCTGCCAGCCGTGCCGCTCCGCGAAGCTCGCCTCGGCGCCGTAGCCCCACGAGATCACGAGCGGCTCGATCCACCGCTGATGCTCCGGCCTCGCCCAGAGGAACCCAGCTCCCTTCGGTGCGCAGAGCCACTTGTGGCAGTTACCCGCGTAGATGTCCGCCCCGAGCCGCTCGAGGTCGAGCGGCAGCTGGCCGGGCGCATGCGCGCCGTCGACGATCGAGAGCACGCCGGCCGCGCGCGCGGCAGCGCAGATCTCCTCGACCGGAAGAACAAGCGCAGTCGGCGAGGTGATGTGGCTGACCGAGACCGCCTTCGTGCGCGGGCCGATAGCGTCTGCGAGCTCGTCCGGCTCTGCGTAGACGAGCTTCACTCCCGTGAACTCCCAGGTGCGCGTCACCGCTCCGTACTCGTGGCGGGTCGTCAGCACTTCGTCCTCCGGGCCGAAGCGCAGCGAGCGGATGACGGCGTTGAGCCCGGCGGTCGCGTTGGGGACGAAGACGAGATCCTCCGGTCGCGCACCGACGAAGCCAGCGAGCGCCGCGCGAGCCTCGGCCATCAGGTCGTGGAAGCGGCGGCCGAGAAACTCGGACGGATTCCGCTCGAGCTCGCGCTGTAGCTCCTGGTAGCGGGCGAACACGGGTGCCGGACAGGCTCCGTAGCCCCCGTGGTTGAGATAGACGAGCTCCGGATCGAGCAGAAACTGCATGCGGCTACTGTCTCACGGTGCTGAACTACCTCCGGAGCCTGAACCCACACCTCCCCCGGTCCGTGCAGGTCCTGCAGCTCGGAGGGCTCCTGAATGCGATCGGGAACGGTCTGATCCTCCCGTTCACGCTCATCTACCTGCACAACGAACGCGGGATCGGCCTCGGCACCGCCGGGTTGATCCTCGGCACGAATGCGGCGGTCAGCCTCGTCGCAGGACCGGTCGGCGGCGCCCTGGTCGATCGAATCGGCGCCAAGAGGGTGCTCGCGATCGCGCTCTTCGTCCTCACAGTCGGGATCGCCGGCTACTCGTTCGTCGAAACCGCCTGGCAGGGGTTCCTCGTCGCGGCGATCGTCGGCATCGGGAACGGCGCCTTCTGGCCGTCCCAGTCATCGATGCTCGCCGGGCTCGCGCCGCGCGAGAAACGGCCGGCGGTCTTCGCGATGCAGCGCGTGACGATGAACCTGGGCATCGGCATCGGCGGGCTTGCGGGCGGCTTCATCGCCTCCGAGAGCTTTCAGGCGCTCTTCCTCCTCGACGCGCTCACGTTCGTCGGCTACGCGGCAGTGCTCTGGGTCTTCGTTCCCGAGCCGCGGCAGGCGGTCGAGCGGGCCGGGCGCTCAGGCAGCTACCGAGACGTTCTCCGCCACCGCGTCTTCATGGGGCTGATGGCGGTAAACGCGACTCTCATCGCGGCCGGGATCGCACAGCTCGAAGTGCTGCCGGCGTATGCCAAGAACGAGGTCGGCATCGCCGAGACCGGGATCGGCCAGCTCTTCTTCATCAACACCATCGCGGTCGTGCTCCTCCAGCTCCCGGTCGCACGACTCGCGCAGGGTCACCGGCGGATGACGTTTCTCGCGCTCGTCGGCGTTGGTTGTGCGGCCTCATGGCTCCTCGTGCCGGTGAGCGGGCTGTGGCTCTCGGGCGCCGCGGCTTTCGCGGTGCTCGCGTTCGCGGTCGCACTGTTCGGCGTCGCCGAGTGCTTGCATGGGGCGGTCCAGCCCCCACTTGTCGCCGACCTCGCAGACCACCGGCTGATCGGACGCTACATGGCCATTTCGGCGCTCTCCTGGCAGGTGGGCTTCACTGTCGGCCCGCCGGCAGGCGCTGCGCTCCTCGCCGTCTCGCCGACCGGCCTCTGGATCGCCGCTGCGGCCGTGTGCCTGCTGGCAGGCGGAGCAGCGCTCCTGCTCGAGCACGGCCTGCCCGAGAACGTCCGCCTGACGCCTCGTACCGCTTCCACGACCCGAGCACCGACTACCGTCGTCGACGCTGCGATGCCCAGCGACTAGAATCGCGGCCATGCCCATCCTCGAGGACCCGCTCAGTACCGATGCCCAACCTGCCTCGCATCCGGCGGACTCGGCACGGCTCCGGCACGGTCCCGGCCGGCGCGCTCGCTGAACGCCGCCCGCTCGAGCTCTCCGCCGGCGGGTTGACGTGGGTTCACCTCGACCACCCCGACGCTGAGACTGCGAACACGCTCGCCGAGCGCTTCGGCTGGCATGCACTCGACGTAGAGGACGTCCTCTCGAAGCGACAGCGCCCGAAGATCGACGAGTACCCGGACTACCTCTTCGCCGTCCTCCACTTCCCGGTCTACGACAAGGCGATCCAGCGCCTGAACGCAGCGGAGCTCGATGTCTTCCTCGGCGCCGACTACCTCGTCACGCTGCCGAACGTCGAGCTGCTGCCGGTTTCACGTCTCTTCCGGCGCTGCGAGGAGGACGCGGAGCTACGTGCAAGCCTCTTCGTCGAAGGCTCCGGGCGGCTTCTTTACGAGGTGCTCGATGACCTCTTCGACTACTGCTTCCCGATCCTCGACAAGATCGGGCACAAGCTTGACTCGGTCGAGGACGACATGTTCGAGCGCCGCGCCGAGGACGTCGTGCGCGACCTGTCGAACGTGAAGCAGGAGATCATCTCCTACCGCAAGATCATCAAGCCGGAGCGCACCACGCTCCGCCTGCTCGAGCGACGCGTCGAACGCTTCCTGCCGCACGAGCTCGACCTCTACTTCGACGACATCGTCGACGGCGCGGAGCGGATCTGGGACCTACTCGACAACTACAAGGAGGTCGTCGAGGGCCTCGAGTCGACGAACGAGTCGGTGATCTCGCACCGGCAGAACGACGTCCTCCGGGTGCTCACCACGTTCAGCGCAATCCTGCTGCCACTGACCCTGCTCGCGAGCGTCTTCGGGATGAACGTCGACTTCCCCGGCTTCAGTTCGGCGGCCGCGTTCTGGGTCATCGTCGCCGCGATGATCGCCATCGGCGGGAGCCTGCTCGGCTTCTTCCGCTGGAAGCGCTGGCTCTAGCGCTCGCGGTAGACGATGCGGCCGCGTGTCAGGTCGTACGGGGAGAGCTCGATCTTGACCCGATCGCCCGGATTCATCCGGATCCTGTAGCGGCGCATCTTGCCCGACGTGTAGCCGAGCGCTTCATGGCCGTTGTCCAGCGCGACACGGAACATGCCGCCGCCGAACGCTTCCATGATGTCGCCTTCCATCTCAACTTTTTCTTCCTTGACGCCCATGCGTCTCGCTCCGTAGCTACCGGCCGCGCGGCCTCGGGGAACAGCCCGGGCTGGGACCACGGTACCGCAGATCGTCTCCGCACGCGCGAATCCGCTCTAGCTGGGCGTCGAGCTACTAGGCGTCGAACTCGCGCGCGGCGCACTCCGGGCAGTACACGAGAAGGCACGCCTCCTCGTCCAGATACGCCCGCCAGCGTCGCGCCGACTCCGACTCGGTCCGGCATTCGAGGCACACGAGCGCGCCCGCGACCTGCTTCTCAGGCGCCCGTTTTTCCATCGCTCCCAGAGTGCCCGACGCGTTTCCGGTCTACACTCACCGGTTCGAAGCGGTCCGCATACTCCATTCCGGGGATCCTGCAGGCGCCCTCAAGAACCGTGGCGACGGCGCCGAACCCAGGCGCATGCTTCCCGTCCCTGCCGGTGCCCGCGGTCTCTCAAGAACCGGCCGGCGGCGCCGAACACACAGGCGTGGTCGTACGCATCGGCAACGAGGTCGCCCGCGTCGCGCTGTTCGCGCTGCTCGTCCTGTCGTGTCTCTTCATCGCGCAGACGACCGTGGGCGTTCCGATCGAGGCCCTCGACGGCTTCCTCTATCGCTGGATGTCGCCGCTCGCTCCCACCCTGGCCACCTTCGTGATCGCCGTTCGCGCGCGGACCTCCGGCCGGCCGTCGCTCGGCTGGCTGCTGATCGCGGCCGGGCAGGCCTTCTGGGCGTTCGGCGCCTTCTACTACGCAATCGCGCTCTGGGACGCCGATCCGATGCCCTTCCCGTCCGCGGCCGATGCTGGCTGGATCCTGTTCTACCTTCCCACCGTCGCCGGGATCGTGCTGCTCCTCCGCGAGCGCATCACCCGTGGTGGCGAGACGGTCTCGATGCTCGACGCGGCGATCGGGGCGCTCGCGATCAGCGCCGCCGGCGCCGCAGTTGCGTTCGGCGCAATCGTCGATGCCACGGGCGGTTCGACGGCCGCGATCGCCACCAACCTCGCGTACCCGCTCGGCGACCTGGCGCTCGTGGCGATCATGATCGGCGGCCTGGCCACTACCGGCTGGCGGCTCGGTCGAGGCTGGACGCTGCTGCTGCTCGGCTTCCTCCTCTTCGGGATCGCAGACATCTCGTACGTCTTCCAGGCCGCGACCGGCAACTACAGCGACGGCATCATCAATGCCGGCTGGGTTGTGTCCTCGGCCGTCGTCGCGCTTGCGATCTGGCAACCGTGGGCCGAGGCGCGCGTGCGCGTTCAGGACTGGAGCGCCTTCATCTTCCCCGCCACGTTCGGCGCCGTCGGGCTCCTCGTGCTCGTCTACGATCACTTCCGCCCCGTACATCTGCTCGCGCTCGCGCTCGCGACCGCCTGTGTCGCAGCGGTAATCGCCCGCATGTCGCTGATCTTCCAGCAGAACCTCCGCATGCTCCGCTCGAGCAGGATCGATGCGACGACCGACGCCCTCACCGGGCTCGGCAACCGGCGCAAGCTGCTCACCGACCTGGTGGCCATGGAGCGAAGCGAGGCGACCCTCGTGCTGCTCGACCTGGACGGCTTCAAGGTCTACAACGATACGTACGGGCATCCGGCGGGAGACGCGCTCCTCGCGCTGCTCGGCCGCCGGCTGGCAGCGGTGACAGAGGATGGTGCCTCCGCGTACAGGCTTGGCGGCGATGAGTTCTGCGTTCTGGCTCACGGCGCGGACCTGGCACAGGAGCTGGCGCTCAGCGCAGCCGCCGCGCTCAGCGAGCACGGTGACGGCTTCGACGTCACGAGCTCGTTCGGCGTCGCGACTATGCCGAAGGACGCACAGGATTCCACCGAGGCGCTGCGGCTCGCCGATCAGCGGATGTACACGCAAAAGCATGGTCGGGAGAGCTCCGCCGGCCGTCAGAGCAAGAATGTCCTCCTACGCGCGATCGCCGAGCGGAGCCCCGGGCTCGTCGACCACGTCACCGACGTTGCAGAGCTCGCAGTCGACGTCGCTCGCCTGCTCGAGCTTCCCGAGCACGAGATCGAACAGGTCCGCCACGCCGCGGAGCTGCACGACGTCGGCAAGGTGGCGATCCCGGATGCGATTCTGCAGAAGCGCGGTGCACTTTCCGCGGAGGAATGGCAATTCGTGCACGAGCACACGCTGATCGGTGCCCGGATCATCAGTGCCGCGCCCGCTCTTTCCCACGTCGCGAAACTCGTCCGCTCGAGCCACGAGCGCTGGGACGGCGACGGCTATCCGGATCGGCTCGCCGGCGAGGACATCCCGATCGGCGCGCGCATCGTGACCGCGTGCGACGCCCTGGCGGCGATGGTGACCGACCGCCCGTACCGGGAGGCAGTCGATTTGCCCGCCGCTCTGGAGGAGCTCGAGCGCTGCGCAGGCAGCCAGTTCGATCCCGCAGTGGTCAAGGCCCTGGCAGCTGTGCTGACAGCACCGGCTGTGCACGCCGCCGCCGCCTAGCGGTATCCGTTCGGGATCCCCGAAGACCTCAAGAACCGGCGCCTGACGCCGATCAACGGCTCATGCTCGCACGTGTCAACACCTGGGTGGCCCGAGTCACCCTGGCCGCGCTCGTCTTCCTGTCGTGCCTCTTCGTCGTGAGGTTGACCGTCGGGACGCCCTTCGAGATCGTTGACGACTTCCTCTTCCGTTGGATGTCCCCGCTCGCCTTTGCGCTGGCGACATTGGTGATCGTCGCGCGCGCACTCACATCGGACAGGCCGACCGTGGGCTGGCTGCTGATCGCGGCTGGACAGGCATTTTGGTCGTTTGGCGCCTTCTATTACGCGATCGTGCTCTGGCAAGCAGATCCGATGCCGTTCCCATCTCTGGCCGATGCAAGCTGGCTCGCGTTCTACCCCCCAACCCTCGCCGGCGTCGTCCTCCTCATCCGCGCCCGGGCGGCCGGGCGCGGCGACACCGTCTCGATGCTCGACGCAGCGATCGGCGGCCTGGCGATCAGCGCGGCGGGCGCTGCACTTGCCTTCGGCGCGATCGTCGATGCCACCGGCGGATCAACCTTCGCCATTGCAACCAATCTCGCGTATCCGCTCGGCGACTTAGCCATCGTCGCGGTCATGGTCGGCGGCCTGGCGATGTCGGGCTGGCGGCTCGGCCGCTGCTGGACGCTGCTCGCGGCCGGCTTCGTGCTCTTCGCGGTCTCAGATACCACCTACCTCTTCCAGATCGCCAACGGGACCTACACAGGCGGCCTCGTCGAAGCGGGGTGGGTGTGCTCCTCCGCGGTCGTGGCGCTCGCCGTCTGGCAGCCGTGGACGGTCACACGTGTCCGGGCCCAGGCTTGGAGCGCTTTCGTTTTCCCGGCCGCCTTCGGGGCGATCGGGTTGTCCGTGCTCGTCTACGCCACCTCCCACGAGGTGCACCTGCTCGCGCTTGTGCTCGCCACGGCGTGTGTGGTCGCCGTGATCGGGCGGATGTCACTGATCTTCCAGCAGAACCTGCGGATGATCCGCACCAGCGGGATCGCTGCCTCCACCGACGCGCTCACCGGGCTCGGCAACCGCCGCCAGCTGCTCGCCGACCTGGCTGAGGTCGGTGAGAGGGAGGCCACGCTCGTGCTACTCGACCTGGACGGATTCAAAATCTACAACGACACCTACGGCCATCCGGCAGGAGACGCGCTGCTCGCGCGGCTCGGCCATCAGTTGGCAGCGACGGCCGGAAGAGGCGTTGCGGCCTACAGACTAGGCGGGGACGAGTTCTGCGTTCTCGCCCACGACGCCGACCGCGCCCAGGAGCACGCCCGCACTGCTTCCGCGGCACTCTGCGAGCATGGCGACGGCTTCGACATCACCAGCTCCTACGGGATTGCGACCATGCCGAGAGAGGCCCATGACGTCGGCGAGGCGCTTCGAGTGGCAGACCAGCGGATGTACACCCAGAAGCACGGGCGGGAGAGCTCAGCCGGCCGTCAGAGCAAGAACGTCCTGCTGAGTGCGCTCGTCGAGCGAAATCCGGGGCTCGTCGACCATCTCACGGATGTCGCGGAGCTCGCGGTCGACGTGGCCCGCCTCCTCGAGCTTCCGGAACATGAGATCGAGCAGGTGCGCCACGCCGCCGAGCTGCACGACGTCGGCAAGGTGGCGATTCCCGACGCGATCCTGCAGAAGCGCGGCGCATTGACGTCCGAGGAGTGGCGGTTCGTGCACGAGCACACCCTGATCGGGGCACGGATCATCAGCGCCGCGCCCGCGTTGTCACACGTCGCGAAGCTCGTGCGCTCGAGCCACGAGCGCTGGGACGGCACCGGCTATCCCGACCGGCTCGCCGCCGAGGAGATCCCGATCGGCTCTCGGATCGTTTCGGCCTGCGACGCGTTTGCTGCGATGGTCACCGGCCGTCCGTACCGGGAGGCCGTCGACCTGCCCCACGCTCTCGCAGAGCTCGAGCGCTGCGCAGGGAGCCAGTTCGACCCGGCAGTCGTCGGGGCCCTTGCGGCCGTGCTGACGACAGCGCCGGCCGTGCACGCAGCCGCCTAGCGTCTTCGCTGACGTCGGGAGCGAGCTTGTGTTTCTGAAACACAAGCTCCCGTTTCGGCCTTCTGCACCGCATGGTTGTGTGGGTTCAGCCGAGCCGAGAGGGCTTGTGTTTCTGAAACACAATCTCTGGCGCCACTCGGTTCGTGTCCGGAAGGAACGAGCTAGGAGATCAGCGAGCGGCGCAAGGCCGTCGCGACTGCCTGCGTGCGGGTGGAGACTCCGAGCTTGGCCATCGCAGCGCCGAGCTGGGTCCGCGCGGTGTCGGGCGAGATGAAGAGCTCACGCCCGATCGACTCGTTCGAGTGGCCGTCGGCCAGCAGTCGAAGGACGTCCCGCTCGCGGGCGGTCAAGCCGAGCTCACGTTCAGGAACTGTGCGGATGACCACATCGGCGAGCGCAGGATCGATGTACATGCCGCCGCCGGCGACGGTCTGAAGAGCGCGGACGAGCGCCTCGAGCGGCGCGTCCTTGAGCACAAAACCACGTGCCCCGGCATCGAGTGCCTCGTCCAGAAGAGCGGCGTCTCCGAAGCCTGAGTAGACGACGGTGCCGCACTGCGGAGTCGTCCGTGCAACCTGGCGAACAACGCCGGGGCCGGAGAGCCCGGGCATCCGCAGGTCGAGCACGGCGACGGAGGGGCGCAGCGACTCGATGAGTGTGACCGCCTCCTCACCGTTCCGCGCAAGCCCGACGACTCGATAGCCGTGAGCGCCCAGATATCTGGCGATGCTTTCCAGCACCGGAGGATGGTCGTCGGCGACGACACACGTGGGCTTAGCCGCAATCGAGCTCACGTCCAGGTGGTCGGCCGGAAGGATGTGAAGTTGAGAAGATCAATCGATGCCGAAGCCGCTGTGGGCGCCGTGGCGCCTCGAATACGTCACCCACGCCGACGAGCAGCCCGAATGCGTCTTCTGCGCCGAGGCGGCGGGTGAGGTCGAGGACACGCTCGTCGTCAGCCGCGGCGAGCACGCGTTCGTGTTCCTGAACAAGTTCCCGTACTCGTCGGGCCATCTCCTGATCGCTCCCTACGCGCATCTGGGCGAGCTCGGCGACCTGGGCGATGACACCGCGCTCGAGATTCACCGGCTCGGGTTGCAGGGGATCGAGGCGCTGCGCGCGATCTACGCTCCGGCGGGCTTCAACCTCGGCTGGAACCTGGGCCGGTTCGCAGGCGCGGGGATCGTCGACCATGTGCATCTCCACGTCGTCCCCCGCTGGGCGGGCGACACCAGCTTCATGCCCGTCCTCGGGGACGTGAAGGTGCTGCCCGAGCACCTCCTCGCCACGCGCGACCGGCTTCGCGCAGCCTGGGCAGGCTGACCCTCATGTCTAGGCCGTTCCGACCGATCATTCTCGGAATGGCGCGGTTCGACTTCCAAGAGCTCGTGGAGCGGCTGCCGCTCGTCGTGTACGTCGATCAACTCGATGCCAAGAGCTCGCCGCTCTACATCAGCCCTCAGATCGCCGAGCTGATGGGCTACTCCCAGGAGGAGTGGCTCGCCGACCCGGATCTCTTCACCAACTCCCTTCACCCCGCCGACCGCGAGCGGGTGCTGGCGGACATCGCCGACCGCAACGCGGGGTTGACCGGTTCCACGACGAACCACCTCAGCTACCGCCTGATCGCGCGGGACGGCCGGGTGCTCTGGATCCGCGACGACGAGATCGTCGTCGCCGACTCCGACGGCGGGTCCGTCGCCGCTCAGGGCTACATGCAGGACGTGACGTCGCACAGGCAGGACAGCCTGCGGCTCGAGCTGCTCATCGGCATCCTCTCGCTGGCAGCGAACGAGACCGAGCCTGACGAGGTTGTCGCGGCGACCGCCGCGAGCCTCGCGGCCGTGTTCGGCGACGTCGACGTCAGCTACGTCGAACGCGGCGACGACGGAAGCTTCCGGATCCGCTACTCGACCGACGAGGGGGAACCGGAGTTCTGGGCCGAGATCGACTGGTCGGCCGGCTATGTCGAGCGTCTCGAGCGGGGTGAGCCGATCGTCGTCGACGACGTCGCGGACGAAGCCTGGCTCGATCCGATCCGCACGCGGCTCGACGAGCGAAACGTCGTCTCCTTCGTGGACGTGCCGTTGCTCCGCAACGGCAAGCTGACCGGTGTCCTCTGGTTTAACTGCCCGAGCGCGCGGAAGTGGGCGGAGAATGAGATCTCGACCCTCGTGGACGTGGCCGGGCAGCTCGCGATCGTCCTGGCGACCGCCCGCGCCCGCGACCATCGAGTGCGCGCCGAGATCGACCTGCGCAACCGCGACGCGATCCTCGAGGCCGTGAGCCGGTCAGCCGAGGGCTTCCTCGCTCATCCGAGCGTCGACGAGGCGATGGTCAATCTGATGCGGGTCCTGGGAGAGGCCACCGGTGCCAGCAGGGCCTACGTGTTCGAGAACGTCGTCGGAGAGGGCGACGCGCCGCTGGCAAGCAGGCGGGTGCACTGGTCCAAGCCTGGCTGGGAAACGACGATCGACGACCCGCGGTTCGGGCACGTCTATCCGGCGCCTCACTTCCCACGCTGGGCCGGGCTGATGGAGCGCGGCGAGGTGATCAACAGCGTCCTGGAGGATCTGCCTCCTGACGAGCGTGAAACCTTGGCGGTGGTCGAGTGTCTCTCGATCATGGCCGTCCCGGTCTTCGTCGAAGCCGCGTGGTGGGGATTCATCGGCTTCGAGGACTGCGAGCGGGAACGCGACTGGAGCTCAGCCGAGACAGACGCCCTGCGCGCTGCAGCCGGCCTGGTTGCGGCGGCGATCGGCCGCGAGCGGGCGGAGCGCGACCTGCGGAGCCGCGATGCGATCCTCGAGGCCGTCAGCGACGGCGCCAGGGCGCTCGTCGCCGCTCAAAGCTGGCGCGACCCCGCTCCGCGCTTCCTCCAAGCGCTCGGCGAGGCGTCTGGTGCGAGCCGCACGTACCTCTTCGAGAACGGGGTCCGCGCGGACGGCCGGCGAGTCTCAAGCCAGCGCTTCGAATGGACCGCGCCCGGCATCACGCCCGAGCTCGACAACCCCGTGATGCAGGACATGTGCTTCGAGGAGGTCGGGCTTGGCCGGATCGCCGAGATCAGCGCCCGGAACGAGCCGTTCATGGGCAAGGTCCGCGACCTGCCCGGCGAGGAGCGCGAGCTGTTCGAGCGGCAGGGGATCAAGGCATTGATAACCGTCCCCATCTTCGTGGCCGGCGAATGGTGGGGTCACATCGGCTTCGACGACTGCACGACGGAACGCGAGTGGAGACCCGCCGAGATCGACGCACTGCGGACCGCGTCCAGCCTGATCGCTGCTGCGATCGAGCGTGAGCGCTCCGAAGCGATCCAGCGCGAACAGGAGCAGAAGCTGCGCGCCGTTTTCGACATGGCGCTCGACGCAATCTTCATCACCAACGACGACCGGCGGTTCGTCGACGTCAATCCGGCGGCCTGCGAGTACTACGGAGTTGAGAAGGACGATCTGGTCGGCCGCAAGATCGACGACTTCCTGCCGCCCCACCGGGCCGCCACAGTCGAGGAGGACTGGGCGGAGTTCCTGCAGGGCGGACCAATTCGCGCCGAGTGGGAGACGCAGAAAATCGACGGGACAGACCAGATCGCCGAGGCTTCCGCGCGGCCGAACTTCCTCCCGGGACTGCACATCGCCTTCTTCCGCGACCTCTCGGAGCGCAAGCGGCTCGAGGTGGAGCTCCTGAACGCACAGAAACTCGAGAGTCTCGGCCGGCTCGCGGGGGGCGTCGCGCACGACTTCAACAACCTGCTCACCGGCATCGCCGGCTACGCCTCCCTCCTCCTCGAGCGAGCCAATGGCGACGCCGAGCTGCGCCGCGACCTCGGCGAGATCAAGCGTGCCGCCGACCGCGCAGCCGAGCTGACGAAGCAGCTGCTCGCCTTCGGGCGCCGGCAGGTGCTGAACCCGCGCCCGCTCGACCTCAACACCGTGGTCGCCGACGGTGGTGCGCTCCTGCAGCGCCTGCTGGGCGACCACGTCGAGCTGGACATCCTCCCCGCCCCCGCGCTCGGCACCGTTCGCGCCGACCCCGGTCAGATCGAGCAGGTGATCGTCAACCTCGTCGTCAACGGCCGCGATGCCATGCCCGACGGCGGCAAGCTGACGATCCGCACCCGCGACGCCGAGGACGGCTTCGTCGAGCTGTCGGTCTCCGACACGGGCGCCGGCATGGACGAGCAAACGCGCGCACAGATCTTCGAGCCGTTCTTCACGACGCGCGAGGAAGGCGTGGGACTGGGTCTCGCATCGGTGTACGGCATCGTCCAGCAGAGCGGCGGTGACGTCACCGTCGAGAGCGCGCCGGGCACGGGCTCGACCTTCACCGTCCGGTTGCCGCGCGTGATCGGGGCCGTAGAGGTTGCGGACGCCTCGCCGGAGCCCACGCCGCGCCGAGGCTCAGAAACGATCCTTCTCGTCGAGGACGAGGACGTCGTGCGGGATCTGACGCGCCGTGTGCTCGAGCGCCAGGGATACACCGTGCTGGCCTGCGCAGACGGCATGCAAGCGATCGCGATCGCCGAGCTGGACGACCGCAGGATCGACCTGCTGTTGACGGACGTCGTGATGCCCGGCATGCGCGGTTACGACGTCGCGGCCAAGATCGCGGTCACCCGCCCCGACATCAAGATCCTCTTCATGTCCGGCTACGCGGAGGAGGCGCTCGTCGGCAGGCCAGCCTTTGCCGGGAGCGCACTGATCGAGAAGCCGTTCGCCGTCGACGTGCTCGCGCGGCGCGTGCGCGAGTCGCTCGAGTCCTGACCCTGCGGGCCGCTAGAATCCGATCCCACGCGGGCGTAGCTCAGTTGGTAGAGCATCAGCTTCCCAAGCTGAGGGTCGTGGGTTCGAGCCCCATCGCCCGCTTCAGCCGCGATCCCAGTGTTTATGCGGGATCGCGGCCACAAGTGCATTTCCGTCATTCGCCGTCGGACGCCAGATAAACGCCAGAACGATTGGATCTGGCGTTGAGACGAGTCCTGATCGAGTTCTCGGAGTCGCGGGCCAGGTGGCCGTAGTGCCTGTCGATCATTTCGAGCGAGGTGCCCATCACCCGTGATAGCAGTCGCCCCGCCCGACCGGAGCCGAGCGGGGCGCGTCGTTTCCGGCGCTCGAGGGGGGAGGGGCTACCCCGGTCTCGCGTTTGGGCGAGCCTCGCTCGGAGCCGGCCCGGCGAGATGCGTTAGCGTCCAACGCGGTCAAGACCCCACACGTCGACCCCCGAGATCCCCCGCGGCTTCGGCTTCGTCTTGACACCCAGCGAGACGTCCTCCAGGTGCATCTTCCCGCCAACCCTCGCCTTCGACGGACCCGCCTTGGCCTTGAAGTGATAGTTAGCCCAGGCGTGATCGCTACCCACGCCGGTACCCGTGCCGCTCCCCGGACCCGCCGAGGCGACGGGAGCTGCCGAGACGGCGAGCGCCGCGACAGCGGCGATGATGCTGAGTGCGCGGATCATGACTTCACCTGTCCCGATGCCGCGTCCCGAGGCGACTTGATCGAGGCAGCATCGTCGCTGGACTTGATCCCCATCTGGTTCGCTCCGAAGCTGTACCCCTTCGGTTCGGGCGCTGCGAGCTTGGTCGTTTGTTTCTTGCCGGTCATGACTTCCTCCCTTTCGTTGATGTCCTTGCCTCAAGGACTCCGGGGAGGGCTGCGTATTCCCGCGAGCAGAACAGCTCCGAAGAGCGGGCTCCTCAGTCGCGAGCGGGCACAGGCTCGCGCAGGCTGGGCAGAGAGCAGGCCCCGCAAGCTCCATCGCGTCAGGCGCAGGCTGCTAGGGCTTCCCTGAGCGCGCACGGCCGCTGGCTCGCGCAAGGAGGAGCTCCCGTTTGGGGCCCGACTAATTCTTCGCCGTCGGGGGGAGGGGGTCTGGCCCTTCCTAGCGATGCGCTGGGAGGGAAATTCTTCGGCACGATCGGCCGCCCACGCCTTTTCCCCTGCCTTTAAAAAGGGGAAGCAGCAGCGACAACGCCAAGCCGGGGTCCCGTTTCGGCCAGGCCTTTAGTCATCCGGGATCGCAACGTACTCCCGGTCAGGCCGGACCCTCGTACTGCGCAGCTGTGCGGTCGGATTCGGCTACGCACGCATGTATCAGGCTCACACCGCCGAGACGCAGCTCGACTCGCAGGTGTTCTACACGGGTGACGAGGCGCTGGCCTGGCTCGGGTCAGAGCGCGCGTCGCTCCTGCGCTGAGCCGGTTCTACGGCCTGGCGAAGCGTTTGCCGGAGGCTGCGACCTGCGCCAGAGCGACGTCCGGCAGCTTGCCGCGGGAGAGAACGCTGAGAACGTAGGTGGTCTTCGTCTTCGGCGAGACGACGCACCGCCACGCGATCCAGTAGCCCTTGTCGCCGCCGTAGTAGACCTTGTTGCCGTCCATCTGAAGAATCTTGTGGAACGCGCCGCCGCCGTCGCAGGGCGCGCCCGGCTCGAGCTTCGAGACTTCGAAGCGGAAGCTGTCGGCGCTCGTGCGCTCCTTGAACGTGAGCACGAGCTTGCCGTCGAGCTGCTGCCAGCGCAGGTACTGGTAGCGCAGGTACTGGTAGCGCAGCGGCAGGCGGGTCGGCAGGTACGCCTGATCGCCGAAACGCTTCTGCAGCAGCTTCAGCGTGAACGGCGGCACCTTCGCCCCGGCAGGCGCAGCAGCAGTCGATGCCGCGGGCAGGAGGAGCCCGAGGCTGAGCCCAATCAGAAGCGCTTTCCGAATCACGCGAGGACGGTAGCTCAGCGAGCACCGTCCGCAGTTGAGCTTTACGCGAGCAAACTGTGAGGAATTCGTGAGCGCTCAGCCGCCGCTGATGGCCGTGATCACATCCACGCGCGAGCGCGGCTCGAGGGCGGTGTCGAGCCCGGCCCGCTCGCGGTCGACGTACACGTGGATGTGGTGGCGCAGAGCAGGGCCCGGCTCGCACAGGCGATCGCGAAGACCGGGCCACTGCTCATCGAGACGGTCGAGCACCTCGTCGACCGTCTCGGCGTCGACGTCGAGCCGGCGCGGCAAGCCGGCGAAGAGGGGCGGGAGCGTGGACGGGAGGTAGAGCTCTGCCATGGCTAGTCGACGATCGCCACCTCGACCGACGTGATGCCCGGCAGGTAGCTCGCGATCTCGCTCCAGCTCTCGCCCTCGTCGGCGCTCGCGAACAACTGGCCCGTGCTCGTGCCGAAGTAGACGCCCGGCTCGTCGTGCGTGTCGATGGCCATCCCTTCGCGCAGCACGCCCACGTGCGCGTCACGCTGCGGCAGGCCGTCTGCAAGCCGCTGCCAGGTCGACCCGGCGTCCTTTGTGCGCCACACCGCCGCCTGCCCGTCGGGCATGCAGCGCGCGTGGCCCGGGTCGAGCGGGATGACGTAGAACGTGTCGCGATCGTGCGGATGCGCGCCGGCGGCGAACCCGAACTCGGTCGGCAGGCCCTCCGTGATCTCCGTCCACGAGTGGCCGGCGTCGTCGCTGCGGTGCATGCCCACATGGTTCTGCTGGTAGAGGCGGTCGCTGTCGGCCGGCGACATCACGAGCTTGTGGACGCAGTAGCCGACCTCGGGATTCTCGATCGGCCAGTCGGCGCGCAAGCCACGGTTGCGGGGAGTCCATGAGGCGCCGTCGTCAGTCGTCTCGAAGATGCCGACGCCCTGCACGATCGCCCAGAAGCGGGCCGCATCGTCGGGATGCTGGAGGATCGCCGGGACGCCCAAATGGCCCGGCGGCTGGTTCGCCGGGTCGTTCCAC
>JAXIPI010000354.1:0-19938 GCA_045403015.1 Gaiellaceae bacterium | reverse complement strand
AGCCGAGCGCCGCTTGTGACCGCGAAGCCCGATGCAGCGTTCCCGCGTGGCGACCGGACGATGTACGACTCGACGCTCGGCTGGCGCTTCCCGAACCCGGCCCTGGAGGCGAAGTTCCCGCTCGAGTCGATGGGCGAGACGGGCGAGAACGTGGCCGACCGCTGGACCGTCTCCCGCGAGGACCAGGACGCGTTCGCCCTGCGCTCGCAGCAGCGCTGGGCAGCTGCCGACTTCTCCGACGAGCTCGTCCCGGCCGGCGGGCTCGAGCGGGACGAGCACCCCAGGCCCGAGACAACGGTGGAGAAGCTTGCCGGTCTGAAGCCCGCCTTCCGCAGGGACGGCACGGTCACCGCCGGCAACTCGAGCGGCGTGAACGACGGTGCCGCAGCGCTCGTGATCGCCTCCGAGGAGAAGGCCAAGGCTTTGGGGGTGGAGCCGCTCGGAGCGTTCGTCGCGAGCGCTGTCGCCGGGGTCGACCCGCGCGTGATGGGGATCGGCCCGGTGCCGGCGGTGCGCAAGCTGCTCGCCCGTGCCGGGGTCGATGTCGCCGACCTCGATCTGGTCGAGCTGAACGAGGCCTTCGCCTCCCAGAGCCTCGCCGTCGTACGCGAGCTCGGCCTGGACGAGGAGAAGGTGAACGTGAAGGGCGGCGCGATCGCGCTCGGCCACCCGCTCGGAATGAGCGGCGCCCGCCTCGTCGTCACGCTGCTCCACGAGCTCCGCCGGCGCCAGGGGCGCTACGGCCTCGCCACGATGTGCGTCGGTGTCGGCCAGGGTCAGGCCGCCCTCTTCGAGCGAGAGGGATGAGCTCGGCTCGCACCCAGGTCGCAATTGTGGGTGCGGGCCCTGCCGGTCTCGTGCTGGCGCAGCTCCTCCATCTGGACGGGATCGACTCTGTCGTGCTCGAGGCCCGGAGCCGCGAGTACGTCGAGAGCCGTGTGCGCGCCGGCGTCCTCGAGCATGGGACCGTCGAGCTGCTGACCGAGCTGGGCGTCGCCGACCGCCTGCACGAGCAGGGGCTACCCCACCACGGGCTCGAGCTCCAGTTCGACGGTGCCCGTCACCGCATCGACCTGAGCGGGCTCACTGGCCGTCACATCACGGTCTACGGGCAGCAGGAGGTGGTGAAGGATCTGATCGCGGCGCGAGTCGAGACAGGCCGGCCCATTTACTTCGAGGTCGACGACGTCTCGGTGCACGAGCTCGAGTCGGATCGTCCGCTCGTGCGCTTCATGCACGCAGGCGAGGAGACTGACCTCAGCTGTGACATCGTTGCCGGCTGCGACGGGTTTCACGGCGTCTGCCGCGACAGCGTTCCCGACGGCATCTTGACCGTCTTCTCGCGCGAGTACCCGTTCGGCTGGCTCGGCATCCTCGCCGAGGCGCCGCCATCGAATGAGGAGCTGATCTACGCCTGGCACGACCGCGGCTTCTCCCTCCACAGCATGCGCTCACCCGAGATCACACGGCTCTACCTCCAGTGCGCGCCGGACGAGAACCTCGACGAGTGGCCCGATGAGCGGATCTGGGAAGAGCTCCACCTGCGGCTCGGGCTCGACGGCTGGACGCTCAACGAAGGGCCGATCCTCGAGAAAGGCGTCACCGGGATGCGGAGCTTCGTCGTCGAACCGATGCAGCACGGCCGGTTGTTCCTCGCCGGAGACGCCGCGCACATCGTTCCGCCGACAGGCGCGAAAGGTCTGAACCTCGCGGTCGCGGACGTTCGGATTCTCGGCGCAGCACTTGCGAGGTGGTACGGAGACGGTGACGAATCTGCGCTCGCGAGCTACTCGCGCGACGCGCTGCGGCGCGTGTGGCGAGCCGAGCACTTCTCGTGGTGGATGACGACGATGCTGCACCGGATCCCGGGCGGCGATCCCTTCGACGCCAGGCTCCAGCTCTCACAGCTCGCGTACGTGGCGTCGTCCCGCGCCGCAGCCACCTCTCTCGCCGAGAACTACGTCGGCTTCGACGTCGCGACGTCCGGCTGACGACAGTCGCCGCATTCGCCGCGCAGCACGACCTCGTGCGCGTCGACGCTGTAGCCGAGCCGGCCGGACGCGCTCGCGATCGCTCGCTCGAGCGAAGGATCGGAGAACGGCTCGACCTTCCCGCAGTCATCGCAGACGACGTGGTGGTGATGATCGCCGCCAGGCGACGCCGGCTCGAAGCGGGCGATCCCGTCGCCGACGTCGACGCGCTGGACGAGCCGGAGCTCGGCGAGCATCTCGAGCACGCGGTAGACCGATGCGATTCCCACGGACCGGCCACTCGCCCGGAGGCTCGCGTGGATCTCCTGTGCGCTCGCGCAGCAGTCCTGGCCGGACATCAGGTCGAGGACAGCGGCGCGCGCCCCACCGGAGCGAAAGCCGGCTTCGCGCAGGGCATGGTCGGTGTGCTCGCGCCAGGAGTGGACGGCTGCCATCCGCAAGATGATAGCGATTCTCATCGGCGTGCTAGGGTGCCGAGGCATGCAAACGAGAATCGTTCTCACTCTCGTGGTGGTTGCGACCCTTGCCGGGTGCGGCGGCAACTCGGGCTCGGAGGGAGTGAACGTCGTTGCCGCGTTCTACCCGCTGGCCTTCGCGGCGCACGAGATCGGTGGCGCGGGAGTCAGCGTCACAAACCTGACTCCGCCCGGCGTCGAGCCGCACGACCTCGAGCTCTCGGCCGGCGACATTCAGACCATCGCGGAGGCCGATGTCGTGCTCTACCTCGGCTCGGGCTTCCAATCGGGACTGGAGAATGCGATCGACTCGACGTCCGCCAAGGCGGTCGACCTCCTCGGCGCAGACGAGACGAATGACCCTCACGTCTGGCTCGATCCGATCCGGTACGCCGCGATAGCGGAGCGGATCGGGGAGGCACTCGATCGCCCTGCCGAGGCACGCGCATTCGCGGACCGGCTGAGGGCGCTCGACCGCGACTTCCGCCGCGGCCTCTCCGGCTGCGACCACCACGAGATCGTCACGAGCCACGCAGCGTTCGGCTATCTCGCCGAGCGGTACGGGTTGAAGCAGGTTGCGATCACCGGCCTGTCACCAGAGGCCGAGCCAACGCCCCGCGATCTCGAGCAGGTGGTCGACGAGGTGCGTGCAGTCGGCACGACCACTGTGTTCTTCGAGACGCTGATCTCACCGCGGCTCGCCGAGACCGTCGCGCGTGAGGTCGGCGCACAGACCGCGGTACTCGACCCGATCGAAGGGCTGACCGGAAAGGAGGCCTCGGCGGGCGAGGACTACTTCTCCGTCATGCGCGAGAACCTCGCGGCGTTGCGGAAGGCGCTGGAATGCCGGTAACTGGGGTGCCGGTAGCAGTCGAGCTGCGGGACGTCTCGTTCGCCTACGACGGAAGCCGACCCGTGCTCGAGCATGTGACCCTCGCGGTGGACGCGGGCGAGTTCGTCGCGATCGCAGGACCGAACGGCGGCGGCAAGACCACGCTGATGCGCCTCGTGCTCGGCCTCGAGCGGCCGGCGGCGGGCGAAGCCTTCCTCTTCGGCGAGACGGCGACGAGGTTCTCCGGCCGTTCGACGCTTGGCTATCTCGCCCAGCGCTCGCAGCTCGGTGTCGACGCGCCCGCGACGGTGCGCGAGATCGTTACCGCAGGCCGGCTCGCCTCGGGAGGATTGCTCGGCCCGCTGCGCCGCCGCGACCGCGCCATCGTCGCCGAGTCGATCGAGCGGGTTGGACTGGCCGACAACGCCGACACCCCGTTGCGCACACTCTCCGGGGGCCAGCAGCAGCGCGCGTTCATCGCCAAGGCACTCGCCGGCCAGCCGTCGCTGCTCGTCCTGGACGAGCCGACGACCGGCGTCGACGCCGAATCGCAGGAGGCGCTCGCGGGCCTGCTCGATCGCCTCCACCGCGAGCTCGCAGTCACCGTCCTCTACGTCTCACACGAGTTCGGAGCGGTCGAGCGCTTCGTCCAGCGACTCATCCTCGTTCGCGGCGGCATTGTCTTCGACGGGCCACCGGAGGCCCTGCCGGGCGTCTGGCACGACCCGTCCCACGTCCATGCTTGACCTCGAGTTCATGCGGCTGGCCTTCGCGGCGGGCGCGATCGTCGGTCTGCTCGCGCCGGCGGTCGGCTTCTTCCTCGTCCAGCGCCAACTCAGCCTGATCGGGGACGGCATCGGCCACGTCGCGTTCGCGGGCGTCGCGGCGGGGTACCTACTCGGGCTGCCGCCGGTGCTGACAGCGCTCGTCGCCTCGATCGGCGGTGCAGGCGCGATCGAGTGGCTGCGCGCGCGGAAGAACACGGCCGGCGACCAGGCGCTTGCGCTCGTCTTCTACACGGGCATCGCGGCCGGCGTCGTCCTTATCTCGATGGCCGGCGCGCTGAACGTCAACCTCTTCGGCTTCCTCGTCGGCTCGATCCTGACGACCACTCGCACCGACCTCGTGGTCGTCGCGGCGCTGGGGATCGCGGGGCTGGGCACGATCGCCCTGCTGTATCGCGCGCTCGCCGGCGTCGCACTCGACGAGGAGGGCGCACGGGTCGCCGGAGTCCCGGTCGCATTCCTCAATGTCGTGCTCGTGGTGCTCGCCGCGACCACAGTGGCGGTCTCGATGCGGATCGTCGGGATCCTGCTGATCGCGGCGCTGATGGTGCTGCCGGTGATCGCGGCGACGCGCATCGCCCGGAGCATGCGCTCGACGCTCCTGCTCGGGATGGCGATCGGCCTTGGGAGCGTTCTGGGCGGGCTCACGGTCTCCTACTACGCCGACCTGCCTCCCGGCGGAACGATCGTCCTGATCGCCGCGGCGACCTTCCTCGGGGCAAGCGGGTTCGCCGCGCTCCGACGCGGCTGAAGGCTCCGCGGGCGAACGACTGCGTCAAGAAAGAGTGCAAGGCGCCAGGGTTCCCGCGCTAACAGGGGGTCCGCACCGCCGTTTACCCCTACTGCACCCTCTCAGAGGGAGGGACTGCATTGTTCGCACCGCAGACACGCGCCCGACTGAGAAGCACTCGCCGCTCGTCACAAGGCTTCGTGGCCTTGGCGGCTGCTTCGGTCGTGACGCTTTTCATCGTTCTGGCCGTTTCGGCCGCCGCGCTCGTCCAGTCGCCGAACGCGCTCGCGGCCAGCGGCATCACACCGAAGGATTCCAAGGCGAAGCGGTTTGTCAGCGGCGTCTCGGTGCCGGAAATCACCGAGCACCAGACCGCACTGCAGACGATCGCCTCGCTCAACGACGACACACGCGAGGTGTTTTCGACCGGCTATCAGGAGTCGCTCGACTACGTCGTGTCGACCCTGAAGGCGGCCGGCTACAGCCCGGAGGTCAACCAGTTCAACTTTCCGTTCTGGAGCGAATCGCAGCCGCCTGTCCTGAACATGGTCTCGCCGACGCCGAAGACCTACGTCCCCGGCGACGCTGACGACAGCGACCTGCCGACCGCGGACTTCATCACGATGGCGAACTCGCCGACCGTCGTGCTCACCAACGCTCCCGTGTTCCCCGTCGGCGGAATCGTCGACCCGCCCACCGGCGGATCGGCCAGCGGCTGCACTGCTGCCAACTACACCGGCGTGTCCGGGAAGGTCGCGCTCGTTCAGCGCGGCACGTGCCCCTTCGTCACGAAGTGGTCGCTGGCCCAGGCGGCCGGCGCTACCGGCGTCATCATCTACAACGAGGGCAACACGCCCGCACGCCAGAATCCGATCTTCGTCGACAACCAGCCCGACCCGCCGGCGACGATCGCTGCGGTGATCTCGAGCTACACACTCGGGAACGAGTTGCTGCAGGCCTACAAGCAGAACCTGAACCCGACCGTCGACTTCAAGGTCTACGGCACGTTCACGGACCGCTTCCTGCCGCAGGTGATCGCCGAGACGAGCGATGGCGACCCGAACCACGTCGTCGTTGTCGGTGCGCACCTCGACTCGGTGACCGAGGGCCCCGGAATCAACGACGACGGCTCCGGCACAGCGACGCTGCTCGCCCAGGCCGAGGAGCTCGCCGACGGCCACTACAAGCTCCGCAACAAGATCCGCTTTGCCTGGTGGGGTGCGGAGGAGAACGGCCTGGTCGGCTCGACCTACTACGCGCACAACCTGAGCCAGAGCGAGGTGGACAAGATCGACGTGATGCTCGACTACGACATGCTGGCGTCGCCGAACTATGTCCGCTTCGTCTACGACGGAGACGGCAACGCCGAGCCGGGCAATCCGGCCGGCCCCGAGGGCTCAGGCAAGGTCGAACAGGTCTTCGACGACTGGTTCCGTGCCCAGGGTCTCGCGAGCGAGCGCGTGCCGTTCGACGGCCGCTCCGACTACGTCGGCTTCACCGACCGTGGCATCCCGGCAGGGGGCGTGTTCGCCGGCGCCGAAGGAGTGAAGACGCCCGAAGAGGAAGCGGTGTACGGCGGCGCCGCGGGCTCGTGGTTCGATCCGTGCTACCACCAGTTGTGCGACAACCTGATCACCGTCTTCACGGGTGTCCCGGCGCTCGACGCCGAAGGTCTCGCCCCCGACGGGGACGACGCCGCCAAGCGCGCCGCGCAGCGCAAGATGGCCGGCGGGGCGATCAAGAGCCTCACCGAGCTGTCGGGCGCGGCGAGCTACGCCGTCTACTACTTCGCAGCGTCGAAGGACCCGTTCGGCACCAAGCCACGCAAGCACAGCGGGTCTCGGCGCGGGCACGAATGGCAGGGGCCCGGCCACCGCATCAAGGGCTAGGGAAATCGTTCGCAGGGCGCCGCCCCCTTTTTTGGGGCGGCGCCTACCAAGCTAGGAACCGAGGATCAGGTGGCTGTCGCCGAACTCGTGCCAGCGATAGCCTCCCTCGATCGCCGCCTGGTAGCTGCGGGCGAGGAGCTCCGGGCCGGCCGCGGCGCTCAGCAGGTCAAGATGCGACGCGTCTGCCTCGTGGAATCCACTGAGCAGGCCGTCCACCGTCCGGAGACCTCGCTCAGGCGTGACGACGAGATCCGTCCACCCCTCGCCGGCGTCGACCGTCCCGTCCTGCCGGGCGACAGTCTCGAGCGCGCGGACGACTGTCGTGCCCGTGGCGATCACGCGCCCGCCCCACAGGTGCACCGCGTTCACCAGCCGCGCCGTGTGCTCGGGGACCCGGTACCGCTCCGGGTACGGGCGCTCGTGCCGCTCCTGGGACGAGACGCCGGTGTGCAGGACGACCGGCGCGACGAGCACGCCGCCCGCGACGAGCTCGGTGATCAGCTCGGCCGTGAGCGGGCGTCCGGCACTCGCCATCTCGGCGCTGCCGGGCTCGACCGCGTAGACGTTCTGATACGCCGAGAGCGGCCACTGCCGCGGTACGTAGCCGTAGCGAATCGGCCGCCCGTGCACTTTGAGGTAGGCCGCGAGCGGCAGCGGCAGGTCGAGTCGCGCCAGCCACAGCCGGACGCCGGCGTAGGGCGCGAGAGTCAAGGCCGTCCCGCCGCCGGGGAGCTCGAACCGCTCGCCGGCACGGACGCCGCCGAACGGCGAGTCCCCGCGGCGGAGCTCGACGATCCAGAAGCGTTCGGGATCCTGGTCGCGCGCGGGTGTCGAGAGGCGTAGCTCGAGCTGCTCGCCGTCCGCGCGCGTTGCAGGCACAGCGGCTGGAAGCGTCGCCGAGGTGTTGACGACGACTAGATCGCCCGGCGCGAGGAACTGGGGCAGGTCGCGAAAGCGTCCGTGGACGATCGCGCCGTCGGCACGGCTCGAGACCAGCAGGCGCACGTCGTCACGGGAGGCATCGCCACGGGCCTCCGGCGGCTCGTGCGCCTCGAGCCGGGCGCGAAGGTCGGTCGCGAGCGCGCTCACGCCGAGGCTTCGACGAGGTCGCTGACACGGAAGAGCCCGCTCGGTGCGTTGCCCTCGATCAGTCGAAGGAGTCCGGGAACGCTGTCCTCGGGCGGCGGCCGGTCGGAGATGTCCTCGCCCGGAAACGCCTCCTGGTGCAGCTGCGTCCGCATGTCGCCGGGGTCGACGGCGTAGAAGCGAACTCCAGGATTCTCGGCGCCCAGTATGGCGGTGATCTGCGCGAGCGCCGCCTTGGACGAGCCGTAGCCGCCCCAGGTCTCGTAGGGCTCAACGGCAGCATCGGAGGTGATGTTGAGGACACGCGCGCCATCGGCGAGCCGGGGAAGCGCCAGCTGCACGAGCGCGAGTGGCGCGAGCACGTTGATCTCGTAGACGCGCCGGAGCTCCGCCAGCGGGTAGTCCGCCAGCAGGGGTTGCGGGCTCGGGCCGAGCACGCTCGCGTTGTTCACGAGCAGGTCGATCGAGTCGCCTGCCTCCTCGACGAGCCGGCGCCGGTGATCGGGATCGGAGACGTCGCCGGGGACCGCGACCACTCCGTCGAGACCGCCGACCTCGCGCTTCAGTGCATCCCCGTCACGCGCGTCGACCGCGATCTGCCAGCCTCTCTCGGCGAGAGCGCGGGTGAGCGCGAGCCCGAGCCCGCGCGACGCGCCGGTGACGATCGCCTGCATCGCTCTCAAGCCGCCTCGACCGGCACGCCGTGGCGTGCGACGACCCGGTCGTAGTTCAGCCGCATCAGCTCGATCACGTCCCGGGTGTCTTCCTCGTTCTCGATCCTGCGTGCCCCGTAGCCGGGCTTGCCGGGGAAGACCGGGTGGTAGTCGATCCGGCCCTGATCGAACAGGACTTGCCAGACGTCCTTGGGGAAGCCGAAGTGCGCGACGTGATCGCCGTGCAGGTGGCCGATCTCCCGGCGTCCGACCCTGAAGCCGAACTCGCCGCGGGCGCCGAAGCCCGCCTCGACTCCCGGCCAGGACGTAACCGCTTTCGTTATCTGCTCACTTGTCGTCATGCCTGAAGGATGGTCGCGACCGGGTCTCAACCGCCAGCGGCCATTGGTCCTAGGACCTCGGATCGACCAGACCGGCCCGAACGGCGATCACGGCCGCCTGCGTCCGGTCGCTGACCCCGAGCTTCGCGAGGACGTGACCGACGTGCGTCTTCACCGTCTTCTCGGACAGCGTCAGCTCGCGGGCGATGCGCTTGTTCGGGAAGCCGCGGGCGATGAGCACGAGCACCTCGCGCTCACGCGGAGTCAGGCGGTCGAGCGGCCCGCGGCCGCCGTCGGCGCCCAGCGTCTCCATCAGCCGCGCCGCGACGACGGGATCGAGCAGCGCCTCGCCGGCGTGCGCGGCACGTACCGCGCGGACGAGCTCCTGCGGCTCGGCGTTCTTGAGCAGGTAGCCCGCCGCACCCGACCGGAGAGCCGGCAACAGCGTGTCGTCGTCGAGAAAGCTCGTCAGCACGATCACACGCGCGTCCGGAACCGACTCGCGCAGCAACCGCATCGCCGCCACGCCGTCGAGCCGCGGCATCACAAGGTCCATCAGGATCACATCCGGGAGGAGACGTGTCGCAAGCTCGACCGCGTCCTGGCCGTCGACCGCCTCGCCGACGACCTCGATCCCCTCCTGGAGCTCGAGGAATCCCCGCAGCCCCTCCCGGACCACAGCGTGGTCGTCGACGACGAGCACACGGATCGGCTCAGAGCTCATTTCGGAATGACCACGCGCTGACGGGGCGTGTCGGCCGAGTGCGATGCAAGGACGCAGGGAGCAGCCATAGCAGCGCTATGGCTGCGACTGAGGACGCCGCAGCGTGCCGGCCGGCACGTTGCGGCAGCCCGGGCGTCGTTTCGACTGGAGCTCCTAAACATCGGCAGCTCTCAGGCGGACCGTCGTCCCCGCGCCCGGCGCCGAGCTGATCTCGAGCGTGCCGCCCAGCCGTTGCGCCCGCTCCTCCATCGACGTCAGCCCAAGCTGCCGCGATCTCGTCCCGGGAGCCTCGGGATCGAAGCCGACCCCGTCGTCCTCGACCTCCAGCAGTGTCCCGTCGGCGTCTCGCCGGAGCGTGACGACCACGCGCTGGGCGTTCGCGTGCTTGAGGACGTTCTGGAGCGCCTCCTGCGCGATGCGGAGGATCTCGCGGTCGCGCACCGCGTCTGCAGGCGGCTCGCCGACGAGCACGAGCTCGATCTCCTCCTGCCCCAGCCGGCGCAGGACCTCGATGTGCTTCCTCAAGGTCCCGCCGAGGCCGTCCTTTTCGAGGTCCGGAGGTCGCAGCTCGAAGACGAGCGAGCGGAGCTCCTCGAGCGCCTCTCGCGCCAGCACCTGCAGCTTCGCGACCCGATCGCCGGCTGCAGCGGGGTCGCGCTCGAGCACGGTTGCCGCACCCTCGGCCTCGAGCACCAGTCCGAACAGCTTCTGGCTGACCGCGTCGTGGAGGTCGAGCGCCAGCCGGTTTCGCTCGGCGACGATCGACAGCTCCCGCGTCTGCTCGTAGAGGCGGGCGTTCGCGATCGCGATCGCCGCATGGGCGGCCAGCAAGCCGATGAGCTCCTCGTCCTCCTCCGTGAACTCGGCGCCGTCGAGCTTCTCGGTCAGGTAGAAGGCCCCGATCACGCCCTGCGGCGCGACGATCGGGACGCCGAGGAACGAGCGCATGTCCGGGTGCGTCCTCGGCCACCAGCCGCGGAACCGCGGATGGTCGTGGATGTCGCTCGTGCGGTACGGCGACGTCGTGTCGAGCATGGCGCCGAGCATCCCGTGCTGTCGGGGCAGCGGGCCGAGCGAGGCGATCAGCTCGTCGCTCATGCCGGAGGTGAGGAATCGACGGAAGCCGCCCTCACCGTCGGGCAGCCCGAGCGCAGCAAAGCGCGCGCCGGCCAGCTCGCGCGAGCTGTCGACCAGTCGCTGCAGGACGTCGTCCACCGACACCTCAGCCGCGACCGCGAGCACCGCGTCGCTGACCGCCCTCAGGGTGGGACTCAGGCGCTCGGCCATCGCCGTTGACCATAGCCCGCTTGACTGGACTCGCGAGCGTGTGAGATTGTCGGCTAACTGTAAACGTTCTCAGTAATCCTTTTCAGAGCCGACCAAGGAGACGCTCATGAAGAACCGGCTCACACCGGTGCTGGGGGGCTGCATAGCCCTGTTCGTGATCCTGCTCACACCCTCCGCCATCGGTTCCAGCAACGCGGCGGCAGGCACCATCACGAGCGCTTCCTTCCACTCGGCAACGCTGAAGGAAGACATCAACTACAACGTCTACCTGCCCGCCGGCTACGTGGGCTCCGGCGAGCGCTACCCGGTTCTCTATCTCCTCCACGGCCGCGGCGACACGATGAGCGCGTGGACCCAGATGAAGAGCACGCTCGACGAGCTGATCGCCGCTGAGGAGATTCCGCCGCTGATCGCGATCATGCCCGACGCGCCCTGGAGCAGCCGCGCGAGCTACTACGTCGACTCGGCGTACAAGGGGGCGGATCCCGGCCGGCCTGTGGAGACGGCATTCACCGGCGATCTGATCCAGCACGTCGACGCTGCCTATCGGACCGTGGCGGAGCGCTTTGGCCGCGGCGTCGCGGGCTACTCGATGGGCGGCTACGGGGCGATGCGCTACTCGCTCGCACATCCCGACCTCTTCGGCGCCGCGATCGTGCTCAGCCCGGCTGTCTATTACCCGAAGCCACCGCTCGACTCCAGCACGCGCGAGTTCGGGGCCTTCGGCAAGGGACAGAGGCTGTTCGTCGAGAAGGTCTACAAGCAGCTGAACTATCCAGCCACCTTCGGCTCCTTCAAGGCGACGGGCCTGCCACAGCGGATGTTCATCGCCGTCGGCGACGACGAGTACAGGAACCCGAACCCCGAGGACTTCGAGCACGACCTCGACTTCGAGGCTCATGTGCTCTTCAACAAGGCACAGCGCGTCACGAACCTGTCGTCGGAGCTCCGCGTGGTCGACGGCGGCCACGACTGGGACGTCTGGGGCCCGGAGTTCGTCGAGGGCGCGAAGTACATCTTCCAGTTCCTCAAGCCGCCGCCGGTGCTGGTGAAGGCCAAGCTGACCGGCACGTCCGGCGAGGAGCGCGCCGGGGGCGTCGCCACCGACGCGGCCGGGAACGTCTACGAGGCGATCGCGGCCGCAGGGCCGGTGAACGGTCAGCCCTACGTCGGCGACAAGGATCTCGTCCTCATCAAGCGGTCGCCGAACGGCGAGACCGTCTGGACGCGTGAGATCGGCACTGCCGGGCTCGAGCGGGCCTACGGCGTCGCCGTCGACCCGCAGGGGAACGTCGTCGTCACCGGCTACACGAAGGGCGACTTCGACGGCAGCCACGCCGGCAACACAACCGACGACGTGTTCGTCGTCAAGTACGACCCGAGTGGAAACCGCGAGTGGCTGCGCCAGCTCGGCGTTCCGGCGCTCGCCGACCGTGGGTATGCGATCGCCACCGACGCCACGGGGAACGTCTACGTCACCGGATACACCCGTGGGAACCTGGCCGGCACGAACCAGGGCGACAAGGACGTCTATCTCCTGAAGCTCGACCCGAGCGGCGCCCAAACCTGGCTCCAGCAGTTCGGGGGCGCCGGTGAGGACAAGGGCTGGGGCGTCGCCGCGACGAGTGACGGCGTCCGCGTGGCCGGCATGACCTCAGGCGCGTTGGGCACCCCGGTGGGCGCGCTCGACGGTTGGGTCGCGCGCTACGACGACGCCGGCAGCCAGGTTTGGCTGCAGCAGTTCGGCACCACGGCGAACGAGGAGGTCTGGGGCCTGACGACTGATGCAGCGGGCAATTCGTTTGTCGCCGCGTACTCGGCCGGAGACTTCGACGGGCCGCTGGCGGGAGACAAGGACCTCGTCGTCGCCCGGTTCGACGCTTCTGGTGCCCTGACTTGGAAGGACCAGGTCGGAACGACGCTGAACGACAAGGGCGCGGCGATCGGGCTGGACGGCGCCGGCAACATCTACGTCGCCGGCTTCACCGACGGAAAGCTCGCCGGGAGCGTGGGCAAGTTCGACGTCGTCCTCGTCAAGTACGCGCCCGACACGACCCGTGAGTGGACGCGGCAGTTCGGGACGGTCGAGGACGACGGGGCCGACGCGTTCGCCGAAGCCAATCTGTACCTCGACACCTACGGCGGGACGGTCTACGTCTCCGGGCTCACGCTGGGGGATGTCGAGGGCGCCACGCAGATCGGGCTCGGCGATGTCTTCCTCGCGACCTTCGATTCGCTGGGCGAGAACAACTAGACGCTAGGCGAAGTGGGCGGCGCCGGCACCTGGCGGGCGCCGCCCATGGAGGGGCATCAGGCCGTCGCGGCGAGTGCGCCGGGACGAAGCGTCGCGCCGGTCTCGGGATCGAAGAAGTGGAACCGGCTGGGATCGAGCGCGAGCCGGATTCGCTGGCCGGGCCGCACCTCGGTCCCCTCGGGAACCTCGGCGGTGAAGAGCACACGCCGGTCAGTGGCGAGCAGCGTCGCCCGCTCCCGGTCGTCGCTTGCGGCCCGCACCGATTCCAGGTCGACCGGCGGCGCATCGACCGTGAAGAGGACGTGCGTCGCCGAGCCCAGCTCCTCGACGATCGCGACCTCGACTTCGATCACGGGCAGTGACGGATCCGCCGTGCGGGCGTCGTCGAAGTCCTGCGGCCGGATGCCGAGGATGAGGGTGTCGGACGAGACGTCCGTCGGCCGCCGAGCCTCGGTGAGCGGGACGCGGAAGCCAGCGAACAGCACGGCGTCGTCCGAGAGCGTGGCGTCGACGAGATTCATCGACGGGGAGCCGATGAACGCGGCGACGAAGAGGTTCCGCGGCTCGCGGTAGAGCACCTGCGGCGTGTCGACCTGCTGCACGCTGCCGTCGCGCATCACGGCCACTCGCGTCCCGAGCGTCATCGCCTCGACCTGGTCGTGCGTGACGTAGACGGTCGTGATCCCGAGCCGGTCGTGGAGGCGGGCCAGTTCGCCGCGCATGTCGACGCGAAGCTTCGCGTCGAGGTTCGAGAGCGGCTCGTCCATCAGGAACGCGGCGGGCTCGCGGACGATTGCGCGGCCCATGGCGACGCGCTGGCGCTGGCCGCCCGAGAGCGCTCCCGGACGCCGGTCCAGCAACTCGTCGAGGCCGAGCATGCGCGCGACCGCCTTGACGCGCCGGTCGATCTCGTCCTTCGGCGTCTTCCGAACCTTCAGGCCGTAGCCGAGATTCTTGGCCACGGTGAGGTGCGGGTAGAGGGCGTAGTTCTGGAAGACCATCGCGACATCCCGATCGCGCGGCGCGAGCCGTGCAACCTCCCGGTCTCCGATCCAGATGTCGCCCTCGGTGACCTCTTCGAGGCCGGCGATCATGCGGAGCAGCGTCGACTTGCCGCACCCGGACGGGCCGACGAGGACCATGAACTCGCCGCTCGCGATCGTCAGGTTGACGTCTTCGACGGCGCGCACGTCCCCCGCATAGACCTTTCCCACCCCTTCGAGCTTGATCTCCGACACGTCCGGTCGCTCCTTCGCGTTCGCTCTTGACTGCGAATGCGATCGTATGACATTGTGAAGCTGCTGTAAACGTTCTCTGTAATCCTTTTCAGCAATCGATACGCCAGAGACCCATCCGACGCGCGAGGACCCGGCCGGCACGGTGCCGACGATCACCACCGTCGCGCGCCTCGCAAACGTATCTGTCGCCTCGGCGTCGCGGGTGATGAACGGAATCCGGACGAGCCCGGCGACCCTGGAGCGGGTGACAGAGGCGGCCGAGGCGATCGGCTACGTGCCGAACGCCGCCGCCCGCACGCTCCGGTCGCGCCGCACCGGCCAGATCGCGTTCGCGATGCCCGACGTCGGCAACCCGGTCTACACGACGATGATCGGCTCGATCCAGGATGTGGCGCAGGCGCGGGGCTGGCGGCTGATGCTCCACTCGACGGGAGCGGATATGGAGGACGAGCTCGCCATGGTCCGCGACCTCAAGCACCGGTTCGTGGACGGGCTTATCCTGGCTTCGCTGCATCTCACGGATGTGCACGCCGACGAGCTTCGACGCGCGGCGGCGCCGGTGATCCTGATCGGCCGGCCGGCCACCGGTACGAGCGTCGACACGGTCCGGGCGTACTCGCGCAAAGGCGCCTCCGAGGCCGTCCGGCATCTGTACGCCGCGGAGCGCAGACGGATCGGGTTCGTCAACGGCCCGCCGCACACAGCGCCCGGATCGTCACGCAGGCTGGGCTACCTCGACGGCCTGCGCTCGTGCTCGCTCGCCCGCGACGACGAACTGATCGAGATCGCAGCGGACTTCATGATCGAGCCTGGCCGCCGCGCAACCGAGCGCCTCCTCGCACGCGAGCGCCCGGACGCGATCCTCTGTGCGAACGACCTGCTGGCGATCGGCGCGCTGGCTGCGCTCCGTGACGCGGGCCTCGACGTTCCGGGTGACGTGGCGCTCGTGGGGATGGACAACACGCCGCTCTCCGAGGTCACCTGGCCGACGCTGACCACCGTCGACCTCGGCTCGGCCGAGCGAGCGCGAATCGCAGCCGAGATGCTGCTCGAGCGAATCGAAGACCGCGCGCGCGAGCCGCGGGTCGTCGGCGTCGCGCCGCGCCTCGTCGTCCGCGCCTCCTCCGGGGCTCCACCGGAGGCGCAGGCGTGAGTGCGGTTCCCGAGGCCGGCCGGCCGATCCGGCGCGGACGCAGCCACGCCGGCGCGGGTCTCTCCGGCCGCGAGGCGATGCTGCTGCTGATCCCGGCGCTGCTGCCGGTCGTGATCCTCAGCGTCATCCCGCTCGCGCGCGGGATCTACCTCGGCTTCACCGACTCGCGGGCCGGCCTCGGCGTCCCGACGACGTTCATCGGGCTCGACAACTTCCGCGCGCTGCTCCACGACGACCTCTTCATCAACTCGTTCAAGATCGGCCTGGTCTGGTCGGTTGCCGTGACCGCGATCGGCTTCTGCTTCGCGCTCGGCCTCGCCCTCCTGCTCAGCCAGGACCTGAAGGGCCGCGGGTTTGCCCGCGCGCTCGCCCTCGTTCCCTGGGCGATGCCGTCGGTGATCGTCGGGATCATGTGGAAGCTCTTCTTCCAGCCGCAGGCCGGGATCCTGAACGAGATCCTGCGCCGTTTTCACATTCCAGGCGAGACCACGGACTGGCTCTCGAGCTTCACCTGGGCGCTGCCTGCGGTGATCCTCGTCGGCGTCTGGGCAGGGATGCCGCAGACGACGATCGCCCTCCTGGCCGGGCTGCAGTCGATCCAGGACGACCTGCACGAGGCGGCTGCGGTCGACGGCGCAAGCAGCTGGCAGCGCTTCCGCACGATCACCTTGCCGCAGCTGCGTCCCGTGATCATCGCGATCACGACGCTCGACTTCATCTGGAACTTCAACTCGTTCGGCCTCGTCTACGTCCTCACCGAAGGCGGGCCGGCAGGAAAGACCCAGTTACCGATGCTGTTCGGCTACAGCCAGGCGTTCGAGTACGGCGAGTTCGGCTACGCCTCGGCGCTCGGTTGCGCGATGGTGCTCGTGATCTCCTCCGTGCTCGTCTTCTACCTCTGGGGCCGGCTGAAGGAGACGAGATGATCGTCACCACCCGCCCCAGGCGCACGAAGACGTTCCAGTACGCGGCGCTCTTCGGCTACGTCGTCTTCCTCGGCTTCCCGCTCCTCTGGATGCTGTCCATGTCGCTAAAGGGGCCGCGCGAGCTCGTCCAGCTCTACCCCTCGTTCATCCCGAACGACTTCACGCTCGAGAACTACCGCGCCGCGCTGAGCGAAGAGAACCATCAGTTCATCCGCAGCGGGATCAACAGCCTCAAGGTCGCGATCGCGACGGCGCTGCTGACGACGGCGATCGGGCTGCCGGCGGCGTACGTGTTCGCGCGGCGCAAGGGCGTGATCACGCGGGTCGGGCTCGGCTGGATCCTGATCAGCCAGATGTTCCCGCTGATTCTGATCATCATCCCGCTGTTCCTGCTCCTGCGCGACCTGAAGCTGACGAACTCGCACATCGGCCTCGTCGTCGTCTACGTCGTCTGGGCGCTGCCGTTCGTCCTCTGGATGCTCTACAGCTACGTGCGCGGGATCCCTCCCGACCTCGAGGAGGCGGCCACGGTCGACGGGGCAACGCGGCTCCAGATCCTGACCGGGATCATCGCGCCGCTGCTGCTCCCGGGCATCATCGTCACGACGCTGTTCGCGTTCATCACCGCTTGGAACGAGTTCTTCTTCGCGCTCGTCATCCTCGAAAGCCCCGATCTGACGACGCTGCCGCTGAGGCTCGCGCAGTACGTGGGGATCGAGGGAGTCGTCAGATTCGGCCCTCTCGCCGCGGCCGCCCTGCTCGCGACCGTACCCAGCCTCATCCTCTTCACCATCATCCAACGCTGGCTGACACGCGGCCTCCTCTCGGGGGCGGTCAAGGGCTAGCGATGTCGTCTCTAACGAAACCACGGCGTCGAATGACGGCGCCCGACCGCAGAAAGGCGGGTCAGTAATGAGGAAGGTCATCGTGCTTGGCACCTTGGCCCTGCTGTGCTCAGTGCTCGTAGCGGGAGCGCAAGCGGGTAAGCAGGCCACCGTCGTCAAGCTCAGGTTCGCCACCTACGTGTGGCAGCCGACAACGGTCGCGGCGAACAAGAGCATCGTCGACTCCTGGAACAAGAGCCATCCCGGCATCCAGGTCGAGGTCGTTCCCGTCGACGTCAACTCCGTCCACGACAAGCTGCTGACGAGCTTCGTCGGCGGCACGGCAGCGGACATCATCCACGACGAAGCCGCCGACATCGCCGGCTTCACACAGCAGGGATACCTCGCCAACCTGACGCCGCTGATCCCGAAGTCGTTGAAGGCCTCGATCCCGAAGGACATCTGGGCGACGACGAACTTCGGCGGCAAGATCACCGGCATTCCGTCGCTGCTGCAGACCTACAACATCTTCGCCAACATGGACATCCTGAAGGCGGCGGGGATCAAGGCGCCGACGCTCGCCAACCCGTGGACGTGGGCGCAGTTCCGGGCGAACGCGAAGAAGCTGACGACCTCCAGCCGCTACGGCGTCTGCTGGGGCCTCCGCTCGCCGACTGCGGTCACGCAGACGATGTCCCTGAACTACGGCGGGCAGTTCTTCTACCTCGAGAACGGCAAGTGGACGTTCAAGTTCGGCCCGAACGACCAGAACGTCGTCAAGCAGATGCACGACATGATCCACGTCGACAAGTCGGTCGATCCCGCTGCCACGGGACTCTCCGGCAGCGCCGTGCTTCCGGCCTTCTTCGGCGGCAAGTGCGCGATGACGGTGGCGGGGAACTTCACCGCCCAGGCCATGATCCTGCAGGGCCCGAAGGGCTTCAACTGGGCGATGTTCCCGCTGCTGAAGGGCCAGACGCAGCAGCAGGTCGCAAATCCCCAGACCTACTCGATCTCGGCGCAGAGCACCAACAAGCAGTCGGCGATGTTCTTCCTCGCCTACCTGGTGAACAAGCAGAACCTGGCCAAGCTCGCCCTCGGCGACTGGCTGATCCCATCGAACCCTGAAGCCGGCAAGGTGGCACGGAAGTCGACGAAGCGCGTCGGCAGCTGGACGATCGCGACAGAGTCGGTCGCCCACTTCCGCAAGGGGAACTGGGTCTCGCTGGCTGCCTATCCGCGGTGGAAGTCGGAGGTCGCCCAGCCGGCCTTCGTCCAGTACCTGCGGGGCCAGATCACCCTCGACGAGCTGGGAAAGAATCTCAACGACGGCTGGACGAGGGTCAGAGGATAGGAAAGGCTGTTCCCGGCCGGCCGGCCCGATCTGGCCGGCCGGCCGGGACTCAACGACTGCGAAGCGAGGATGAGGACGTGAACGGAGACCTGCTGACCGACCGGTCCGTCGGCTGCCTGGCCGGGGCCGCGGTCGGTGACGCGCTCGGCGGCGCGACAGAAGGCTGGGAGTCGCACGAGATCCACGCGCACTTCGACGGCTGGGTGACCGGGATCGTCGAGTCGATTCGCCGGACGCTCAAGGTCGAGAAGCCGTTCTCGCCGTTCCACAAGGGCGACGGCCACGTCACCGACGACACGCTGATGACGCGCGTCCTCGTCCACGCGTACGACGTCAAGCGCGACCACCTCGATGCCTACGACGTCGAGGCCCTGATGCTCCCGGAGATCGTCGACAAGCCGATGTGGGTGCCCGAGCTCGGCCGCGAGGATCTCCTCTACCACCGCCTCTTCCTGGCCGAGAAGTGGCTCGTGCTCAAGCTTCGGTACGGGCACGCCGACCCGCGCGACGCCGGCGTCGGGAACATCGTCAACTGCGGCGCTGCGATGTACATCGCGCCGGTGGGCATCGCGAATGCCGGCGACCCACAAGGCGCCTACAACGAAGCACTCGATCTCAGTGGAGCGCACCAGTCCAGCTACGGGCGCGAAGCAGCAGGCGTGCTCGCGGCCGCGGTGGCCGAGGCGCTCCGCCTCGGTGCAACCGTCGACGACGTGGTCGAGACGGCCTTGCGGTTCGCCAAGGATGCAACGCGAACCTCGATCGAGGCGGTGGTCGAGGTAGCCGCGAAGCTGGACGGCTGGCGTTCGGGCGGGCTCGAGGAGCTGCGCCGCGCGTTTGTACCGTTCGACTCGGTCGGCGAGCCCTACGCTCAGCCGGCGCAGAACGCGCGGATTCCGAGCCGGCTGCATGCGATCGAGGAGGTGCCCCTTGCCCTCGGGATGCTCGTCGCGACCGGCGGCAACTACGAGGAGACGGTGCTCGGAGGCGTCAACTACGGCCGCGACTCCGACTCGATCGCCTCGATGGGCGGCGCGCTCGCGGGAGCACTCGGCGGCATCGGCGCTGTACGGCGCGACTGGGTCGACGACGTGTCGGCGGCGAGCCGGATCGACGTCGAGGAGGCGGGCCGGAAGATGGCCGTCGTCGCGGCCGAGATCTTCGTGCGCGACACGCAGCGACACGAGCAACGAGCCCAGGCGATCGCGGAGCTCACCGCCGGCGAGGTGCCTGCTTGAGCTTGCTCACGTTCCCGGCTCGTCGCTGCGGCTGGGAGCGCGGAGGGCACCGTGCACCTCGCACGGGCCCGGAAGCGATCGCAGCCGCAGCGGCGAGAGCCTTCGGCGGAGCGCGGCTCCGCCGCGCGTGAGCCGAAGGCGGCCGGGGGCGTGAGGGTGACGTGGGTCCAGCCCGAGG
>JAXIPI010000471.1:0-1766 GCA_045403015.1 Gaiellaceae bacterium | reverse complement strand
GCCGCGCGAGCTAGCCGAGGAGGCGATGACGCACGAGCGTGCCCATCCGTCGCAGGCCTCAATGGCGGCACCGTGGCCGCTCGACGCGTGGCCGAAGGTGCCGACGAGGTTCGTGCTGTGCAGCGAGGATCGCTTTTTCCCGCCCGACTTCTTTCGCAAGCTCGTACCCGAGCGTCTGAACATCGCACCAGACGAGATCGCAGCCGGTCACTGCGTCGCGCTCAGCCGTCCAAAGGAACTGGCAGATCTCCTCGAGGGCTACACCGACGAGTTGCGGAGATGACAACCCGGGCGTTCTGTTTCTGTGTGCTGCTCGCCCTCGTGGCGGGCTGCGACGGGACGAAGACTACGACTGTGACGGTGAACAGGACGGTCACGGTCGACAACACGTCCAAGAAGGGCCTGGGAGCACCCGGCGAGACCGTTCAGTTCGGGTATCTCAAGTCGCTGGCGAAGAAGGGCTCGAGCTACGAGCTCCGCTTCGACCCGGCACTCTTCCTCAGCGGCGAGACCGCGAGCGTGGCGGCGGCGGAAGACGGCGCGGTGGAGCCGGGCCAGCCCGTCCCCAACGACTACTACGTCGTCGACGAAGGCCATCGCCTTCTCAGGTACCGCGTGCCGGCCGACGCTAAGCTGACCGTGGTGGCGCTAGGCCCCGAGAACATTCCGGTCACGATCGAGGCGCTGGCCAAGATGGTTGCCGGCGAACAGGCCGCTCCCTGGCTGCCGATCGCGAGCGGGTTCTGGCTGCGGTCTCGCATCGACTCCGTCCGCTCCCTCGACCAGCAGTACAGGCCTTAGAGCGGTGCTCGCGGATTCCTTCCCACTCTGGGCCTGGCTACTTCCGATTCTGTTCAGCGCGCCGTGGATCGTCGCAATCGTGTGGTTCTGGCGACACACACCGCGCGACGACGAGACGCCCCCTTCCATGGCCGAGCGCGCGCGTCAGCGGCTCTGGACGAACTAGGCGGCGACCACCGCCCGCGGCTCGACGATCTTGTCGACAAGGCCATAGTCGACTGCCTCGGTCGGCGTCATGAAGCGGTCGCGGTCGATGTCCAGCATCACCTGATCGAAGGGCTGGCCGGTGTGCTTCGCGAGGATCTCGGCCATCCGTCGCGTCATCGCGAGCACCTCGTGGGCGTGGATCTCGATGTCCGCGGGCGTGCCGCGGTAGCCGGCCGAGCCCTGGTGGATCATCACCTTCGCGTTCGGCAGGACATGACGCTTCCCCGCCGTGCCGCCGCACAGGATCATCGCCGCCGCCGACATGCCCATCCCGGTGCAGATCGTCTGCACGTCGGGCCGCACGTATTGCATTGCGTCGTAGATGGCCATCCCCGCGTACGCGGACCCGCCCGGGGAGTTGATGTACAGCGAGATGTCCTGGTCTGGATCCTCCGCCTCGAGGAAGAGCAGCTGCGCCGTGATGACGTTGGCGATGTCGTCTTCGACCTGCTGGCCGAGGAAGACGATCCGCTCCCGCAGCAACCGCGAGTAGATGTCGAAGGAGCGCTCGTAGCGGCCGTCTTGCTCGACGACCATCGGGATCAGTGGCATCACATCCTCCTATAAAGTGCAACCGTTCAGTTGCGCCTAGTATACGCAACCTGCCGGTTGCGGATTGGAGGAGCCGTGGAAGTGACGCGCGAAATCGTCTTCCCCGTGCCGCCCGCCGAGGTCTGGGAGGCGCTGACGGATCCCGAGCAGCTCGAGGAGTGGTTCGCCAACGATGTCGAGCTCGACCTGGAGCCCGGCGGCGACGG
>JAXIPI010000208.1:0-8658 GCA_045403015.1 Gaiellaceae bacterium | reverse complement strand
CTGGGTGGCGGTGTCGCGGGCGACGGCGGTGATCGAGTAGCTGCCGTTGCTGACTGTGGTTGTGTCCCAGGAGATGGAGTAGGGCGCTGTGGTGTCCTCGCTCCCGAGACTGACCGCCCCCAGCCGGAACTGGACGCCGGCAACCCCGACATCGTCCGAGGCGCCTGCCGTGACCGAGACCGTGCCGCTGACTGTGGCGCCCCCCGCAGGCGCCGTGATCGAGACGGTCGGTGGCTGGTCGGCAGGCACGACGGCAGTCACCTGCGCCGAGGCACTGCTGATGTTCCCGGCCGCATCCTCGGCCGTGACGCGGTAGTAGAAGGTGCCGGCTGCGAGACCAGAGTCGGTGTAGCCCGTGCCGGTCGGTTGGGCGATCCGGTTCGCGACGCCGGGCGTGAAGCCCGAAGTCTGCGAGCGGTGCACGTTGTAGCGCGAGACCCCCACGTTGTCGCTCGACGCCGTCCAGCCGAGCGACGCCGATCCGATCGCGGTAGACGCTGTCAGGCCCGTGGGAGCCGACGGCGGAGTCGTGTCCGGCGGCGGCGGCGAGCCGCTCACGGCCGTCTGCATGTCCTGCTGGACCTCCGCCGCGCTCAGCGCCCGGTTGTAGACACGCATCTCGTCGATCAAACCTGCGAACCACTCCCCCCACACACCGTTGCCACCAATCCGCAACACTCCCGTCGAGGTGGCAATCGAACCGGCGCTCGTCGTCGAGCTCACCAATGCGCCGTTGACGTACAGCCTCAGCACCGAACCATCGAACGTCGTCGCCAGGTGCGACCACGTTGAGGCCGGAAGCGCGGCGGGGCCCCGCGTCTCGACGCCCAGCGAGGTCCGCACCTCGCCGGAGGGCCGGCCGGTGTCGGTGCTCGAGTAGAGGCTGTAGACAAGCCCACCGGGACGCTCCTTGAAGGCCACCGTCCGCCAACCACCCGACGCAGCTGGCCTGACCCAGGCCTCGAGCGTCATCCCGGTCGTCAGATCGAGCGAGTTAGCGTCGGGAATCGTGACCCAGTCGTTGACGCCGTCGAAGCTCAACGCCGACCCGAACCGGCCCGCCCCACTCCACACCGGTCCCGAAAGCGACCCCACGTTCCCCTTCCCCGACGAGTCCGCAGCAGTGCTGCCGGAGCTGGCGTCGAACCCGTACGCCGCCACCAGACCGGCGAGACCGGAGCTCTGGACGAACGTCGCTGTGTAGGTCGTCGGAGCCGCCGGTGTCACGATCGTGTGTGCCGCGGCGCCGCCGTCGGACCACGCCTGGAAGTTCCAGGTGTTCCCGGATCCGTCTGTCTGGGTTCGGGCGTCGACCGCGATCGCGTATCCCTGCCAGGAGGTGAGCGGCTTCGGCGCGGTGTAGGCGGTGCCGGCGACGACGACGTCGCGGCCTGCCGGATTGGTCGCGAACGTGAGGTTCACCCGGTTCGGCTGGGCGTCGCGGGTCACGGTCGTCGTCACCCCGGCCGAGTCCGTCGCCGTGAGCTGGATCTCGAGGTATCCGTTGATCCCGGAGTCGAGGTCCTCGGGCGCCGGCTGCGTGATCTGAATGTCGTTCCCTGCGGTCGGTGCCAGGAAAGGATGTGTGTGCGCGTCGTGGTGGCGGAGCACCACCCAGCTGAGGCGGGAGGACGCGAGCGTGCCGTCCTCGGCGTCGGTCGCGGACGCATGCAGCGTGATCGTCTGGCCGACTGCAAAGCGGTCGCTCACGGTTGGAGTGTCGATCGTCACCTGTGGCGCCGTGTTGCCGGGATCGATGCGCGCCTGGGCTGCGGGCGACGTCGCGCCGTGGTTGTCGCGCACCGTCAGCGTCGCCGCGAACGTGCCCGCCGTGGTGTACGTGTGGCTCGTCGTCGCCGAGCCCGTGGTCGAGATCGGTGACCCGTCGCCGAAGTTCCAGATGAAGGTGAGCGTGTCACCCGCGTCCGGGTCGGTGCTCGCGCTCCCGTTGAAGCTCACGGCGAGCGGGAGCGCGCCGGAGGTGGGCGTGGCGGTCACCCTCGCGGTCGGCGCGCGGTTGGTGGCGGCGGTCGACTCGATCACGCGCACCTCGCCGCCGTTCGTGTAGTTCGTGTAGTAGAGCCCCTGGCCCTGGGGCGACGGCCCGAAAGTCATGTTGACGACAGCGCCCACGTCGTCGGCGAAATCGCTGCGCGTGAAGCCGCCGTTTCCGTCCGGGGTGAGGACGAAGACCTTGCCGCAGGTGTAGTCCCCGTACAGGTAGGTGTCGTCGAACGACGCCGGCCAGATGCCGTTCGGGACGAAGACGCCCCCGGTGATCGCGTGGCAGCTCGATTCGGTGTGCGAGTACGCGTAGACGGGATTCGTCATGCCCGCGGGTGGCGCACCACAGGTCGTCGTCGACCCGTTGACGCAGGGGCCTTCGCGCACGTTCCAGCCGTAGTCCGCGCCCGCCTGGCCCTCGTCGACCTCCTCCCAGGTCGCTTCGCCGACGTCGTTGACGAAGAAGCGCGAAGCGGTCGTGTTGGGATCGAACGCGATCCGGAACGGGTTCCGGAATCCCCACGCGAAGGTCTCCTGGCACTTGTTACCGGCCGTCGTCTGGCCGGTGACGTTGCAGCGAGCCGTGCCCGCACCCTGGAACGGGTTCGTCGGCGGGATGCCGCCGGTGCTCGTGATCCGCAGGATCTTCCCGATCAGCGCGTGCTGGTCGCGCGAGGCATCGTTCTCCGCGTAGCAACCGCCGCCGGCGTAGTCACAGGCGCCGTCGCCGACGCTCACGTAGAGGTAGCCGTCGTTCCCGAAGCGGAGGTCGCCGCCGTTGTGGTTTCCGTTCGGTGAAGGGATCTCGTCCACGAGCACCGATTCGGTCGCGATCGCAATCGTCGACCCGCTCATCGTGAAACGCGAGACCCGATTGACGCACGTCCCGCTCTTGTTCCGCGTGTAGTAGAGGTAGACGAAGCCGTTCGAGCCGAACGCGGGATCGACCGCGGCGCCGAGCAGCCCGCGTTCGTTGTCGGTGCACAAGACCGCACCAAGATCGAGCGCGGAACCGGGCAGGAGCGACCCGTTCTGGACGATTCGGACCGTGCCGAACTGCGTCGTGACAAGCAACCGCGCGTCCGGGGTGAAGGCCAGTGCGGTCGGGCTCTCGACGCTCGCAACGAGGGTGTCCGTGAAGCCCGGCGCGACGGCAGTCGCGCTCGCGGGCACAGCTCCGCCCACGGTTGCGACTGCGAGGGCAGCAGCAACGAGAGCGAGCGGGGGTCGAAGGCGAGAGAGTGGCGAGAGCGTGTCTAGGTTTGTTCCGCAGGTGCTAATCGAAAACCTAGCGACGAATGCGGCTGGACGTCAGGGGCGCTGCGGCACGGGCGCCGGCGCGAAGGCCTCTTTGATCACCCGCAGCACGTGCGCCCGCTTGCCTTCGAGCACCGGGACGAGCCCCCCGAGCTCGAGCCGAAGCAGCTCGACACGTCCCTGCGTCCGCACCACGCGGAAGCCGAAGTCGGCGAGGAAGTCGCGCGGGAAGACAGTGCGATGGACGAGGAAACGCTCGTACGTGGACTCTCCCTCGGGGTAGCGGTACGCGAACGCCTCGAGCGCTCTCGCGCCCTTGTCACGCGCCTCACCGATCGCGGCGAGGAACAGCGACTGCTCGACCCAGGGCGTCGCGCTCGACACGACGTAGACGCACGTCACGAGCACCGCATCGTCGGACGGAGGGCCTGCCGGAAGCTCGGCGGAGCGGGGAAAGAGCGTCGAAGGCCCGTACTGGATCGAGCCGAGCAGGCGTCCGTCGTCATCCCGGTAGAGCGCTCCCCAAGCGCCCCACTCGTCCTCGGCCTTCTCGATCCAACGCTCCTTTCCCGCGATCCGGCCGTTGCGCGACTGCCACCAGACGCAGGTCTGGCAGACGGAGGGAGCGTGCTCGAGGGTCGCTCCGGTCAGCCCGACGACGCGTTGTGCCATTCCTCCACGATCACGTCGATGGTGTGGGGACGGACGTCCGCCATCCGGGCGAGGCAGTCCGCCACGTTGGCCTGAACCTTGGCACCGACCGCGCCGGCGTGCGCGCCCCAGTCGAGAACGAGATGCAGCTCGACGGCGACCTGGCCCTCGTCGCGCGCGACCTTGACGCCCTTGCCCGCAAGCTCGCGCACGCCTTCGACCTCGCGTGCGGCATCGGCCGCATAGCTTGCGAGGACGTCGGGCGAGATGACCGCATGACCTTCCACTAGTCAACGGATCTTAGAACCAGCTCGGTCACCTCGGGCCGGGCGAAGAAGCGGAGGGGAAGAAACGTCGTGCCGAGGCCGGGCGAGACGTGGAGAGTCACTCCCCCGCGCCGGTACAGACCCTCGGCGAACTTGGCGCGGAGATGCGCGAAGCGGATCTTTCCTCCCGGATAGGGCAGCACGATCTGGCCGGCATGCATGTGGCCGGCGAGGACGAGCTGATAGCCGGGCGCGGTCAGCCTCGGATAGTGGCTCAGGAGCACCCGCAGGTCAGCTTCGGCGTCCGGAGCCGGCACCGCTCCAACCGGGTGCGGACCCATGCCGGCGATCTGAATCCGCCCGCCCCGCCGCTCGACCGTCCGCGACTCGTCAAGGAGCAGCGTCGCCGGCAGCCCCTCCAGCGCGGCCGGTCGGGAGAACGGGTCTCGCGTGACTGCGATGTCGTGGTTTCCGAGCACGGCAAATGCGCCGAGCCCCTTCAGCGTCTCGTCGAGCTGCACGCGGCCGCGTGGGTGCGACAGGAGGTCTCCTGTGGCGACGACGAGATCGGGCCGGCGCTCGCGCACCCAGCCCGCGGCTTTTCGCACGGCGACGCTCCCGCGCGACGGCGGCCCGAGGTGAAAGTCGGAGAGGTGCGCGATCCGGAGCCCCTCGAGCTCGACCGGCAGCCCGTCGACGGGCACGTCGAGAACGCGAGTGCGCAGCCAGCCGGCCTCGAACCAGCCGTAGGCCAGCAGCCCGCCGATGACGAGTGCGAGCGCGGCAAAAGCCCAAAGGATCAGGGCCGGCGCCCCCCAGGATCGCCGGCCCCGAAACCGCCCCTCCACTCATGAAGACGTCGGAGCGGGCGGAACCTTGCGATCAGACGCTCAATTTCTCGAGCACAGGCTGTACGGAGACGACATGGCGCTTGAATTTCAGTTCCGACGCCTCGAGACCCGCGGCAACTCCGATCAGCTGCGAGAGGTGCAGGATCGGCATCTGGAAGTCCTTGCCCGTCTGCTTCTTCAGCTTCGTCTGCCAGGCGTCGAGTGACAGGTGGCAGAGGGGGCAGGGAGTGACGATCGCGTCCGCGCCGGCCTCCTTCGCCTGCTCGATCGGCTGGATCAGCTCGCCGAGCGCCGTTTCCTCGCGGGCCTGGATGATCGGGAAGCCGCAGCATTTGATCTTCGCCGGATAGTCGATCGCCTCGCCGCCGCACGCCTCGATGATCCGTTCGAGCGATGAGGGCTGGTCGGGGTCCTCGAAACCGAGCAGCTTCGATGGTCGCAGGATCTGGCAGCCGTAGAACGGCGCGATCTTGAGGCCCTTCAGGCCCTTGTGCGCCGCCGCCTGCAGCAGCTCATAGCCTTCACCGGCGGCGACGAGCCAGAGGAAGTGCTGGACGTCGACGGTGCCCTTGTACTCCGGCACGCCGACCTTCGCGAGGTTGTCGTTGACACGCTCGAGCAACGCCGCGTCGCCCTGCAACTGGAAGTTCGCCTGCCGCAGGTTGAGCGTGCAGACGTTGCAGACCGTCATCAGCGTGTCGCACCCGGTCGCCTCGGAATAGGCCAGGATGCGTGCGTTCAGGTGCAGGTAGTAGTCGGGCTCGGCCTCGTGGATGTCGCCCGCGCCGCAGCACGTGACCGTCTCGAGCTCGATCAGCTCCAGCCCTACCTTCGGCGAGAGCGCCTGCGTCGAGATGTCGAGCTCCTTCGCCGAGAGCGACGCGAGGCAGCCCTTGTAGTAGGCGACCTTTCTCACTCCGCGTCTCGTTCTTTCGCCGCGTGCTCGCCGGCAACGTGCTCGATGCGCCCGAGGGCTCGCTCGCCCTGGACGATCCCGAGCGCTCCGTCACGCCCTTGCTGCTTGACGAGGTCGTAGAGCGCCCGCGACTCCTTGACGCCTTCGGCGACGTGCGGCGGGAAGGGAATGGGCACCTTGCCGTGCTTCAGGAGCCCCATCGCGAACTTCATCTCCTTGATCGAGGAGACGATGCCCTGGGTCTTCGGGACGAGCTCGGTCTCGCGTAGCCAGCCGGTCGTCTTCGCGGAGGTGACGAACCACTTCGCGTGCTTGGCGCCCATGTCGTCGTCGATGCCCTCCTTCATCGCCTCGGCGCCGAGCTTCGCGATCGCGTCACGTGGGTCGACGCCCTTGGGGCAGCGCTCGTTGCAGAAGTAGCAGCGGGTGCATTCCCAGATCCCGTGCTCGCTGCTGTACTCGTCGAGCCGCTCGGCCTTGGCCGCGTCGCGCGGGTCGCCGACGAAACGCATTCCCTTCGCGAGCGCCTGCGGCCCCATGAACTCGGGATCGGACTCCATCGCGTTGCACTCGGAGACGCAGCACCCGCAGTTGATGCAGAGCGACTCCTTGTGGATGACGTTCATCCGCTCCTGTGAGATCACGTGCTCGCGGCCGTCCTCGGGGAGGTCGTAGCCCGGCTGGAGGTACGGCTTCATCGCCTTGAACTTGGCCCAGAAGGGATCCATGTCGACGACGAGGTCCTTGATCACGGGGAGGTTCCCCATCGCGGAGATGACGGGCACGTGGCCGGCGTTCGCGATCTCGTACATCCGCACCTTGCAGGCGAGCACCGCGGCGCCGTTCATCCGCATCCCGCACGAGCCGCAGATCATCATCCGGCAGCTCTTGCGGTAGGCGAGCGAGCCGTCTTGCCGGTCCTTGACGATGTCGAGGCAGTCGAGCAGCGTTGCCTCCTCGGGCGCATCGAACTCGTACTCGCGCAGCGCCTTGTCGCCAGTCTTGGCGTCGTACCGCCAGATCTTCAATGCGACCTGCATCAGCCTCCCTCCCCCAGCTTCTGCAGGTCGTCGAACGACGACGTCTGGTTGTCCGGTGGGATCACGACGTTCGCGTCGACGCCGTAGTCGAACAGATCCATTGTCGCCTTGACGGTCGTCGGACTCTGTCCGGCGCTGGCCGACACCGTCTGCTCCCAGGCCATCCGGCGAACGAGTGAGTCCTCGTCGATCCACAGCTCGATCGGCATCGTGCTCTCGCCGGTCAGCTCGATCAGCTTCCGCACGGAGCTTGCTGCAGCCTTGCCGCCGCCCTTCTTCTCGAGCTGCTTCGCGTAGCGCTCGAGATCGATGACTCCCTTGTAGCGAGTGGTCTCTACGCCGCGCACCGTCGCGCTGCCGAGCTCGTCGACCTTGCCGGCCGCACGAAGGAACGCGAGTGCCTTGGTCGGGTCCATCTGGGCACTCAGCTCCATGAGCGCGTCGAAATCGACGCCGAGGTCCTTGCCGGCCTCGCGGAGATCGATCTTGATCCACGGCTTCAGCTGAGGTGCCGCCGCCTGGAGGAACGGCATGCGCATGTACACCACGAGGCCGTCGCTGCGGATCTCGATGTCGCCCAATTCGACGCCCTCGACTGCCGGCATCCGCATCGTCATCGCGGCTCGCTTGCCCGCCGCGATGCCCGTAGTCGTGAAGGTCACGGGCTTGGGGCCGTACTCGGGCGCCGCCATGGTCATGCGCATCTCGATCCGCATCGAGTCCGCGGCGCCGGTCCTTGTCGCCGCCTCCGCCACCGGGTCGAGCGCAACGGTGTCGCCGCCACACGCCGCGATCGCGAAGGCCATGAGCAGCGCGAGCAGTCCCGCGAGCGTGTTCCTGATCGTCGTCCCCATCTCTAGTACTTCCTCTCCTCTGGGAGGTATTTCGTGAACCGCACCTCTTTGTACGACAGCTCGGGCGCGCCGTCCTTCCAACGCGTGATCGAGTGCTTCATGAAGTTCTCGTCGTCGCGAGTCGGATAGTCGTGCGGGCGCGAATGGGCGCCCCTGCTCTCCTTGCGCGCAATCCCAGCCTGGAGCATGCAGGCGGCAATGTCGAGGAGGTAGCCGAGCTCGAGCGCCTGCGTCAGGTCGGAGTTGAAGACGTCGCCCTTGTCCTCGACGACGACGTTCGGGTACCGCTCGCGCAGGCTCTCGATGATCCCGATCTGCTCCTTCATCTGGTCTTCGCGCCGGAAGACGCCGAAGTTCTTCAGCATCGTCTGGCCGAGCTCGTCGCGGATCTGCCACGGGCGCTCCCCGCTCGTGCGGCCGAGCAGCTCCTTCAGCTCGCGCTCGGCGTCCCGCGTCGCGGACTCGGGCACGTTGATGGTCGTGTTCGCGAGCGCCCATTCGGCGGCAGCGTGCCCGGCGCGCCGGCCGAAGGTGATCGTCTCCATCAGCGAGTTGCCGCCGAGACGATTGGCGCCGTGCACGGACACGCACGCGACCTCGCCCGCAGCGTAGAGGCCGGTCAGCTCGGTGAGGCCGTCGGAGTCCGTCTCGACCCCTCCCATGTGGTAGTGCGCGCCCGGGCGAACCGGGATCGGCTCGTGGATCGGGTCGACGCCCGCGTAGACCATCGACAGCTCGCGCGTGCCCGGCAGGCGAGTCAGGATCCGCTCCGCGCCGAGATGCGTCAAGTCGAGCAGAACCGAGCCGTTGATACCGCGG
>JAXIPI010000302.1:0-10055 GCA_045403015.1 Gaiellaceae bacterium | reverse complement strand
CCGTTCGCCTGGCTCGCTCTTCGCCGAACGACGAGGACCTCACGCGCCTGCGCGAGCTGCTTGCAGCGTCCGAGCGGCCGCTCGTGATCGTCGGCGAGGGCGGCTGGACGCGGGTGACGGGGGAGGACGTGCTCGCCTTCTGCGAGGCGAACGCGCTGCCCGTCGCGTGCGCCTTCCGCTGCCAGGACTTCGTCGACAACCGTTCGCCCTCGTACGCCGGCGTCCTCGGTGTCGCGATGGACGACCGGTTGGCGACGCGGCTCCGCGGGGCCGACCTCGTCCTCGCTGTCGGGGGCCGGCTCGGAGAGGTGCCGACGCGTCGCTATACGCTCCTCGACGTCCCGCGGCCGCGGCAGACGCTTGTCCACGCCCACCCGGACCCCGGCGAGCTCGGCTTCGTGTATCGCCCCGACCTCCCGATCGTCTCCGACCTGCCCGAGCTTGCGGCCGCGCTGCGGCAGCTGGAGCCGGTCGAGCCGCGCTGGCGGGAGTGGACTCAGGCGGCCCGAGCGGACTACGAGGCGAATCTCCGGCACGAGCCGATGGAAGGACCGGTCGACCTCGGAGAGATCATGGCGTTTCTGCGCGCGCGGTTGCCCGGCGACTCGATCCAGACCTGCGGTGCGGGCAACTTCACGGTCTGGGCGCACCGATTCGCCGAGTTCACGCAGTACGGGACGCAGATCTGCCCGCGCAGCGGCGCGATGGGGTACGGCGTGGCCGCGGCGATCGCGGCGAAGCTGATCCACCCCGACCGGATCACGCTCTGCTTCACGGGCGACGGCGACTTCGTGATGAGCTCGCCGGAGTTCGCCACCGCCGTGCAGTACGAGCTGCCGATCATCGTCGTCCTCGTCAACAACGGCATGTACGGGACGATTCGGATGCACCAGGAGCGGCAGTTCCCGGGTCGCGTGGTCGGCACGGATCTCGTCAACCCGGACTTTCCCGCGCTCGCGCGGTCCTACGGCGGCTTCGGGGAGCGGGTCGAGCGGACGGCCGACTTCGAGGCAGCGTTCGAGCGAGCTCTCGCCTCCGGCCTGCCGGCGCTGCTCGAGCTGCCGGTCGACCCCGAGCGGATCAGCCCCCGGGTCAGGCTCAGCGAGCTCCAGGCGGCGGGAGGATGACCCGCCGGGAGATCCGCGTCGACGGGCTCGCCGAGCCGATCTCGCACTACACGGACGCCGTCGTTGCAGGCGGGCTGCTCTTCGTCTCCGGCCTGATCGCCGTCGACGGCCACGGCACGCTCGTCGGCGGCGACGACGTCGCCGCGCAGACGCGGCAGGTGTTCGCGAATCTGCGCGCGGTGCTCTCCGAGGCAGGCTGCCGCTTCGAGGACGTCGTCAAGGTGACGGTCTACCTGACGGACGTCGACGACCGCCCGAAGATCAACCCCGTGCGGCAGGAGGTCTTCGGCGACGCCCGGCCGGCGAGCACGCTGGTCGAGGTCTCGCGGCTCGCTGTGCCCGGCGCCAAAGTCGAGGTCGAAGCGGTCGCGCTGATCCCAACGCTGACCGCACGACAGTGTTGAGTCGCTGGAAGTCGTAGATTTGCGCGGTAATCGGCAGCTTTTGCTCGTGATCATCAAAAGTTGCTTGCTTTCTCGCAAAAGAGCGTTTAGGCTCCCGCGACCGGCGGATTGGCCGGCATGAAGTCTCAGGAGAGGAGCCTTCAAAATGAAGCCGCAGGCCGGGTATCTCCGGAAGCTGACACGATTCGGCTTCGGTCTGATCGCCATCGCAGCGCTGACGCTGCCGACGACGGCCTCCGCGGTCTATCACGCGGACCAGGCGACGGCCGCGCCGAAGTACCGGGTGCTGATCGTGACGGCAGGGAACAAGAAGGATGGCGTGACCGACGCCGGCGTCAACGCGATCAAGGCGATCGGCAAGGACACCGGTACAAGTGGGAAGTTCTCGACCTTCGTCGCGGGCAACCCCGAACAGATCACCGACCAGTTCACCGAGACGAACCTTGCAAGGTATCGCGCGATCATCTTTCTCGGCACGGGGGCGAACGCTCTCCTGAGCGATGCACAGAAGGCTGCGTTCGAGAGCTACTTCCACAACGGTGGCGGCTTCTTCGGGATCGGCTCCGCGATCGAGACCGAGCCCGACTGGCAGTTCTACTCCGACATCCTGGGAACGCGGTCCTCTGGCAAGACGGACGTCCAGTCGGCGACGATCAAGGTCGCCGACCGCGTTCACGACGCGACGAAGAATCTGCCCGAGTACTGGAATCGGGCCGACGTCTGGTACAACTTCGCGGCGAACGTCCGCGGCGTTTCGCACGTCCTCGCGACGGTCGTCGAGGATCCGTTCGGCCCGCAGCCGCAGGGCCAGGTTCTCGACGGGATCGCCGGCGGCACGATGGGTGCCGACCATCCGGTCGTCTGGTGCAAGGACTACAAGGGCGGCCGCTCCTTCTACACCGCCGGTGGCAACACCCCGAGTAGCTTCGACGAAGCCGTCTTCAGAAGCCACCTCGAGGGCGCGATCGACTGGACGGCCGGCGTCGCCAACGCGGTCTACAGCGACTGCGGCGCCACCGTGCTCGCCAACTACCAGCAGTCGTTCGTCGCCGCGCCGCCGAACCTGAGCGAGCCGATCGGCTTCGACGTGCTGAACGACGGCACGGGTCGCGTGATCCAGACCGACCGCCGCGGCGGCGTCCGGCTCCACGATCCGGCGACCAACTCGACCACCCTGCTCGCAACCGTCCCCGTCTACACCAACAGCGAGGACGGGCTCTACGGGCCAGAGGTCGACAACGACTTCACCACGAACAAGTGGGTCTACCTCTACTACTCGCCGCCGACAGTCAAGGACGTGAAGCTGTCGGATGGCTCGATCGTCACTCAGACGACACCGTTCGTCAACGACCCGCTGACCCCGATCAACGAGACGAACGCGCCCACGATCGCCTCGAGCCTGAGTGCCTGGGACCCGTACATCGGCTACTTCCAGCTCTCGCGCTTCAAGTTCGTGGAAGCGACTCCGAGCACGCCGGCGCACCTCGATCTGGCAACGGAGCAGGAGATCATGCGGGTGCCGGTCAACCGCGGCGCGTGCTGCCACGTCGCCGGCGACATCGACTTCGACTCCCACAACAACCTGTGGCTCGTGACCGGTGACGACACGCCTGCCGGCGGTGGCAACTCCGGCGGCTTCGGCCCGTTCAACGGTCAGCTGACGAACGAGATGCAAACGGTCACGGTCACGGGCGCGACGGGCGGGACATTCACGCTCACGTTCGACGGCCAGACGACCGCCCCGATCCCGTTCCCGCTCGTCAACACGAACATCGAGGCCGCGCTCGAGGCGCTCTCCAACCTGGACGACGTCGGCGTCGCGGGCAACGCGGCAACGAACCGCAACGTCAACTTCGGCGGCGTCAAGTCCGCTCAAGACGTCCCGATGATGACGGCCGACGCGTCTGGCCTCACCGGATCCGCTCCGGCGGCCTCGGTAACCCAGGCGACGGTCGCCGGCGGTCAGGGCGTCAACATCCCGGCGCTCGCCGGCCAGCAATGGACGCCGCACGTCGACGCTCGCCGTTCGGCGCTGAACACGAACGACCTGCGGGGCAAGGTGCTTCGGATCAAGGTCAAGGACGGCGACATCTCGCCGGCCGAGGCGAACGACCTCGGCGGCGCCTACACGGTGCCGGCCGGAAACCTGTATCCGGCCGGAACGGCGAAGACGAGGCCCGAGGTGTATGCGATGGGTTTCCGCAACCCGTTCCGGATCACCCTCGACAAGGACGATGTGGCGTACGTGAGCGACTACTCGCCGGACTCGCAGACGCCGGCGAACTTCCGCGGGCCGGCCGGCACCGGCCGGTTCGAGATCGTCCGCGAGCCGGCGAACTACGGCTGGCCGCTCTGCTACAAGACCGACCTCGGGTACTACAAGTGGGACTTCGAAACCGGTGCTCCGCTCCCACTCGGGGCACCCGAGCATCACGACTGTGACAACCCGAGCCGCGGGCCGGAGAACGCGTCGCGCTGGGTCGCGAGCGGCGGGCCGACAGTCGAGCCCGGTCTCGAGTTCGGGCCTCCGATCACGAACCCGGAGATCTGGTACTCGTACCGCGACAACCAGGGTCCGCCGAACGGCCCGCAGGGTACGCCGTGCTTCGCCGGCTACAACGGGAGCTGGAACGGGATTCTTCCGCCCGCTCCCGGCGGGACGCCCAGCCCGTGTCCGCGGGTGTTCCCCGAGCTGTTCACGGGTGGCGTCGGCCCCCACGGCACCGCGCCGTACAACTACGACCCGGTCAATCCGAACCCGACGAAGTTCCCGCCGTACTGGGACGGGGCGTTCATGATCGGCGAGTTCACGCAGGACACGATGCGCGAGGTCCGACTCGACTCGCAGAACCGCGTGTTCAAGATCAACAACGCGCTGCCCTGCGGTGCGGCACCGGTGAATCCGCTCACCCGGCCGTTCCTGTGCGACAACCCGATGGACATGGAGTTCGGGCGGGACGGCACCTTCTACCTGCTCACCTACGGGGACGGGTTCTTCGCGATCAACCCCGACGCTGCGATGGAGCGGTTCGAGTACGTCAAAGGCCTTCGGCCTCCGCTCGTGTCGATCTCGGCGACCCCGACGAGCGGCCCCGCGCCGCTGACCGTTGCGTTCACGAGCACGGCGAGCGACCCGGATCCGGGCGACTCGATTCGCTACGAGTGGGACTTCGACGGCAACGGCTCGGTCGACTCGATCGACCCGAACGCGTCATACACGTACACCGTCACGGGTCAGTACGTCGCCAAGCTGACGGTGTTCGACTCGAGCGGTAAGAGCACCGGCGCGAACACGACGATCACGGTCGGGAACACCGCGCCGACGGTAACCGTCAGCGTCCCGCCTGCGGGTGGGCTCTTCGCCTTCGGCGACAACATCCCGTTCACCGTCACGGTCACCGATCCCGAGGACGGGGCGATTAACTGCAGCCTGGTCACGGTCACGTTCGTCCTCGGCCATGACACGCACGGCCACGCGCAGGCGTCGTCGAACGGCTGCTCGGGCGTCCTGCCGACGGATGCCGGCGACGTCTCGCACGGCGGGATCCTTACCGGCGTGATCAGCGCGTCGTACACCGACGGCGGCGGCTCCGGCGGCGTGCCGGCGTTGACGACGGTCGGGCAGAGCCAAATCCGCCTGAAGCACCAGGAGGTCGAGCTCGTCCTCAACCAGTCCGGCACGAACACGGCCGGGAACAACGACGGCGGCCCCGGCGCGCCTCCGAGCCCAGGCACGCACCGTGGCAGCCTCTCAGCCGGCGACTGGATCCAGCTGAACGGGCCATTCAACCTGCTGAACATCGACTCGGTGACGTTCCGTGTCGCGGACGCCGGCGCGGGCCGCACCGCGGGCTCCCCGCTCGCGGCGATCGAGGTTCATCAGGACGCAGTCGACGGACCGATCGTGCAGACCTTCAACTTGGTCTCGACTGGCGACCCGGCCGTCTGGTCGAGCCAGACGTTCCCGATCTCGCTCGCGGGCACGCACGAGTTGTTCCTCGTGTTCCGCACGGTCACCGACGGTGCCACCGGCAACAACCTGTTCAACCTCAACTGGGCCGAGTTCGGCGGGTCCGGGATCGGCCAGCCATGAATGACCACAAGCCCCGAGGGGCAGGAGGAGGATGAGATGACCGAACCGCAGAGGTTGAGCCGCAAGCGCTTCCTCGGCTCCGCGGCCGCGGGCTCGCTCGCGGTCGCCGGGCTCGGGGTGCTGGCGCCGAGGGCGCGCAGCCTGTCTGGGGACGGAGTCGGAGAGCGGCTGGTCCCGCCGGGCAAGCTCAGCATCCAGCACTTCTCGATCCGCGACTCGATCCAGCGCCGGAGCATTGCCAACAGCCTCGCCAACGGGCTGACGCCCACGATGGGCTACCTCGGCGGTCCGAACTTCCCCGAGGACCCGACCGACCTCGGCCCGCTGGTACCACTGCCGGGCGGGTTCCAGGAGGTGTTCGAGTTCCTTGCGGGACTGGGCTTCCGCGGTTTCGAGTTCTTCCAGTTCACGCAGAACGTGAACGAGCTCGGCCGTCAGCCGACGCATGCCGAGATCCGCTCGTACCTGGACGCCGCCGGGCTCACCTCGACGGGCACCCACACGGGCGGCCTCGGGGGGATGTACGACCCGGTCACCGGCGGTCTCTCGGCGAACGGCCAGCTCCAGGTCCAGATCGCCCAGACGCTCGGCCACACGATGATCGGCACGGCCGGCGACCCGACGAGCCTCGCCACGCTCGCCGACCGCTTGAATCCGAACGGGACCGTGACGATCGGCTGGACCGAGGCCGCCCGCCGCGCCAACGTCGTCGGCGGGATCCTCGCCGGCCTCGGGATGCGGTGGTACTGGCACACCGAGCAGAACGGCTGGCAGTTCTTCAACGACCCGGATCATCCGGAGCTTTCGCGCACCCACCGGATCGATTGGTGGACAGCGAATACCGATCCGAGCCTCGTCTTCTTCGAGCCGGACATCTTCCACTCGTACTCTGGCCGGGCGCGCTTCCCGGACCCGGTCGACGGGTCGATGTGGGACGCGTTTGGGTTCTGGCAGGCAAACACGCACCGGCTGGTCGGCTGGCACGTCAAGGACGGAACGCGGCTCGCCGTGCAGCCCGCTCCCCCGGCGAACCCGTTCACGCAGACGATCGTGCGGCCGCCGACGTTCGCCCCGCCCGCCCCGCCGGCGCTCGCGAACAACGACGCTCTCTACACGGGCGAGGGAACGATCGCGAAGGGGTATCCGTTCGACCCGGATCCGGCCGTCGTCGGCTTCAGGAAGATCTTCGACGAGGTCGGAAACAAGGGCGCGAAGTTCTCGATTCTCGAGACGGACAGCGGGATCGGGCCGGCGACCGACCCAGGCCGCTCGCTCCGACACGCGAAGCTCGGCAGCGAGTACCTGTTCGGGCTCCGGGCCGGGCCGAGCACGCACGCCTCGCATGGAGTCGAGGATGAGACAGTGTTCGAGAGTGACCTCGAGCTCGCGGGCTAAGGCTCTGGCTGCGGCGCTCGCGATGGCACTTGCCGTCGCGGGCGCCGCGTCCGCCCACGGCGATCCCTCGACGCACACGCTCGAAGCGGACAACCTTTACCCGGCGGTCGCGAGCAGGCCCTCCCAGGCGGTCGAGCTGCGGCTGATCGGCCTGCTCCGGGCGGTCGCCGCCAAGGGATACCCGGTCAAGATCGCGCTGGTCGCCAACGCCGACGATCTCGAGGATGCGACCATGCTCGCCCGACCACAGGCCTACGCGGAGTACCTGCAGCGGGAGCTCGGGGGCCCAGGTTTGCTCCACGGGCCGCTCCTCGTGATCACGCCGACCGGCTTCGGCGTCGCGGGGCGGCAGCGCCGCAACGGCCGCCTACAAGGCGTGCCACCCGCGTCGAGCTGGGCGCCCCTGCGAGGGCTTCACGTCTCACCTGCTGCCGACGGGAACGCGCTCGCTCGCACCGGCTCCGCCGCCATTCGCCGGATCGCCACCGCCGCAGGGAGGCCGCTGCCGGCGCGCGTCGCGCCGGCGAGTTATGTGGCATCGATTCCCTCCCGAGACAGCGGTCTCGGGATCTGGCTCCCGATTGTTCTCGCCGTCTCCTCGTTCGCGCTCGCGTGGCTGGGCTACGAGCTGTGGCGGGGGTTCCGCCGCGGCGCAGTGGCTACGGACTAGCTTCGTCGGCTACCGCTTCTCGACGCGAAAGCCTTCGAACGCCGCGTATGCCGGCGCTCCAGGACGGCCCGCTCCGAACGCAACCAGCCCGTACGCCGCCTCTCGGGAGAGCCTCGCGTTGACGACGGAGCCGAGTCGACGCCAGCTCGCACCGGTCAGACTCCAGAACCCCGTGTAGCGCGAGCCCGATCTGGCGACGCGCAGCCGGTACGTGTCGCTTCGCGGTCGGCGCACCGGCGCCGCCGGCGCGTTGCCCACCACGGCATTCCTTGCTTCGCCCACCAGGCGAAAACGGACCGTGCCTCCGAGCGCCGCCGCCGCGACGAGCTTGACGTAGTCGCCGTCGTCGCGGTACACGAGCAAGCCCGCCTGCTGCGCGCCCGAGCGGAGCGGGACGCGCACAGTCGTCTCGATCGTCCAAGCGCCCGCCGACGCGCGCTGGAGCACGAGGTTGGCGGGACCCGTGTTGCGGGGGCCGAGGATGTCGCCCCCGGTGAGCTCCAGGTGCAGTGCCCCGCCGCTCACATCGAGACCGCCGCCGTCGTAGCGCACGATCCGGTTCCACCGGCAGCCGTCGAGGCGTGCACCGGAGAAGGTGTCCACCGGTGTGCGCCGCGGCGCGCCCGCGCATCGCGGCTGCTCGCCGCTCCATTCCTTGACCTGAACGCTACGGAAGCGGACACGATCCGCCTCACTGTGGTTCTGGAGACCGACGAAGCCGCGGCCGAGGCCCCGGCGGGCGGCGCTCGTCGAGACGAACCGGTTGACGACGACTCCGTTCAGCCGCACAACGAGCCGCGGCGCGTCGACGGTGATCTCGTAGGTGTTCCACTCGCCCGGCGGGTTGAGCGCCTGGTCGCGCCGTGCCCTGTCGGCGGCCTGGAAGCTGTAGATCGCACCCGTCGTCGCGGCCGGGCTGTCGGTCGGATCGATCTGAATTTCGTAGCCGCGCTCGACGGCGACGAGCGGATCGTTGCCGACGGCGGGGAAGCCGACGAACACGCCCGAGTTCGCATCGCCAGGAATCATCCACTCGACCTTGAGCGTCATCGGCGAGTCGAATGGCTCGCCGTCGTACCAGAGCAAGCCGAGCCCGCCGGCCGACTCCAGGGTGCAGTCCTCTCGCAACTCGAAGCGGCCAGGGCCGGCGTGCGCCCACCTCGCGAAGCTCGCACGCGTTCCGTCGAAGAGCATCCGGTAGCCCGGATCCGGCGCCACCCTCGGTGTCCCCTCGCATGCCTGTGTGCCGAGCGGCGACTGCGCCTCCGCTCCGCCGGCGCACGCAGCGAGCGCGACCGCTATGCAGAGGACGTACCGCCGACCGGGCAACGGTAGTCGGCCTCGAGCAGCCCGAGCCGCTCCGGACGGACTACCCCTCTGCCGCGGCAGGCGAGCCCGCATCGAGCCAGCGCGACAGGAACGCCGGTGCGAACAGCTCGTTCGCAACCATGGTCGCCGCACCAACCACCCCTGCCCGGTCCCGGAGCGTCGAGCGATGAACGCCGAGGTCGCGCGTCGAGAGCGGCAGTGAGCGGCGGTAGACGGTTTGCCGGATCGTCGCCAGCAGCATGTCACCGGCGCCCGCGACGCCGCCGCCGATGACGATGAGCGACGGGTTGAAGAAGTTCACGATCCCGGCGACAGCCTGGCCGACGAGGTGGCCCGCATTCGCGATCAGCTCGACGCTCGCGACGTCCCCGTGGGTCGCGCCGCGTGCCACATCCGCCGCGTTGAGCGAACCGTTCTCCTCGAGAATGGCGCGCAGGAAGGAACTGCGGCCCTCGCGCGCCGCGGCCTCGCCGTCCCGCGCCAGCGCGGCGCCGCCGGCGTGTGCCTCGAGGCAGTTGACGTTCCCACATCGGCAGACGACCTCACGGTCGGCGGCGATCTGGATGTGGCCGATGTCGCCCGCGCAGCCCTGCGCCCCTCGGTGGATCTCTCCGCGGACGATGATTCCAGCGCCGATGCCGGTCCCGATCTTGACGAAGACGAAGTTCTCGCGGCCGCGGCCGATGCCTGCCGTCAGCTCCCCGAGCGCCATCACGTTCACATCGTTGTCGACCCAAACGGGGACGCCGTACGGTGCGAAGCGTCTGCGCAACCGATAGTCGTCCCAGCCCGGCATGATCGGGGGCGAGATCGGGCGGCCCGTGTCGAACTCGACCGGCCCCGGGACGCCGATGCCGATCCCCCACAACGCTCCGGGCGGTCCCACCTGCAGCAGCGCCTCTTGGAAGAGCGCCTCGACCCGCGTCAGGACCACGTCGGGGCCGGCAGCGATGTCGGCAGGCTCTGCCCGGTGCGACAGGATCTCGCCGGCGAGGTCGGCCACTGCGACGTCGATGCTCGTCGCGCCGAGGTCGGCG
>JAXIPI010000110.1:0-19336 GCA_045403015.1 Gaiellaceae bacterium | reverse complement strand
GTGCGAAGGCCCCAAGCCCGGGCGGCACTCGGGGATTCCGTGCCTCGACTTCCACATCCAGCGGTGCCACGCACCGTGCGTGGACTACATCTCGAAGGCGGGGTACGGCGAGATCATCGAGGGCGTCATCAACTTCCTCTCTGGTGACACGCGGACGATCGTGCGCGAGCTCGAGCGGCAGATGCGCGACGCGGCGGCCGAGGAGCGGTTCGAGGACGCGGCGCGCTACCGCAACCGACTGTTCGCGATCGAGAACCTGGCGGAGAAGCAGGGCGCCGACCGGCGCGAGACCGGCTCGATCGACGTGATCGGCATTGCGGTCGAGGGCGACCGGGCCGCCGTACAGGTCTTCCCGCTTCGCGGCGGCAAGATGATCGACCGGTACGGCTTCCACCTCGAGAACGTCGAGGGGCAGGACGTCACCACGGTGCTCGAGGCGTTCTGCCTCGAGTACTACGGGAACGCGCCGTCGATCCCGCCGCAGCTCATCGTCCCGCCGGAGGCGAGCGGGCTCGAGGCGCTCGAGCAGTTCCTTTCCGAGCTGCGCGGCTCGCGGGTCGAGGTGCGGGCGCCGGCGAGGGGCGAGAAGCGGCGGCTCGCGGAGCTCGCGGCTCAAAACGCGAAGCTCGCGCTCGACTCGGAGACCCTCGTCTCGCAGCAGAAGCGGTTGCGCAGGGTCGCGGCGCTGGAGGAGTTGCGCGAGGGGCTCAATCTCGAGAGCCTTCCCTTGCGGATCGAGTGCTTCGACATCTCGAACATCCAGGGCCAGGAGATCGTCGGCTCGATGGTCGTCTTCCAGGATGGGATGCCGAAGAAGGCGCACTATCGGAAGTTCGGCGTGCGCGGCCTCGACGGCCAGGACGATTTCGCGGCGATGGCGGAGGTGGTCTCGCGCCGCTTCGCGCGGTTGAGCAGCGGCACGGGCGAGGACTATGACGAGGGCTTCGCGACGGCGCCGAACCTCGTCGTGATCGACGGCGGTAAGGGCCAGCTCTCGGCCGCCCTCGCGGCAATGCAGGCCTACGAGCTGCCGCGTGTCGCCGTGATCGCGCTCGCGAAGCGGATCGAGGAGGTCTTCGTGCCCGGGCGGCCGGATCCAATCCTGCTCGACCCGCACAGTGCCGGCCTGCAGCTGCTGCAGCGCGTTCGCGACGAAGCGCACCGCTCCGCGCTCGGCTTCCACCGCCAGCGCCGCTCGGCTCGCGCCAAGGAGTCGCTCTTCGACACGCTCGAAGGCGTCGGCCCGGTGCGGCGGCGGGCGCTGATCCAGCACTTCGGCTCCACCGAGAGCGTGCTCGCCGCGAGCCAGGAGGAGCTCGAGGGGGTGCCAGGCGTGCCGGCGAAAACCGCCCGCTCGATCTACGCGCAGCTCCACAAGACCGGGCGCGGCTAGGGCTCTGATGCGGGCTTCTTGCCGGAGATCGACCGCCAGTCGGTGTGGCCGAGCATGAGGAAGAGCGCCGTGAAGCCAAGGGCCACGTTCGTCACGATCAGCGTCAGCTTCATGCCGACCGAGAACGAGAGCAGCTTCGCGGTCGAGACCGACCCCTTGAAGACGTAGACGATGAACGCCTGCTCAGTGCCGATGCCGCCGGGGGAGATGGGCACGAGCGTGGCCAGGCTCTGCGTCACCTGCACGAGGAGCACGTTCCGGATCGACTGGTGGATCCCGAATGCGTCGAGGAAGAACCAGATTGCGAGGAAGCGCAGAAACCAGTCGCCGGCCTGCCACACCGCGACGTGCTGGAGGTATTCGGTGCGGTCGCGGAGGACCGCGAAGCCCTGGCCGACGCGTGCCTTGAACTCGTCGATGTGGATCCGCACCCAGAAGAACCCGATCGTCCCGAAGATCACCAGCGCGATCAGGAGGACGGCCGAGAACTCCGGGTTCGAGACGAAGAAGCCGAAGTCGAAGCCGGGGAGGCTGCCGAGCGAGCCGATGCCAGGAAGAACGCCGAGCGTGAGCGCGTACCCGAAGATCATCAGCGCCATCGCCGTGTCGAAGATGGAGAGGACGAGCAGCGTCGCCCCCAGCGTGATGTAGGTGGTGGCGGGCACGGTGCGGTGGGCGAGGTAGAGCCGGACGGCGTCGCCGGCGCGGGCCGGGATGATCGCGTTGACGCCCACGCCGGCGAGGTATGAGGCGTAGATCGAGCGCCAGCGCACTTCCTCCTCGGGATACGCGGCGGCGATCGTGTTCCGCCACGCGCGGCTCGTGCACATCGTCTTCAGGATGTGAGACGCGACCGCGAGACCGAGCGCGGTGAACTTGACTGAGGCAAGGGTCTCGAAGAAGACCGCGATCGCGTGGAGGACGTTCCCCATCCACGCAGGCTACTGCGCTAGGAACGCTCGGTTCCGTCGTCCATGAATGGATAGCGATAGTCGGTCGGCGGCACGAACGTCTCCTTCACCGTCCGCGGACTGACCCAGCGGATCAGGTTCCACATCGAGCCCGCCTTGTCGTTCGTGCCCGAAGCCCGTCCGCCGCCGAACGGCGGCTGGCCGACGACGGCGCCGGTCGGCTTGTCGTTGACGTAGAAGGTGCCGGCGGAGTAGCGGAGCGCCTGATGCGCCTCCTCGACCGCATAGCGGTCGTCGGCGAAGACGGCGCCGGTGAGGGCGTACGGCGCACCTTCGTCGACGAGCTTGAGCGTGTCGTCCCAGCGCTTGTCGTCGTAGACGTACGTCGTCACGACCGGGCCGAAGAGCTCCTCGTGCATCGTTCGGTAGCCCGGGTCCTCGGTCTCGATCACCGTCGGGTTCACGAAGAAGCCCTCGCTGTCGTCGTAGTCGCCGCCGACCACGATCTCGGCCTGGCCGGAGGCGCGCGCTTCGTCGATCGCCTCCTTCTGCGTCTTGAAGGAGCTGCTGTCGATCACGGCGCCCATGAAGTTCGAGAAATCGGCGACGTCGCCCATCCGAAGCTCCGCGACCTGCTCGGTGAGGCGCTCCTTCAGCTCGGGCCACATGCTCTTCGGTGCGTAGACGCGCGAGGCGGCGGAGCACTTTTGGCCCTGGTATTCGAAGGAGCCGCGGACGATCGCGGTCGCGACCTCCGCGACGTCGGCGCTCGAGTGGGCGAGGATGAAGTCCTTGCCGCCCGTCTCGCCGACGATCCGCGGGTAGTTCCGGTAGCTCGCGATGTTCGCGCCGACGGTCTTCCACATGCTCTGAAAGACCGGAGTCGAGCCGGTGAAGTGAATGCCTGCGAGCTCCGGGCTCGCGAGCGCAGCGTCGCCGATCGTTGCGCCCGAGCCGTAGACGAGGTTGATCACCCCATCCGGGAGCCCTGCCTCCCGCAGCAGCTGCAGGGTGTAGTGCGCGGAGAGCGCGGCGCTCGAGGCCGGCTTCCAGACGACGGTGTTGCCCATCAGCGCGGGCGCGCCGCTGAGGTTGCCGCCGATCGCGGTGAAGTTGAACGGGCTGACCGCGAAGACGAAGCCTTCGAGTGGCCGGTACTCCATCCGGTTCCAGACACCCGGCGACGAGACCGGCTGCTCCGAGTAGATCCGGAGCATGAACTCGACGTTGAAGCGCCAGAAGTCGATCAGCTCGGCGGCGGCGTCGATCTCCGCTTGATGGGCGGTTTTCGACTGGTTGAGCATCGTCGCCGCGACGAGCGTCGAGCGCCACGGGCCGGCGAGGAGCTCGGCCGCACGGAGGTAGACCGAGGCGCGCTCCTCCCACGGCAGTCGCGACCAGTCGGCATGCGCCTCGCGGGCGGCGTCGATCGCCAGCTGGACATGCTCGGGGCCACCCTTCGCGACGTCAGCGAGCACGTGGTCCTTCCGGTGCGGCATGACCGCCTGCGTCGTCTCCTCCGTCTCGATCTCCTTGCCGCCGATCACCATCGGAATCGAGATCCGTTCGCGCTCCATCTGCGCAAGGCGAAGGCGCAGCTCCTCTCGCTCCGGCGTGCCCGGCGCGTATGAGCGGACGGGCTCGTTCACGGGCGTCGGCGGTCTGAAGATCCCCGGAGCACTCATGGCGCGATTGTAGAGTCGGGTCGATGCGGGTGACGCGGCATCCCTACGAAATCGAGGGCTGGGGAGTCGGTGAGCTGTGGATCGGCGACGGGCACGTGGTGGTCGCCCACGATCCACCGACGCCCGGTGTCCGGATGCACGGCGCGCTGTCCGGGACCACCCCCCAAACGACCCCCAGGGGCACCCCGGGTGTCCCTACTGAAACGCTATCGGGAGAACCGTCGCAGCAGGGTGACGGGTTCGTCGCCGAACTGCTCCAGTCGATCCACAGGTACTTCAGCGGCGAGCGCGTCTCGTTTGCGGACGTGCCGCTGGACGGCGACTGGGCGACACCGTTCCAGGCGGCGCTCGCCGAGACGCTCCGGAATGTCCCCTGGGGCGAGGTCGTCAGCTACGGCGAGCTCTCGGCACTCGCCGGCCGACAGCGGGCGGCGCGGGCCGCCGGGACCTTCTGTGCCGAGAACCGCTTCTCGCTCTTCGTCCCGTGTCACCGGGTCGTCGCCGCGACCGGGATCGGCGGCTACGGCTCGCTCGGGGTCGAGTACAAGCGCCGGCTGCTCCGCCTCGAGGGGTGGCCCTCGTGACCCTCTCCGACGACCTCCGGTCAGAGCTCGCCGCGATTGCGCCGAAGCGCGGCTGCTGCCGCCTGGCGGAGATCTCGGCGCTCTTCCACTCAGCGGGAAGCATTCACTTGCGCGGGCGGGGCGAGATCTCGCTTCATCTCGACCTGGCGACCTCGGCGGTCGCCCGCCGCGGGTTCTCGCTTCTGCGCGAGCTCGGGATCCACTCCGAGATTCGCACCTATAGCCGCCGCTCGTTCGACCGCGCAACTCGCTACCAGCTGCACGTCACTGGGGACGAGCCCGCGCTCGCGTTGCTGGTCGAGGCGGGAGTCCTCGACGCCCGCCACGCGCCGGTCGAGCGCCCGCCGAAGCGCGTCGTCGGCCGAGCCTGCTGCCGCGGCGCCTATCTCCGAGGAGCGCTGCTCGGCGGCGGCTCGCTCTCCGGACCGAGGAGGCCGCACCTCGAGCTGCGGACGACGTCGCTGGAGGGCGCTGAGTTTCTGCGCACTGTCGCGGCCGGCTGCGAGGCGCATCTGGGCGTCCTCGACCGCGGCCGCCACGCTGTTGCCTACGCGAAGGGGCTCGACTCGATCGAGGCGGTGCTCAGTGCGGCCGGAGCGGGGGGCACCGTTCTCGAGTTCGAGGAGCGCTCGGTGATCGCGGCTGCTCGCAACGAAGCGAACCGGCAGACAAACGCCGACCACGCCAATCTGGTCCGCACGAGCCGCGCGGCGCACGAGCAACTCGAAGCCGTCCGCTCGCTCCAGGCTGCGGGCACGCTCGAGCGATTGCCGGACCGTTTGCATGAAATCGCGCGGCTTCGTCTGCGGTATCCAACCCTGCCTCTGCGCGAGCTGGCGGCACGCTGCGAGCCGCCGACGACCAAGGCCTCCGCCCACCGCCGGCTCCGAAAGCTGCAGGAGCTCGCAACCCGCTGAGCACGCCATTCACCACTTGTAACGCGGGTGACTATCAGAGCGAATTGTCCTAGTCTTGACGTGGCGGGTCCGTGCTCGTCCGTCGGCGGATTCAGACCCCGTCCGCCGTCGGCACCAGAGCACGGCACGTGGAGGGGGAGGTCGTCCTCGGAGCTCCCCCTCCGGCCCGCCTGGATTCATTTTGGGCGCAGTCCGCGCCGGGCGTCGCTTCGCTCCCCGTTGATGAAAGGAGCGGCTTGCGGTCTGGTGGAGGTACGGTCTCAGACGTGAATACCGCCTTCACGGAGCTCAAGGAGCGCGTCCACGAGATCGACGATCTCGACCGCACGTCGTCGCTCCTCGGCTGGGACCAGCAGGTCAAGATGCCGCCCGGGGGCGCTGGCGTCCGCGCCGAGCAGATGGCGACAATCAACCGGATCTCCCACGAGGCACTCACGTCGGACGAGATGGGACGGCTGCTCGACAAGCTGTCGGGCTTCGAGGACTCACAGCCGTACGACTCGTACGAGGCGAGCCTGATCCGGCTCGTCCGTCGTGACTGGGCGAAGGCACGCCGCGTCCCGGCCGAGCTGCGCGGCGAGATGTCGCGCGCCGCCTCGCTCGCGATGCCCGTCTGGGTCAAGGCGCGACAGGACTCGGACTTCTCGCAGTTCCTGCCGGCTCTCCGCAAAAACTTCGACCTTCGCCGCCGGTACGTCGACTGCTTCGACGACTACGACGAGCCGTACGACGTCCTGCTCGACGACTTCGAGCCCGGGATGAAGACGGCCGAGGTGCGGGCGGTCTTCGACCGGCTCAAGGAAGAGCAGGTTCCGCTGGTCGCCGCCGCCCGCACGGAGGGAGAACGTCCTGTACGCGACGTGAGCTACTCGATCGACCGGCAAAAGGTGTTCGAGCTGAAGGTGATCGAGCGCTTCGGCTACGACCCATCCGAATGGCGTCTCGACACCGCGGTCCATCCGTTCGCGTCCTCGATCGCGATCACCGACATCCGCCTGACGACGCGCTACTTCGAGGACAACCTCGACGGGCTGTTCGGGACGATGCACGAGTGCGGCCACGGGCTCTACGAGCACGGCGTCGCCCGCGAGCTCGAGCGAACTCCGCTCGCGCACGGCGCTTCGCTCGGCCTCCACGAGTCGCAGAGCCGCCTGTGGGAGAACATGGTCGGCCGCAGCCTCCCGTTCTGGCGGTACTTCTACCCGCAGCTGACGAGCATGTTCCCGGAGGCGCTCGGCAACGTCGAGCTCGAGGACTGGTACCGGTCCGTCAACTGGGTCGAGCCCTCGTTGATCCGGGTCGAGGCCGACGAGGCGACCTACAACCTCCACATCATCCTCCGCTTCGAGCTCGAGCAGGAGCTCCTCGACGACACGATCGACCTCGAGGAGCTGCCCGAGATCTGGAACCAGCGGATGAAGGACTACCTCGGCGTCGAGCCTCCAAACGATGCGCTCGGCATCCTCCAGGACATGCACTGGGCCGTCGGCGCGATCGGGTACTTCTCGACCTACGCCCTCGGCAACGTGATCTCGGGTCAGCTGTGGGAGAAGGTCAACGCCGACGTGCCCGGCCTGCACAACCAGTTCGAGCAGGGCGAGTTCGGTGCGCTGTCGGACTGGCTCCGCGAGAACCTCTGGCAGCACGGCCGCAAGTACACACCGCGCGAAATGGTCGAGCGGATCACAGGCGGTGGGCTCGACTCAGAGCCGTACCTGCGGTACCTGCGTGGGAAGTACCCGCTCGCAATCTAGACTCGACGCGGCAACCGACACGGCGGAGGAAGAGGAGCGAATGGCGATTCGTGTAGGCATCAACGGCTTCGGCCGGATCGGGCGGAACTTCTTCCGAGCGCAGCTCGACCTCAAGGCGGACATCGAGATCGTGGCCGCGAACGACCTCGGCGACCAGGCGACGATGGCGCACCTGCTCAAGTACGACTCGAATCTCGGGCCGTTCCCGGGGGACGTCGAGCTCGGCGATGGGGTCATCCGTGCCGGCGGTGAGGAGGTCAAGCTGTTCTCCGAGCGCGATCCGGGCGCGATCCCGTGGGGCGACGTCGGCGTCGATGTCGTGCTCGAGTCGACCGGCTTCTTCGCCAAGCGCGACGGTGCGCAGAAGCACCTCGATGCCGGCGCGAAGAAGGTCGTCATCTCCGCTCCGGCGACCGAGCCGGACATCACCGTCGTCTTGGGCGTCAACGACGACACCTATGACCCAGACGCGCACCACATCATCTCCAACGCCTCGTGCACGACGAACTGCGTCGCACCGATGGCCAAGGTGCTGCACGACGCGTTCACGGTCGAGCAGGGCTTCATGACGACGATCCACGCGTACACGAACGACCAGCGCGTGCTCGACCTTCCGCACGAGGACATCCGGCGCGCCCGAGCGGCGGCGATCAACCTCATCCCGACGTCGACCGGGGCGGCTCGCGCGATCGGGCTCGTCTTGCCGGACCTCCTGGGCAAGATCGACGGAATGTCGATGCGCGCGCCGGTGCCCACGGGCTCGGTCACCGATCTCGTCGTGCGAGTCGGCCGCGAAACGACCGTCGAGGAGGTGAACGAGGCCTTCCGCACGGCCGCTGCGGGGCCGCTTCAGGGCTACCTCCAGTACACGGAGGACCCGATCGTCTCGAGCGACATCAAGCGCTCGCCCTACTCCTGCATCCTTGACAGTGACCTGACGATGGCGAACGGCACCATGGTCAAGGTCTTCGGCTGGTACGACAACGAGTGGGGATACTCGTGCCGGCTCGTCGACCTGATCGGCAAGCTGCTTTGAGCAATTGGGTTCCAGTCGCGGTTGGCGGGCGGAGCCGGGCTTTGCCCGCGCGCAGCCCTAGCCCAGGTTCGGTTGCGACAGGTTTGAAAGGAGGGGGCTCACGGGGGAACCCTGGGTTCCCCCGTGAAGAACGAGTGGGCTACTCGTGCCGGCTCGTCGACCTGATCGGCAAGCTGCTCTGATGAAGTTCTCGCAGGTGAGATTGCTCGTCGACGACTTCGGCGCGGCGTTCCGGTTCTACCGCGACGTGCTCGGCCTGGAGGTCAGTTCCGGAGACGAATCGAGCGGCTACGCGTCGTTCGGTGCCGGCGGCGGCTCGATCGCGATCTTCGAGCGGTCCGGCCAGGGCGAGGTGGTCGAGCTGCGTGCGCCGGGCGACGCGACCCTCACCGTGCTCGAGGTCGATGACGCAGACGAGGCCGTCGAGCGCCTGAGTGCATACGTCGTGCAGGCCCCGCAGGACCAGCCGGACTGGGGCGGTCGTGTCGCCTATCTCCGCGACCCATCAGGCAACCTGCTCGAGCTCTTCCAGGTGCTCCCCGCGTCCGAATGAGGTTGCCGCGCTCCGTCCGCGACGCGGACGTCGAAGGCAGGGGTGTGCTCGTGCGAGCAGATCTGAACGTTCCGCTCGAGGACGGCAAGGTCGCCGACGACACGCGCATCCGCGCAGCTCTGCCGACGCTGAAGCTGCTGCTCGAGCGCGACGCGAGCACGATCCGTGTCTGCTCGCACCTCGGCAGGCCGAAGGGCGAGGATCCCGCCTTCCGGATCGAGCCCGTGCGGGAGTACCTGCACTCGCTCCTCCCGGACGAGCGAGTCGAAGTGCTCGAGAACACGCGCTTTCACCCCGGCGAGACGAAGAACGACCCCGAGTTTGCTCGCGAGCTCGCCCAGGGGTGCGACGTCTTCGTCAACGATGCGTTCGGCTCCGCTCATCGTACGCACGCCTCGACGGTCGGGGTCGCGCAACTCCTGCCGGCCTACGCGGGCCTCCTTCTGCTCGCCGAGCTCGAGCACCTCGGTCGCCTGCTCGGCGACGTCGAGCGGCCGTTTGTGCTCGTCACCGGCGGCGCCAAGGTGGAGGACAAGCTCGGGGTACTGAAGAACCTCGGTGGCCGCGCGGACGAGGTGCTCGTCGGCGGCAAGATGGCCGAGGAGCTGCGGGACGAGAACCCGCTCCCATTCCCAGTCGTGCTCCCGAGCGACGTCGTCGCGGCGAGCGCCTTCGAGGCCGAGGCCAAGACCCAGGTGGCGCCGTTCGACGCGCTCCCCGCAGGCTGGCTCGGGCTCGACATCGGCCCAGAGTCGCGCGACGACTTCGCCCGCCGGATCCGAGCCGCGAAGACTGTGTTCTGGAACGGCCCGATGGGCGTCTTCGAGTGGGAGCAGTTCGCCGAGGGAACGAAGGCTGTTGCGCAGGCCGTCGCGTCTGTCGACGGCTACACAGTCGTCGGCGGCGGCGACTCGGTCCGGGCGGTGAACGAGCTCGGCCTCGGCGATGAGATCTCGTGGGTCTCGACCGGAGGCGGCGCGTCACTGGAGCTGCTCGAGGGCCAGGAGCTCCCGGGCGTCGCCGCGATCCCGGAGAATTGACGAAATGCTGATCGCCGGGAACTGGAAGATGTTCAAAGGACCGGTCGAGGCGCGCGCGTTCTTCGACGGATTCGAGGCACCGGACGGCGTCGACGTCGTCTTGTGCCCGCCGTACGTCTCCCTCGGCTCGGCTGTCGAGACGGGCCAGACGATCTACGCCCAGAACGTGCACTGGGAGCCAAGCGGCCCGTATACCGGCGAGGTCTCGCCCGAGATGCTCGTGGAGCTCGGGGTGCAGGGTGCGCTCGTCGGTCACTCGGAGCGGCGGCAGCTCTTCGGCGAGACCGACGAGATGGTCGCGCGCCGCGCCCGCGCCGCGCTCGAGGCGGGGCTCGGAGTGATTGCGTGCGTCGGCGAGACGCTCGAGCAGCGCGAGTCCGGGGACATGGCGCTCGTGCTCAAGATCCAGGTCGAGGCGATCGCCTTCGCGGCCGGAGCGCACGAACGGCTGATGATCGCCTATGAGCCGGTCTGGGCGATCGGCACAGGCAAGACCGCGACACCGGAGATAGCGGAGGAGGCCCACGCGTTCATCAAGGGGTTGCTCGACCGTCCGGTGCTCTACGGCGGCTCGGTCAAGCCCGAGAACGCCGCCGAGCTCTTGTCGCAGACATCGGTCGACGGCGCGCTGGTGGGCGGCGCTTCGCTCGACCCCGACTCCTTCGCAGCGATTTGCCGGGCAGCGTCGACCTCGTAACGCTCGTGATCCTCGACGGGTGGGGCTGCGCGCCACCCGGGCCTGGCAATGCGGTCGAGCTGGCGGAGACGCCCGTCTTCGACCGGCTCTGGCGCGAGTACCCGCACACGACGCTGAAGGCGTCCGGCGAGGCGGTCGGGTTGCCCGAGGGCCAAATGGGGAATTCCGAGGTCGGCCATCTCACGATCGGCTCGGGTCGGATCCTCTTCCAGGATCTCCAGCGCGTGAACCTCGCGATCCGCGACGGCTCGCTCTTCGAGAACCCGGCGCTCATCGGTGCCTTCGAGCGCGCGCGTGAGCGTGGCGGGGACGTGCACCTCCTCGGCCTGGTCTCGCACGGAGGCGTGCACTCGCACATCGACCACCTGAAGGCGCTGCTCGAGCTCGCACGCCGACTCGGCATGGAGGACCGCACCTGGGTCGATGCCTTCACGGACGGTCGCGACGTGTCGCCGACCTCCGCCGTGTCCGACCTCGCGAAGCTACCGATCGAACGGTTGGCGACCGTCACCGGGCGCTACTGGGCGATGGACCGCGACAAGCGCGTCGAACGTACGCAAAAAGCGTTCGACGCGATCATCCGGCACATGGGTACACATGTGCCGGCACATAGCTTGTTGCGCAATGTGCAAGCGAGCTACGACGCGGGCGTGACCGACGAGTTCATCGAGCCGATCGTGGTCGAAGGTCGTCCGGCGCTCGGAGCGGACGATGCGGCGATCCTCTTCAACTTCCGCCCCGACCGAGGTCGCCAGCTGGCGGCCAAGCTCGTCGAGGCTGGCTTCGACGTGACGACGATGACGCGCTACTCGTCCGAGTTGGACGTGCCTGTCGCATTCGGCGAGCAGGAGGTCCGGTGGACACTCGCGGAAACGCTCGCCGCCGCAGGCGCCCGCCAGCTGCACGTCGCCGAGACCGAGAAGTACGCACATGTCACGTACTTCTTCAACGGCGGCGTCGAGGACGAGTGGCCGGGCGAGACCCGGATCCTCGTCCCGAGCCCCCGCGACGTGCCGAGCTACGACCACAAGCCGGAGATGTCCGCCCGCGAGGTCGCCGCGCGTTTCGCCGGCGAGATCGGCAACGGATATCGCTTCGCGGTGATCAACTTCGCGAACCCGGACATGGTCGGCCACACGGGCTCGATCCCCGCCGTGACGAGGGCCGTCGAGGTCACCGACGAGTGCCTCGGCGTCGTCGTCGACGCGACGCGGGCTGCCGGCGGCGTCTGTCTCATCACGGCAGACCACGGCAACGCCGAAACGATGCTCGAGCCGGACGGCGTCAGCCCCTTCACGGCGCACACCACGAATCCGGTACCGCTCATACTCACCTTGAGTGAAGTGGGGCTAAAGGAAGGTGGCGAATTGTCCGATCTAGCCCCTACGACCCTGCGGCTTCTGGGCTTGGATACACCGTCTGAGATGACGGGAGGCAACTTGTGCGCTCCGGCGAAAACGGGACCTTCCATTTGAGAATCTCGGCGCTATACTCCCGCCGACTTGTCGCTGCCCCAGCCTGACCTCGGCGTCCTGCGGAAGGCTCAGCGAGGAGATGAGCGAGCCTTTTCGCTCATCGTCCGTGCGTATGAGCTTCCTGTCTACAACTACGTGCTTCGGCTCGTCGGTGACCGCTCGCTTGCAGAAGATCTGACGCAGGAGGTCTTCCTTCGCGTCTACCAGGGCCTGCCAAGCTTTTCGCTCCGCTGCCGCTTTACCACGTGGCTCTTCCAGGTGACGAAGAACCGCGTGCTCGACGAGCTGCGCGCCCTCGAGCGCCGGCCGCGTGCGGTGGTGAACCTCGAGGACATCCCGCCGCTCGAGGTCGTGGACGCACCGTTCGAGCGGATCGAGGCGATCGACGCCGTCTGGCGCGCCGTCGAGCACCTGAGCGTCGACCTGAAGATGGCGCTCCTCCTCCGGGACATCGTCGGGCTCTCCTACACCGAGATCGCCGACTCGCTCGAAGTAACGCTCGCCACCGTGAAGTGGCGGATCTACAAGGCGCGCGAGGAAGTCCAGGTCGCGCTCGCCCGCGAGGGCATCACGTTCGCCACCACGGGCGAAGCGCCGGCCGAGCCGGCCGTCCTCTAGACCCGCCCTCGCGCCCCGCAAGTTTCCGGCACCGTTCGGCTCCTGCTGTGTGCAACCTCGACACAGGAGACGCACACAGTCATGAAACGCATACTCGTACTTCTCGTCGCGGTGACAGGACTGCTCCTTGCCGCGAGCCCCGCGTCTGCCGCGACCGCCTGGAAAGGCGTCGTTGTCGCCAAGGACGCCAAGCGGGGAACGGTGGTGACAGCGTCCGCCGGTGGCGTCGTTCGCACCGCGCGCTCCGCGAACGCCCACGCGTTCAAGATCGGCCAGCGCCTGGACGTTCGGGGCACAGCTCTTGGGGATGGCACGTTCAAGGCGGCCTCGGTGCGGGCAAACGGCCGCGCCAAGACCGCGAAGGTGAGGGCAGTCGTCGTCCGCTGGCAGAAGGCCCAGAAGCGGCTGCTCGTCTCCGCCGGCGGCTCGACATTCGCGCTCTCCCGCAAGGCGACCCGCACGCTCTCCTCGTCATCGGGGCGCACACCGCTGGCCGGTGACCAGATCACGGCGATCGTCAACCTGACCACAGCCACGCCGCTGGCGATGTCGGTCTCGACTGTCGGCCGCCTCGGCGTGCTCGAGGTCGAGGGGATCCTCACCAAGATCGAGGCCGGCAGCATCGAGCTGGTCGTGGCGAAAGCCGGCTTCGTGACGCTCGCGTTGCCGGCGGGTTTCGTGTTGCCCGCAGGTATCGCGCAGTTCGACGAGGTGACGGTGCACGTCGCCGTCGGAACCGACGGGAAGCTGACGCTCCTCTCGATCCGGGGCGACGACGAGAACAACCGCGACGACGACGACAACGATGAGGACGAGGACGAAGACGAGGTCGAGGTGACCGGCCGGATCACCGCGCTCTCCGACACGTCCATCACGGTCACACCAAGCTCGACTTCGCCGGTGACATGTGCGCTGAGCAAGCCGCTCATTGGCTTTGCTGTCGGCGACCTCGTCGAAATCGAATGCGCCTCGGGAACCGCTGGAGCCCTGCGGCTCGAAGAGATAAAGCATGAGGACAATGACGAGAACGACGACGACGATGACGACGATCACAGCGGCCACGGGAAGGGTGGCGGCGACGACCACTAGCGCTCGATGAGCGTCGACCCGATCTCTGCGCTGCCGAGCCGCCCCTCACCAGGGGTGGCCGGCGCGCATCTGGGGCAGCTGTACACCGAGCACGCGCGGATGGTCTACGGCATCTGCCGCATGCTCCTCCGGGACCCGAACGAGGCCGAGGACGCGACGCAGCAGGTGTTCCTGTCGGCGTACCGCAACCTGCTGACCGGAACGGAGGTGCGAGACCCGGCCGCCTGGCTCGGAACGATCACCCGCAACGCCTGCCGGCGCCGCGCGACGGCGCGGATGCGCGAGCCGCTCGCGCTGATCGACGACGATCCGACGCAGGTCTCTCCGAGCGTCGAGGAAACCGCGCTCGGGCGCGAGGAGGCGGCCGCGCTCTACGCGGAGCTCGCCGTGCTTCCCGAGAAGCAGCGCGAAGCCGTCGTCCTGCGCGACATCTACGGCCTCCGGTACGACGAGGTCGCGACCGCACTCGGGACGTCGCGCCCTGCGGTCGAGGCGCTCCTCTTCCGCGCGAGGCGTCGGCTGCAGCGGCGCCTCCGTCCGGGCCTCGTGGCTGGTGTGCTCGTGGTGCCGCTCGCTGTGCAGGAATCGATCGCCTATGCAGTGCCTGGTTTTGCGAGCACGGCGGCTACGCCTGCGGCCGCGGCCGCCGTCGGCGTGCCTCTGATCGCGAAGTTGGCGGCCGCAGGCGCTGCCGTCGGAATCGCGGGCTCCGCGGGCGTCGTCGCCGAGCGCAGCCTGCACGACCCACCGACTCGCCCCGCCGGAAGCACCGTCGAGCATGTCGCACCCGTTGCGGCGAAGGAAACCGCACAGCAGACAGAACTGCTGCCCGTCCCGCCGGGCGGCTTCGCCTCCGTTCGGAGGCAGCGTGAGGGCGGGGATGAGGGCACGGGAGCGGGCGACTCGAGCGGCCCGGGGAGCGTTGCCGACGAGAGCGAAGGCCGCGGTGAAGCCGAGCACGAGGACTCCCTTGACAACAGTGGCCCCGGAAAACAGGTGGACACCCGCGCCGGGGACGACAGTCACGACAACTCGGGTCCCGGCAGCGGCGTCGACCTGGACGTGCCCGAGCCCGTGATCGCGGAGCCCACCGGTACCGACGCGCAGCAGCCGGAGGAGCACGGCAACTCCGGCCCGGGCGGCGGCGGCGACCACAGTGGCGACGACGGCACGAACGACGAGCTCGACCATTAGCCGAGGCCCTACGCCGGGGTAGCTATACGCTGACCAGCTTGCGGGCTAGATGCCGTGCTCGAGCCGCGCTGCCAGGACCTCGGGGAGATCCACCTCGCGCATCTCGGACTGCGTCCGCTCGACCGCATAGTCGGTACGGCGGAAGGTTGCCCGTCCCGACGAGAGATCAACCTCGAGCCAGGCGGCACGCGGATCGCCGTCGCGGGGCTGGCCGACCGAGCCGGGGTTGAGCAGGCGCCGCGCAGCCGCGAGGTCGAGCGTCGTTCCCGCAGCCGCCTGACCGCCTCGAACCTCGATACCGTCGCCGGCGAGCTCGAGCGCAATGTGGCTGTGGCCGACGAGGACGAGCGGAGCGGTGGTGGCGGCGAACGTCCACCGCGCCGCATCTTCGGTGAGCACGTAGTCCCACACCGGGTCGCGCGGGCTGCCGTGGAAGAGCTCGGCGCCGGTTGTGACGGCACTCGGAGCGAGTGTCGTCAAAAACGCGCGCGCGGGCTCGTCCAGCACCTCGCGCGTCCACGCTGCTGCGGCGCCCGCCTCGCCGCCGAACGTCGCGAGCGAGATCTTCCCGAGCACGACCAGATCGTGATTGCCCGCGAGGCAGATCGTGGTTCGCTCCTGCACGAGCGCCACGCACTCATTCGGCTTGGGTCCGTAGCCGACGACGTCGCCGAGGCACCAGATCTCGTCGAACCCGCCCTTGTCCACCTCTGCCAGCACGGCTTCGAGCGCGTGCAGGTTCGCGTGGACGTCCGAGACGACGGCGACTCTCAACGACGCGGGCTACGAATTCCGCGGCGGGGCTTCGGGGAGATCCTGGATCCCGCGCACGGTCGCGTACTTCGACCAGGAGTCCTGCATCGCGTCGAGCAGCTCCTTCGCAAACTTCGTCGACATGTTCACGCGGGCGACGACCATCCCGGGAATGTCGCCCTCCGAGACCTCGTGATCGATGCGGGCGAACGTGAGCGTGAACTCGTAGTCGGAGAAGGAGATGTTCGCAAAGTTCGCGTACACCCCGGAGAGATGCTCCTCGGCGATCTGGATGTTGAGCTGGCGCTCCTGAGCGGGGTCGTCCTCGTCCACGCCCGTACGATAACGGCGTGACGACTCTGGAGGAGACACATGCCCGCTGAGGCGATCGAGCGGCTCGAGGCGGCGCTCGGCGAGGCGGCGGGCGCGGAGATCGTGCTCGAGCGCCCGGGAGACCCGACGCACGGCGACTATGCGACCAACGCTGCGATGCGCCTCGCCGGCGTGCGCAGACAACCGCCGCGCGCTATCGCAGAGCAGCTCGTCGAGCTCGCCGCGGCGCTACCCGACGTCGCCCGGGCCGAGATCGCCGGGCCGGGGTTCGTCAACCTCTGGCTTGCGCCGGCGTGGTATCGCGACGCGCTCGCCGAGATCCTCGCTGCGGGACGCAGCTACGGCAGTGGCTCGGCTCGGACGAAGGAGCGCGTGCAGGTCGAGATGGTCTCCGCGAATCCGACTGGCCCGATCACCGTTGCGGCCGCGCGCAACGGCGCGTACGGCGACTCGGTGGCACGGCTGCTCGAGTTCACCGGGCACGACGTCGAGCGCGAGTACTACTACAACGATGCGGGGGCGCAGATGGACCTCTTCCGCGCGTCGGTGGAGGCGCGCCGACGCGGCGAAGTGCCGCCGGACGGTGGCTACCAGGGCGACTACGTGGCCGAGCTGGCGACGCTGCCGGACGACCCGGTCCCGCAGATGCTGCATCGGATCGAGGAGACGTTGGAGCGCTTCCGGATCCACTTCGACTCCTGGGCGAAGCAGAGCGAGCTCGAGAAGCGGCTCTCCGAGTACTTGCCGCGGCTGGACACGTACGAGAAGGACGGTGCCGTCTGGGCGCGTTCGTCGGCCTACGGTGACGACGACGACCGGGTGCTGATCCGCTCGGAATCCGGGACGCCGACCTACCGCGCCGCTGACGTCGTCTACCTCGCCGACAAGCTCGACCGTGGGCTCGACCGCGCGATCTACGTGCTCGGGGCCGACCACCACGGCACGCGCAACTGGTACGGCGCGGTCGCCCGAATGCTCGGTTACGACCCGGGACGGATCGAGGTCCTGATCTACCAGCTCGTCCATCTGACCCAGGGCGGTCAGACCGCGAAGATGTCGAAGCGCCGCGGCGACGTCGTCTTCCTGGACGAGTTCCTGGACGAGGTCGGTGTCGACGCGGCCCGCTGGTACCTCGTCTCGCGCGGCCCGGACCAGACGATCGAGATCGACGTCGATCTGGCGGCCGAGAAGAGCCAGAAGAACCCCGTCTACTACGTCCAGTACGCGCACGCGCGGATTGCGGGGATCCTGCGGAACGCGGGCGATGCGGCGCCCACGGCGGAGCCGCCCGCAGAGCTCGCCGACGAGGAGCGCGACCTGATCAAGCGCCTGGCCGAATTTCCAGCCGTCGTCGCCGAGGCGACCGAGCGGCGAGGGCCGCACGCGATCCCCACGTACGCGATCCGGCTCGCCGACGACTTCCACCGCTTCTACACGCAGCACAAGGTGCTCGGCTCCGAGGCGGAGGCCTTCCGGCTCGGCCTCGTCACGGCGACCAAGTCCGTGATCGCGCGATCGCTGGACTTGATCGGCGTCGAGGCACCAGACACGATGTAGGAGACATGCTGAAGGTCGAGGTCATTCTCGGCATCGTCGCGAGCTCGATTGCGATCACCGCCTTCCTCGCGCGGGCGATCGCGAACGTCCGCCAGGGCCGGCGGGCACGGGAGGAATCGCGGCCCCGGCGCGAAATCCTCCCTCCTGAATGAGCTATCTGATCATCTCGACGGTTGTCGTCCTCGTCGCCGTCGTCGCAGTCGTGAACGGAATCGGCCTCCGCCGCCAGGGCAAGAGAGACGAAGGCACGGCCTGGATCCTGGCTTCCGTCCTTGCGCTCATCGTCGTCATCGGTGGGTGGGGTGCCTTCCGGTCGTTCCACTCGGTGAACGCCGGGCATGTGCTGGTCGTGCGCCAGTTCGGCGAGATCGTCGGCCAGCGCGGGGACGGCTTCCAGACGATCGCGCCATGGCAGACCGCGGAGGAGGTGTCGACCCAGGTCGAGAGCCAGCGCTTCCAGATGGACGATCGCGGCGGGGGTGCCGAGGGCACGATCAGCAGCGGCCCCGCGATCAGCGAGGAGACGCAGCCGGTCTATGCGGTCGTGACGCTCAACTACCGCGTCAGCGACAAGGCGGTGCAGGAGCTCTTCACGGACGTCGGCTCGACCTATTTCGACAAGGTGGTCGCACCGCGGGTCTTCCAGGTCTTCAAGAACGAGACTGTGAAGTTCAAGAGCGTCTCCGTCGCCCCGAACCGGGAGCAGATTCGTCAGGCGGTGCAGGTCGAGCTCGACCGGCAGCTCCAGAGCTTTTCGATCGACGTCGTCGACTTCCTGATCAACGACCTCGACTTCCCGAAGGAGTTCACGGCCGCGATCGAGCGCAAGCAGGTCGCGACGCAGGACGCCCTCGCGGCCAGGCAGAAGGTCGAGCAGTCGAAGGCCGAGGCACAGCAGGAGATCGAGCGGGCGCGCGGCCAGGCGCAGGCGCAGCGCCTGCGCGCGAGCTCGCTCACCGACCGCAACCTTCAGTTCGAGGCGCTCCAGATCCTGAAGGAGGCGCCGCCGCAGATCGTCTTCCTGCCGGCGGGCCAGGGGAACCTGCTCGACCCGTCGACTTTCCTCAAGTCGGCCACCGCCACGCCCTAATAGAGTTGCAGGCGCAGTGAGCGCCCAGGCACCCGACCGCAACCTTGCACTCGAGCTCGTCCGCGTGACCGAAGCGGCGGCGCTCGCAGCCTCCGGCTGGGTCGGCCGGGGTGAGAAGGAGAAGGCCGACCAGGCCGCCGTCGACGCGATGCGGCTGATGCTCGGCACCGTCGAGATGAACGGCGTCGTCGTGATCGGCGAGGGGGAGAAGGACGAGGCGCCGATGCTCTACAACGGCGAGGAGATCGGCTCCGGCCACGGCCCCGCGGTCGACGTCGCCGTCGACCCGCTGGAGGGAACGCGTCTGACAGCGCTCGGGCAGCCGAACGCGATCGCCGTGATCGCCGTCGCCGAGCGCGGGACGATGTTCGATCCCGGCGCCGCCTTCTACATGGACAAGATCGCGGTCGGGCCCGAGGCCGCGGGGGCGATCGACATCAACGCGACGCCGACCGAGAACGTCCGTGCGGTCGCGAAGGCGAAAGGACTCGACGTCACCGAGGTGACAGTCGTCGTGCTCGAGCGCGACCGCCACAACGAGCTGATCGGCGAGCTGCGCCAGGCCGGCGCCCGCGTCAACCTGATCCGCGACGGCGACGGTCACCTCGCTGACGTCGAGCCCTTTCGCCTTCGCGACCGCGCGGACGTTCTCGGTCG
>JAXIPI010000374.1:0-10423 GCA_045403015.1 Gaiellaceae bacterium | reverse complement strand
GTGACGAGGGCACCCACGTCGCCGCCCTGGGCGACGTAGCGGGTGTAGCCGAGGCGGTGCATCAGCTCCGCCCACGCGCGTGCGGTGCGGCCGGCGTCCCAGCCTAGCTCGGTCGGCTCGCTGGAGAAGCCGTAGCCGGGCAGGGACGGCAGCACCAGGTGGAACGCGTCCTCGGCGTCGCCGCCGTGCGCGGTCGGGTCGGTCAGCGGGCCGATGGTCTCGAGCAGCTCGATCACCGAGCCGGGCCAGCCGTGCGTCATGATCAGCGGCAACGCGTTCTCGTGCGGCGACCTCACGTGGATGAAGTGGATCTCGACCCCGTCGATCTCCGTCGTGAACTGTGGGAGTGCATTGAGCTTCGCCTCGGCCTTGCGCCAGTCGTAGTCGGTTGCCCAGTAGCGCGCGAGCTTCTGCAGCGTCGCCAGCTGGACGCCCTGCGAGCGATCGCCGACGAGCTCCTTGCTCGGCCAGCGCGTCGCCTCGATGCGGCGGCGCAAGTCGTCGATCTGCTCATCTGGAATCTCGACATGGAACTGGCGGATCTCGGTTGCGGTCTCGACGGTGCTCATGACGACCTCCCTCTATCGCAATGACTTGAACGCGGCGCGGATCTCCTCGGAGAGCAGCTGCGGCTGTTCCCAGGCGGCGAAGTGGCCGCCCTTGTCGACTTCGTTGAAGTAAATGAGGTTGGGGTAGGCCCGCTCTGCCCAGCTGCGCGGGGCTTGATATTGCTCGCCCGGGAAGACCGTGACGGCCACTGGAATGGAGACGCCCTTCACGTTGAAGAAGCCGCCCTTGTATTCCCAGTAGAGACGAGAGGCAGAGACTCCCGTGTTGGTCAACCAGTAGAGCGTGAAGTTGTCGAGGATCTCGTCGCGGGTCAGCTCGCCGGTGTCGCTCGTGGACCGGTTGAGACCCGACACCAGGCCTCCGGCCGGCTGGCCGTCACCATCGCCGTGGTCGAGCAGCCAAGCGGCCAGGCCGACGGGTGAATCCGCGATGGCGTACAGGGTTTGCGGGCGCGACCCCATGATCCTGGCGTAGTCGACCTGCTTGTAGGTTGTGAGCAGGTGATCCCAGGCGCGTCGTTCGTCAGCTGGGAGGTCGGGTGGCGCGGGGTCGCCGGCGAGCGTGGCCTTGTCGACGTCTGCCGGCACGGTACCCGGCATGCTGCTGTGGATGGCGAGCAATCCCTCGAGTTTCTGCACGCCCATCCAGTCGACGACGAACGCACCCCAGTCGCCGCCTTGGGCGACGAAGCTGTTGTAGCCGAGGCGCTTCATCAGTTCTGCCCAGGCTCGACCCATGCGCTCGGGGCCCCAACCGGTGCTCGTCGGCTTCCCCGAGAACCCGTACCCCGGCATCGACGGAATCACCACATCGAACGCATCCGCTTCGCTGCCGCCGTGCGCCGTCGGATCGGTCAGTCGACCGATGATCTTCAACTGCTCGACGATCGAGCCCGGCCAGCCGTGATTCACGATGAGCGGCAGCGCGTCGTCATGTTGCGAACGAACGTGAATGAAGTGAATGTCGAGTCCATCGATCTGAGTGACGAATTGCGGCAGGGCGTTCAGTGCCGCCTCGCACGTGCGCCAGTCGTACTCGGTCGCCCAATAGCGGGCGAGCTCCTGGATCATGGCGAGCGGCACGCCCTGCGACTGATCTGCGACCGTCTCTTTCTCGGGCCAGTTCGTGGCCGCGATGCGACGGCGGAGGTCGACCAGGTCGTCTTCCGGTACCTCGACGCGGAAGGGCCGGATCTCGGTCGCGCTCTCGATGGTCACCTCTGTGCTGCTCATAGAGTCCCTTTCTCTGCGCCTTCGGCGCGGCGTCAGCTGGTGGCGACGCTGCCGGCATGCTGGATCGCACGAATCGTCCGGTTGGACTGGCAGGAGGTTCGCAGTGCCGAGGTCGCATCGCACCCGTGGAAAGCCCTGGTCGGCACACGGGTTTCGCCTGACATGGAGCGGCTCTCAGGCAACGGCGACTCAGCCGATGTTTCGCCAAACCCTCCTAGGGGACGACGACGCTCGGTTCGACGTCAACCGATGCGAGTCTTTCCTGAAGGGAGCGTGAGATGTCGCAATATCAAGTTGGGTCCGATGCCCCGGCAGTCTCCGGGTGGGCGATCGGGGGAATCACCTTCGCCGGTGTGGTGATGATTCTGGTCGGCAGCTTCCAGGCTCTCACCGGCCTGGCCGCGATCTTCAACGACGAGTTCTTCGTCGTCACCCGCAACTACACATTCGACCTCGACGTCACGGCGTGGGGTTGGATTCACCTCCTCATCGGGATCCTCCTGTTCGTTGCCGGATTCGCTCTCTTCGCAGGGAAGACGTGGGCCGCCGTGACGGCAGTTCTGCTGGCCATGATCAGCGCGGTCAGCAACTTCTTCTTCATCCCGTATTACCCGTGGTGGTCGCTGCTCGTCATCGCGCTCGACATCTGGGTGATCTGGGCTCTCACGCGACCGGGTGCGGTGCAGACGCAAGGAGTGTGAGGATTGCGGTCGCGGCGGTATGGCGATACCCGCCGCCTCGATAGTCCTCGCGTCCGCGACGACGCAGGACGGGATTGGCTCGGCTTCCACGACGATCCTGTCCTGCGCTACGGCGAGCTCGATCTCGTGCGGCGTGGCTGTTTTCTGAGTAGGGCGCTGTCCGCGACGCGGCCCACGATCCAGATGGCCACCAGCGTGTACGCCCACCCGAGCAGGATGTCGACCACGTAGTGCTCGGCCGTGTAGACGAGGGCGAACGCCATCGCCAGCGGGTAGAGCGCGAGGAGCGGTCGGGCCCTGCCCGCGGCGCGCCAGAGAAAGAGCGTGATCAGCAGGGTGTACGCCGCATGCAGCGATGGCACCGCCGCCACCGGGTTGGAGTACTCCCAGCCGCGCTTGAACAGCTCCTCGAACGATAGGGACACGAACGGGATGTGGCCGGAGATCGGGCCGATCAGACGCGTGGTCGGGGCGAGCTCGCCGTGCCGGCTCGCAAGCCAAGGAGGCGCGGCGGGAAAGAGCGCGAACGTCGCGAACGCCGTGCCCGCGAGGAGCGCGACACACGCCACGTACCGCCGAAAGCGCGCTCGTGCGAAGAACCAGAGAAACCCGGCGACCACGTACGTCGCCAGGAAGTAGCTGACGTAGACGGCCCAGGAGGCGTAGTCGTACCAGCTCAGATCCGACGGCCCATGCCAGAGCCGATCCTGGAGCCACACGGTGGGGTCGGTGCCACCGAAGAGAAAGGAGTCCGCGTCGAGCTGCGGCCGGTACCAGGCGGAGAAGAGCAGACCGTCGGCGTGCCCGCGCAGCAGGTCATAAGCCGCGAGCACGAGCGCCAGCGGCAGCCACTCGAAGACTACGCCGCGGAACCAACCCCCGAGATTCGCGGTCGAGAGCGCGAGCAGACCAAGCACGATCCAGAGGAGCAGCCGCTCGCGTCCTACCGGTACGCCCTCTCGCCACATGTACGCACTGAGTGCCGCGACGTAGAGACTCGGAGCGAGCCAGCGGACCAGCCGAGGCGAGAGAAGCCCGATCTGCACGCGCCGGGCGGCGCTGAGCTCAGACATGCGCAAGCACGAGGTCGAGCGGCCGCGGCATTCGAGTGAGGTCGAGCGCCTCGACCAGCAAGCGCGCGTACCGAATCTTTCTGCGGCCGCCGCTGCCCATGAAGCGCCGAAGCTGCTCCTCGGTGCTGCGTCCTCGCCACTCCGGCTGCTTCTGGAGGGTGCGGAAGGATCCGAGGTCGCCCTGAGCGTCCACAACGTCCTCCACGGAGGCGGCACCGTGAGCGCGGATCAGCTCGTCCTCCAGGTCGGCGACGCACACGTAGAAGCCCAGCCGTTCCATCTCTGCGCGAGTGAGATCGGCGCCAAGGCCGGCGCGCTCGAGCCCGCGCTTGAAGTCGCCTTCCTCTCCGACGTCGCACAGGCCGGCGAGCTTGACGTCAAGCCCTTCGGGCCCGAACTGCTTCAGGAACCTTCCGATCGACTGCGCGCCCCCGATCGGCACGACGGAGATGCCCTCGGCCTCGAGATTCCGGCCACGTCGCTCCGCCAGCGCCTCGACTGCGCACTGGTCGCTGATCCCCTCGACGAGCACGACCGCATCCACAACCCCTATCTTCGCGAAACGCAGCGCAGGTCAGCGGGCGAGCGTCAGCTCCGCCACTTGACGGTGCAACCGACCGGGGGAGTATCGGCAACGGCCGGCGCCGCCCCGGCGAGCACGGCGTCGAGTGCGTCGCGGAGGTAGTCGGCCGTGACCGAGGTCTCGTCCCTGCTGTCGTCGATCGCCCCGTGATAGACGAGCTTGCGGGCACTGTCGAAGACGAATACCTCTGGCGTTCGTTCGGAGCCCAGAGCGCGCGCGATGCTTTGGCTCTCGTCGTACAGGTAGTCGAAGTTGAAGCCCTGCTCCTGCGCCCGCAGCTGCATCTGCTCGAAGGAGTCTTCGGGGTGGCTCGAGACGTCGTTCGACGAGATGGCAACGATGCGAACGCCGCGCTCGGCGTAGTCCTGCTGGATCGCGATCAGCCGTCCTTCCCACGCCTGGACGTAGGGGCAGTGATTGCAGGACTGGACGAGCACGAGCGCAGGGGCGTCGTCGTAGTCGTCGAGCGAGTGGCTGCGGCCATCGACTCCCGGCAGGCTGAACGACGGCGCCGTCTGGGAAAGGGCGATGCTCATGTGAGTGCCTCCTCGAGTTGTTCGCGGCTCGGTATCGGGGACACGCGTCCGTCCGCGAGATGGTAGATACGGCATGTCAGCGCGGGCCGGGCCTGCGCACCGGCCGCGTCCACGTCTCGACCTTCGACGCGGATCGTCGGCGAGCCCGGAAACCGGAGCGCCTCCGCCTCCCGCTCTGTGTGCACCTCGCGCAGCTCGACGGTCGCTTCCACGCCCCGGTCGGCAAGCACGGCCTGCAGTAGCTGCAGCGCCTCAGGATGCGAGGGGCATCCGTCCCAGTACAAGAACTCAATCTTCATGCTCGAGGCTTTCAACGATTCGCAGCTGTGCTCGCTTCCCATAACCGCCGAGGACGTACACTCGCGACGAGATGGCTTCGGTCCGTAAGGAGATTCTGATCGACGCCGGCGCTGACGGCGTCTGGGACGCGATTCGCGATTTCGGCGCCGTGCACACGCGGGTGGTGCCGGGCTTCGTCGTCGATACCCGTCTCGAGGGAAACGATCGGATCGTCACCTTCTTCAGCGGAGCGGTGCAGCGGGAGCCCCTTGTCGACCTGGACGACGAGACGCGCCGACTCGTGTACTCCGCCCTGGACTCACCGCTTGGCGCCACGCACTACAACGCATCCGTCCAGGTTTTCGCCGACGGCGCGAACCGATGCAGAGTCGAGTGGGTCGTCGACGTGCTGCCGAATGAGGTCGCCGTCACGCTCGATCAGGTCATGGACCGAGGGGCGGCCACGATGAAGGCAACGCTGGAAGCAGCCGCCGTCTAGGGCGTCGGCGCCGTTCGTACGACGACCTCGACGACGTACGTGAGACTCACGTCGGCCACGCGCGCCGTAAGTCGCCAACAGCCGGCGGTCGGGAAGCTGACGGGGCTCATGTACGACGGTTTGTCGGCGCTGGAGAACGAGCCTCTATTTACCCCGAGAACGCGTAATGGCGGCGCAGGCGCGTCGAGCCGCTCACCCGAGAGCGTCGGCGCGCGCTCGGGCGGTGTGGTTGCCCAGAGCAGCTTGTTGCCGATCGAACCGTCCTCGGCAACGCGATCTTGCGCGACCGCGTAGATGCCGTCGGCGGTGAGGCCGGCCCAGAGGAGACCGTTCCCGTACCACGACGCCAGGCGCGGCTGGCCGGTTCGCGTTGGGAAGCGTGACCGGGCACGACCGCGTCGCGTCGATGCGCAGGAGCGCCCGCGGGCGGTAGCGCCGGATGAGTTGAGCGCGTTGCTGAACCTTGAAGGTTCGTCCATACCAGTACGCGAGCGTGTACTCGCCGGCGTCGAGCGGAGGAACGCTGAACGTCATCAGCCCGCGGCCGTTCCGATCCGGCGCGAGCGAGCCGACGAAGTTCACGCGCGGGTCGAGCCGAGAGCGCACCTCGCCGGCCAGATCGGCTCGAACTAGGTAGATCCGAAATGGCTGCAGCGGCTTCACTCGCGCCGTCACAGTCCGCACCGTTACGCGGTCGTTCGGCGACGCGCTCGGCTGGTCGAATACGAAGACGGGGCCTGCGCGCGCGTTCGCCGGCACTGCGAGCGCCACGAAAGCAACCGCGATGAGGGCGACACGCTGCACCGCTTTTCTCCCGGTAGTACAGCAAACGGGCGACTCACACGCGGCTGTGGTCCACCGTCCAGTTCGTCTCCCAGGTCTCTCCGCCGTCTTCCGAGAACGACTGCTCCCAGCGCGCCGAGGCGGTGGTCACATCGGACCATCGGTAGCGCACGACAATCGGCCGGCCGTCGAACGTGTCGTCGCACTCGAAGACACCGACGCCGCCTGAGAACGAGCCGACGACGGGCGGTTCGAGGATTCCGCTCCGCCGGGTGTCGGTCCAGTAGATCGACCACAGGCGGGTCGCCGGATCGAAGAAGCGCAACGATAGCCCGACGAGCCCGCCCTGGTAGTCCGTGCGGAACTCGTCCATGCTTCCGAGGCCGTCGAGGAGAGGGCGTGCGACGCAGGTTCCCTCGAACTCGTCCCACTCGTCGCAGCCTGCGAGGCGCTCTCGCAGCCGGCGGTTGCGGCCGCGCCACGTGCCGGTCCAGAAGTCGAAGTCGTGCACGCTCGACTCGCTCGACGCAGTGATGCTCATCAGAACCTCCCGTCTACAGGTTGTTTCCGGGAGGCTATGGCGAAAAGAGGGCCGATTCGGCCCTCTATCGCTCTCAGAAATCCGGCCCGTTCGTTCGCGCGTAGAGGAGGTCGAGACGTGACGGAGTTGCTGCGATATCTGGCTGAGGAGATCGCCGAGGATCACGCGGATGGCCTCGTGTCCCGGCGCGAGGCGTTGCGGCGGCTCGGACTGCTCGGGTTGAGCACCGCCGCGGCGGCGTCGTTGCTCGCTGGTGTCGTGGCCGACGAGGCGAAGGCGAGGATGCGTGTCGCGTCCGCGGCCGGAGCGGCGCCTGGCACGAGCGCGCCGGATGTCGCGGCGGCGGCGCGGCCGACTCGCGAGATCGTGTTTCGCGGGCCAGGCGGGCGAAAGCTGATGGGTGCTTGGGGAGCGGCCGCCCGGCCACGCGGAGGCGTGCTCGTGATCCACGAGAACCGAGGGCTCAACGACTCGATCCGCGCGATCGCCGGCCGCTTCGCCGGGAGTGGTTACTCGGCGTTGGCGATCGACCTGCTTTCGGAGGAAGGCGGGACGGGGACGTTCAAGGACGAGTTCGAAGCCATGGCCGCGCTCGGAGCGGCTCCTCCGTCGCGATTCGTGGCAGACATGAAAGCGGGGGTGACGGAGATCCGTCGTCGCCTCCCCGGGAAGAAGGTCGCGGCCACCGGTTTCTGCTTCGGCGGCGGGATGGTGTGGCTCCTGCTCGCCTCGAAGGAGGCACGCCTGGCGGCTGCGGTTCCGTTCTACGGACCCTTCCCCGACGGCGGGAATCTCGCCGGCGCAAAGGCTACTTCCGTGCTCGCGATCTACGCGCAGCTCGACTCGAGGGTCAACGCCAGCCGCCCGGCGGCACGTGCCGCGCTTCGCAACGCACGTCTTCGCCACCAGATCGTCACCTACCCGGGCGTCGACCATGCGTTCTTCAACCCGACCTCCTCCCGGCACGATCCGGCCGCGGCCGCTGCTGCCTATCGCCGGCTGGTGGCCTGGTTCGGCACCTACGTCGCGACGTAGCGGAGAACCGGTCGATCGCCGCGCTTCGTATGTGGACCTAATCACGCTCTCACTCACTGAGGAAGGGGAGGGACATGAGGAAGATCCCAAGAGTCGTGCTGCCGGCCGTCGTGGCCGTAGCCGCGGCCAGTCTCATTGCTGGAACAGCTCTGGGTCACGGGAAGCCCGGCTCGACGCCGAAGCCTGCGACCTGGACGACGGTGTTCGCAAGCCCGATCTCGATCGAAGGGCTCACCCTGGATCGCAAGGGCAATCTGTACGTGCCGCAGCGTGGAGGCGCCGCCGGATGCTCGATCGTGCGGATCGACCCCGATGGTGGCGCGAGTCAAGCAGGTGTCGTCGTCGCCAGGATGAACCCGCCGTGCAATCCGCTTGGAGTGGCGTTCGGGCCTGACCGCCGGCTCTACGTCACGGGCTTCGGCGCGGCAGGCGATGAGATCGGTGTCGTCACACCCAGTGACGCCGATCCGGCGAACCCACCCGTCGTAACCGGCTTCGCAACAGGGACGCCGGGCGCCAACGGCGTGGCCTTCGACGAAGACGGCAATCTCTACGTCTCCGACGGAGGCACCGCCCAGGGTCGTGTCTACCGCGTCGGCCCGGCCGGGGGTGCGGCAACGGTGCTCTTCCGCGTCCCCACGATGGTCAACTCGGTCGGCGTCGGGCGCCAGAACCAGGGCGTGCAACCCGGCCTTCCGCCGGCAACGCAGGCGATCGTCGCGAATGGGTTGGCGTTCAATCGGGACGGTGACCTCTTCGTCGCCGACACGGCCCGCGGTGCGCTCTGGCGGGTCGAGCTGAGCGGAGACGGAGCCGTCCGCACACCGACGGGCTGCGACACGACGTTCACGGCCGACACGCTCTGCCTCGACGCGCTCTTCGTCCAGCACCCGGCCCTTGACGGCGCCGACGGAATCGCGCTCGACCGTGCCGGCAGGATCTGGGTCGCTCCGAACGAGCGGAACGCGATCATCGTCGTCGATCGCCGGGGCAATGTCTCGGAGTTCTTCCGGAATCCGGTCGGCGCCGGAAGTCTGCGCAACGCGGGTCCGCTCGAGTTCCCGACCAGCCCCGTCCTCGCCGGGCGGACACTCTGTGTGACGAGTTCGGACGGAAACCGGCGGGACAACACACCGAACACCGCGGGCGAGGCCAGTCCGGGGACACCGGTCGTCGGAAAGGTCTCGTGCCTCGACCAGCGGCTCGACAGCCCCGGCGAGTCGCTGCCTGTCCGCTAGCGAATCGAGCGAAGGGGCGCGCCGTCGTGGCGCGTCCTTTCGCTCAGACGCGCCACGGTGAGGGCGATTGCCGGTAGCCCGGGATCGGGTGCCGCCTCGGGGTGGAAGAGGTGGGCGAGCTGGCGGACACCGTCGGCAAGTCGCGGCGCCGGCCGGGAGTAGAAGCTGTCGCCGTCCACCGCGACGGCCGGGCAGGGGAGGCGAAGCTGCGCGGCACGGTCGGCAGCCGTGTCGGCGTCGAACCCGCACGGGCCGATCACGACGAGCTCGGGCTCCTGCGCGAGCACGGTTTCCCACGTCGTCGCGTAGGAGGGTTGGCCCTCCTTGCCGAGGATGTCAGTGCCGCCGGCGAGCTCGATCATCTCCGGCAGCCACTGTCCGGCGCAAAACGGCGGCTCGATCCACTCGGCGAAGAACACGCGTCGGCGTGGCAACCCACGCACCGAGTCGGCGGCCGCCTCGATCGTTTCCCACATCTGCGACACGATCTGGTCGCCGCGGTCGACGACGCCGAGCGTGGTGGCGAGTGTGCGCACCGACTCGGCGACGCCGGCGAGCGTTCGCGGATCGAGCGAGAGCACCTCCGCTGCGACGGGGCAGGCGGTCGCGAGCTGGCTGCTCGAAACGGCGCAGACGGCACAGAGGTCCTGGGTCACGATCAGATCCGGTGCGAGTGCGTCGATCAGATCGCCGTCGACGGTGTAGAGCGACCGGCCGTCTCCGACCGATTCGCGCACGGCCTCGTCGATCTCCAGGCTCGTCAGAGACGACGAGTCGATCTTGGCGGCGGTGACAATGGGTTTCCCGACGACTTCGGGGGGCCAGCGGCACTCCTCGGAGACGCCGACCAGCGAGTCGATCAGCCCGAGCTGCGCGATGATTTCCGTCGCGCTCGGCAACAACGAGCAGATCCGCACCTCCTCACCATAGACTCGTCAGATGCGCTCGGGGCTGCTCGGTCTTGCCGTCGGACTCGCGCTCGCGGACTCGTCGATCGTCACGCTCGCGCTTCCCGAGATTCTCGGACGCTTCGACGTCGGGATCACGACTGTTGCCTGGGTTCTCACGTCCTTCAACCTCGTGCTCGCGCTCGTCGCCGTGCCCGCCGCGCTGGTGGCCCGGCGCCGGCCGCGGCGAGCGTTCCTGGCCGGCGCGGTCGTGTTCGCGGCAGCGTCGCTGGCCTGCGGGCTTGCGACGTCATTCGGGCTGCTCGTCGGTGCGCGCTGCGTTCAGGCTGTCGGTGCGGCGTTCGTCGTCGTCGCCGCTCTCGATCTTCTTGCCGAGACAACGGGCAGCATCACTCGCGCGGCGCGCGTCTGGGTGACCGCGGGCATCCTCGGCGCAGCCTTCGGG
>JAXIPI010000199.1:0-2989 GCA_045403015.1 Gaiellaceae bacterium | reverse complement strand
ATCGAGGTCCGCGACCTCGACGGCAACGTGATCAAGACCATCCCGCCCGCGAAGGCGCTGGACATCCTGTCCGGCGCAGAGCTCTAAGGAGACTTCATCATGGCCGGCATCTCGCTGACCGGTATGAAGAAGCACATCCGGTTGCTCGAGGAGGCGGAGCTCGTGACGACGGAGAAGATCGGGCGCGTCCGCAGGTGCATGCTCGCGCCATACGCCTTCGAGGGCATCAGCACGTGGCTGCAGCGGCTCGACCGCTTCGCGCACGTCGTCGAACGCACGAAAGGAGACCGATGAACACCACTGCGAAGAAGGGCAAGCAGCCTGCCAAGAGCACCAGCAAGACCGCCGGATTCACGGCAGAGGAGAAGGCCGCGATGAAAGCGCGCGCCCGAGAGCTGAAGGCGGCCGCGGAGGGGGAAGAGGCCGTCCTCTCCTCGCTCGCGGCGATGTCGCCGGGCGATCGCGCCATCGGCCAGCGGATCCACGCGATCGTCAAGGAGACCGCACCCGACCTCACGCCGAAGACCTGGTACGGGATGCCCGCGTATGCGAAGGACGGCAAGGTCGTCCTCTACTTCCGCAACGCGGAGAAGTTCAAGGAGCGCTACGCGATGCTCGGCTTCAACGACACCGCGAACCTCGACGACGGGTCGATGTGGCCGGTCGCCTTCGCGTTGCCGAAGCTGACCAAGGCCGACGAGGCCAGGATCGCGAAGCTCCTCAAGCAGGCGGTGAGCTGAAGATGAACGAGACCACCGTCACCACCCCGAACGAGCTCGAGATTCGCGTCGAGCGGATCTTCGACGCACCGCCCGCACATGTCTTCTCCGTCTGGACCGACCCGCAGCTGATCCCCGAATGGTGGGGCGAGGGGACGGTCGTCGTGACGCAGACGATGCAGTTCGCCACGAGCGAGGAGCGCGACACGACGATGCAGTACGGCGTCGAAGAGGGCGCGAAGGCGGGCTTCGCGAGCATCGACGCGCTGCTGGAGAAGATCGCCGCATGAGCATCGCCACACAGATGGATGCGCAGTCGACTGCGCAGCACGCTGCCGACAGCCACGATCTGATCCGCGTGCACGGCGCGCGCGTGAACAACCTCAAGGACGTCAGCCTCGAGCTCCCGAAGCGCAGGCTGACGGTGTTCACTGGCGTCTCCGGCTCGGGCAAGAGCTCGCTGGTGTTCGGCACGATCGCCGCCGAGTCGCAGAGGCTGATCAACGAGACCTACAGCGCCTTCGTGCAGGGCTTCATGCCGACGCTGACGCGGCCCGAGGTGGATGTCCTCGAAGGGCTGACGACGGCGATCCTCGTCGACCAGGAGCGGATGGGCGCCAACCCCCGCTCCACTGTCGGCACCGCCACGGACGCCAACGCGATGCTGCGCATCCTCTTCAGCCGGCTCGGGAAGCCGCACATCGGCCCGCCTACGGCGTTCTCGTTCAACGTCCCGACGCGAACGGCGAGCGGGGCGATGACCGTCGACAAGGGCCAGGGCGAGAGGATCGTGGTGCGCAACGTCGTCTACCAGGGCGGCATGTGCCCGCGCTGCGAGGGCATGGGCTCGGTCAACGACTTCGACCTGTCGCAGCTGTACGACGACACCAAGTCGCTCAGCGAGGGTGCGCTCACGATCCCCGGCTACTCGATGGACGGCTGGTACGGCCGCATTTTCAGTGGCTCCGGCTTCTTCGACATGGACAAGCCGATCAACAAGTTCACGAAGAAGGAGCTCCGCGACCTGCTCTACAAGGAGCCGACCAAGATCAAGGTCGAGGGGATCAACCTGACCTACGAGGGCGTGATCCCGAAGATCCAGAAGTCGATGCTGTCCAAGGACGTCGACTCGCTGCAGCCGCACGTCCGCGCCTTCGTGGAGCGGGTAGTGACGTTCACGACCTGCCCGGATTGCAACGGCACCCGGCTCAGCAAGGAGGCCCGATCCTCGAAGATCGAGGGGAACAACATCGCCGAGGTCTGCTCGATGCAGATCAGCGACCTCGCCGACTGGGTCCGGGGCCTCGACGAGCCGTCGGTGGCCCCGCTGCTCGCCGGGCTGCAGCACCTCCTCGACTCCTTTGCCGAGATCGGGTTGGGCTATCTCTCGCTCGACCGGCCGTCGGGCACGCTGTCGGGTGGCGAGGCGCAGCGCACCAAGATGATCCGCCACCTCGGCTCCTCGCTCACCGACGTCACCTACGTCTTCGACGAGCCCACGATCGGCCTACACCCCCATGACATCGAGCGGATGAACGGCCTGCTGCTGCAGCTACGGGACAAGGGCAACACGGTGCTCGTCGTGGAGCACAAGCCCGAGACGATCGCGATCGCCGACCACGTCGTCGACCTCGGCCCCGGCGCCGGGACGACGGGGGGCGAGGTGGTCTTCGAGGGCACCGTCGAGGGGCTACGGGCCACGGACACCATCACCGGCCGCCATCTCGACGACCGGGCGACACTCAAGGAGAAGGTGCGTTCGTCTGCAAGCGCGCTCGAGATCCGCGGGGCGGCGACGCACAACCTCCAGGACGTGGACGTGGACATCCCGCTCGGGGTGCTCTGCGTGCTCACGGGCGTCGCCGGATCCGGCAAGAGCTCCCTGATCAACGGCTCGGTCGCCGGCCGGGACAGCGTGGTGGTGATCGACCAGCGCGCGATCCGCGGGTCGCGGCGGAGCAACCCGGCGACGTACACCGGACTGCTCGACCCGATCCGTAAGGCGTTCGCGAAGGCCAACGGCGTGAAGCCGGCGCTCTTCAGCTCCAACTCCGAGGGCGCCTGTCCCACCTGCAACGGCGCGGGCGTCATCTACACCGAGCTGGGCGTCATGGCCACCGTCGAGTCCACCTGCGAGGAGTGCGAGGGGAGGCGGTTCCAGGCGTCCGTGCTGGAGTACACGCTTGGCGGCCGGAACATCGCCGACGTGCTCGCGATGTCGGTGAACGAGGCCGAGGAGTTCTTCGGCAACGGCGAAGCGCAGACGCCTG